>JBKOVG010000241.1:0-6174 GCA_046723845.1 Candidatus Methylomirabilota bacterium | reverse complement strand
TTCTTGGCCCGCGTCATCCCCACGTAGAAGAGCCGGCGCTCCTCCTGGAGATGGAAGTCGCCCGTGGGCAGGGTGTCCCGGATGAGGCCGAGGGGCATCTCGAGGGCGTCGCCGCGACGCCGGGTGGGAAACTTCTCCTGGGCGCAGTTCACGAGGAAGACCACCGGCCACTCCAGACCCTTGGCCTTGTGCACGGTGAGCACGGGCACGGCGGGGGTGTCCGCCTCCGCCTCGGCCACCGCGGGGTCGTCGCCCGCGTCGATGAGGGCGTCCAGGTGATTCACGAACTCGCGCACGTTGTCGTACTGCAGCACGCGCGAGGCGTCGCGGACACGGGCGAAGAACTTGCTGACGTTCTGCACCTCCTGCTCCTGCTCGGCGGGCGCCTTGGCGTAGCGGGTCATGAGGCCGGAGTCCACGAGGAACTGATAGAGCAGCTCGCCGGTGGGGGTCTCGCGCGCCAGCTCCATGTAGCGCTCGAGATCGGCGATGAGCCGGCGGATGGCCCCCGCCCCCTCTTCCCCCACCTGCACCTCGGCGGGCACCTCGCGCAGCACGTGGAAGAGCCAGCGGTGGCGTCGATCCGCGTAGGTCGCGCACTCCGTGAGATCGAAGATGGGCACCTGGTAGATGTCCGACGAGGCGAGATAGTGCAGGCTCACGGAGTCGTCGGGATGGGCCACGCTGCGGAGGAAGGCGATGAGGAGCCGGATCTCGGGCCGGCCGTAGAGCCCGGCATTGCCCGAGAACGTCCAGGGGATGTTGCGGAGATTCAGGGCGCGGAGGAAGGGATCGGCGTCGCTGTTGGCGCGCACGAGGATGGCGCAGTCGCGATAGGGCCGCCCCTCCGCGTGCGCCTCCGCGATGAGCTCCGCGACCTGGTCCGACTCCGTGGAGACGCTGTCGAAGGCGAGATGCGTCGGGGCCACGCCGATCTGCGGCTGGCCGTCGAGCCCCACCGATCGGAGCTCTTTGTCGATGCCCTGGGCCGCCTCGAGGCGATCCGGGTTGTTGAACTGGATGAGCCGATAGGCGGCGTCGAGCACGGCCTGGGGTGAGCGGCGGTTCTCCAGCAGGAGGACCTTCCGCGCGTCGGGATACGTGCGGTCGAATTCGAGGATGTTGCTCATGGACGCGCCGCGGAACCGGAAGATGGCCTGGTCGTCGTCGCCCACCACGGTGACGTTCCGGTGCCGGGCCGCGAGGAGCTTCACCACCTCGAACTGGGCGTAGTTGGTGTCCTGGAACTCGTCCACGAGGATGAAGCGGTACCGCTCCTGACAGCGCCGGAGCACGTGCGGGCGCGTGCGCAGCAGCCGCAGCACCTCCACGATCTGGTCGCCGAAGTCGATCTGGCCGAGCCGCGCCATGAGGACCTGGTACTGGGCGTAGGTGCGGGCCAGCTCCAGATGCTCCTCGGCCTCGAGACGCGCGGCATCGTCGACGGCGGCGGCCAGGAGGGCCTCGGCGTGGGCCAGGTACTCGTCCGGGCCCACGTCCTCGTCCTTGAGGCGACTGAACAGCGTGATCATGGCCTGGATGTGCCGCGTGGGATCACCGAGAGGCCGGTAGTGCTTGAGGGGGAACTCGAAGAGGTGATCGCGCACGAAGATGACCTGCTCGGCGCGCGTGAGCACGCGGAAGTCGGGGGTGAGCCCGAGCTCGAGGGCGTTCTCCTTGATGAGGCGATCGCCGAAGGCATGGAAGGTCGAGATCTGCACGTCCGCGTAGCCGTAGGGGACGAGCTGGTCGACCCGTTCTTCCATCTCCGCCGCCGCCTTGTCCGTGAAGGTGAGGGCGAGCACCTCGGAGGGGCGCGCGCGGCGCGTGGCAATGAGGTGAGCGATGCGCCGGGTGATGACCGTCGTCTTGCCCGTCCCCGCCCCCGCGATGATCAGGAGGGGGCCCGTCTCGTGAGTGACGGCCTCCCGCTGGGCCCGGGTCAGCCCTTCGAGAATCCCGGGAGCGCCGCGGGCAGGCTCGGCCATCAGGACCTGAAGGAGACGGCAGCCATGGACGACGCCGCGTCCTTCCCGCCGAAGACTTCCGTGCCCCCGCGGCCGAGGATGATGCGGCGGAGCGGCGCCTGCCGGAAGCGAAGATGGCCGTACCACGGAAACGTCACGACGAGGTTCGAGATCAGCAGCACGACCGTCCTCACCGAGTGATGTCCTCCTCTAGCGTCGTATCTCCGAGTGGGTGGACGCCATGAGCTCCTCGAGCTCGCCCCGGCGGACGAGGGCGATGTCGCCCCAGATCGTGCACTTGAGAGCGGCCAGCGCGGTGGCGGCGTCGACAGCCTCCTGCGTCGACTGCCCTTGGAGCACTCGCCACAGAAAGCCCGCCGCGAAGGCATCGCCGGCCCCGACGCGGTCCACCGTGGTCACCGTGTAGAGACGGGAGGGCCGCAGCACCCGGCCGCCGTCGCGCACGGCCGAGCCCGCCTCGCCGAGCGTGAGGGCGGTGGTGGCGGCGGGGGCCAGCCGCGCCAGGCCCGCGAGGACCGCATCGGGCGGACCGGAGAGATCGAAGACCGTCTCCGCGTCGTCCGATCCGATGAAGAGGTGGCGAACCGCCGGCAGGAGCTCCGTCAGGAAGTCGCGCGCCTCCTTGGCGGACCAGAGGCGCGAGCGATAGTTCACGTCGAAGGACACGGGCACGCCGGCCGCCTGTGCCTCGCGGCAGGCTCGCCGCAGCACCCCCCGCAAGTTCTCACCAAGAGCGGCGGTGATGCCGGAGAGATGGACCATCCGCGCCTGGCGCACGATGGCCCAGTCGATCTCGTCGGCCACGAGCTGGCTCAGGGCCGAATCGCGCCGATCGTAGAGCACCCGCACCGGCCGCGGGGGCGCGCCGTACTCGAGGAAGTAGAGGCCCATGCGGCTGCCCGGCCGGCGGACGATGCCCGCGCAATCCACGCCGTGGCCGTTGAGCTCGCGGATGGTCCGGTCACCCCACACGTGCTCCGACGGCACCGCGGAGATGAACCCGGTTCGCAGCCCGAGCCGCGCCACCGCGGCCACGACGTTGGCCTCGGAGCCGCCGATCTGGACGTCGAGGGCTACGGCCTGGTCGAGGCGCTGGGGCGGCGGGGCGGCGAGGCGAAGCATGACCTCACCCAGCCCGACCAGATCGTGCCCCATCAGGAGGGCATCAGGGCGGCGGTGGCGAGACGAGCCTTGAAGGTGGTGCCGAGCATCAGCTTGGACTGCACGCTCTCCACATGCCGGTCGGGACCGAAGGTGACCTGGGCGGGCTGGTTCCGCCGCGCCCACGAGGAAAACCCCGTGATGTCGATCTGGGCGCGCAGGCGACGCGAGGTCTCGTCGGGCACCACCTGGAAGCGGAGGGGGATCAGCTCCGCCCTGTATCCGCTGGGAGATACGTCATCTGGCCCCTCGTTCTCGGGACGGGACCGGCGCACGATATAGGTGCGATACGTGCCGTCAGGGTCGCGGTCCAGCTTGTCCGCGGCGAAGTTGAGCTCGGCCGAGAGGAGGTCGTCCACGTGGCGGTCGGTGGGGAGCTTCAGGAGATCGTCCACTTGCCGTCGGCGCCCGAGGAAAAACGTATGTCCCACGGAGTGATACTCGACGGTCCCCTTGTCGTGATCGTAGAGCAGGTCGAGCCGGCTCTCGCGTCCGCGGATCGTGCTGGTGCTGTGAAGCTGGACGGGCAGGTACCGGCCCTGACGGATCACCCCGTTGGTCTCGGTGTGCACCGAGATCTTGTCGCCCTCCCCGTCCACGGTGATCCGGTAGCGCCCCGCCGCTTCGTCGATGTCCCTCGTCACGGCGCCCCGGAGGGCGAAGCTGATCATGTCAAAGAGGACCCCCACGTCGACCGCGAAGGCCTGGGGCTGGGGGGTGCCGGACAGGGCCGCCAGGGCGGTCCGGGGAAGCAGCAGGAGCGACAGCGGGGTCGCCAGAAACGCTCGGCGCGGGAGGCGGAACGCCATGGCTGAACACGATTGTACCGCAAAGCGCCGGGGGAGCAGGCCCATAGGGTTTTCCCGCATTTATGATACGTTAGTGCGGTCCCGCTCTATAGAGCTGGCGACCCGTGGGAAGCCTTGAGGGAGGCGCTGTGCGAAATCCCCGTCGCGTGGTGATCACCGGCCTCGGCCTCGTAGCCCCCAACGGCATCGGAAAGGACGCCTTCTGGAACGCCCTCATCACAGGGAAATCGGGGATCGACTACATCACGGCCTTCGATCCGTCGCCCTACCCCTGCCAGGTTGCAGCTGAGGTGCGAGATTTTCATCCGATCGATTTCATGGAGAAGAGGAATTCACGGGATCTCTGGCGCTTCAGTCAGTTCGCCCTTGCATCCGCACAGATGGCAATCGATGACGCCAAGTTGCAGATAGATGCTCCAAATGAAAATCGAGTCGCTGCTTGCTTTGGTACCTGCATCAGTGGATTTGAAAAAGTGGAAGAGTCCTACGAGAAGGTCAAGCGAGAAGGCTATGTTGATTTAGATCCATTAACATGCTTTCAGTATTCGACCCACGCGCCCGTGAGTCACGTCGCAATCGAGCTCGGGATCAAGGGTCCGACGATGACCCTTGCATCAGGCTGCTCTACTGGCCTCGATGTCATCAAGTGGGGTTCTGACCAGATCAAGGAAGGTCTGGTGGATGCGGCAGTCGTCGGTAGCACTGAAGCCCCGCTTAGCCCCCTTTCCTTTTCAACGTTCTGCGCCCTCGGAATATTGGCGAAGCCAGTAGCGGATCCTAGTCGCTCGTCACGGCCATACGATCGCACTCGCGATGGACTTGTCTTGGGAGAGGGAGGAGGAGCGGTCGTTCTAGAGACGCTAGAAAGGGCGCTCGATCGTAGTGCCCCTATCTATGCAGAAGTGCTCGGGTACGGCGTCACAGGCGAGGCCCTACACCTTCGAAAGAGAGACATGACAGGCCGAGCTCTGGCAGACGCCGTCAGGATGGCGCTTCAAAGCAGTAGGTTGGGACTGACCGACGTCGACTACATCAATGCACACGGAAACTCCATGCAAGATAACGATCGGGCAGAAACCAATGCCTTCAAATTGATCTTCGGCCGAGCTGCATACGCGATCCCAATCAGCTCTATCAAGTCTATGATTGGGCAACCGATCGCCGCTAGTGGGACTCTGCAGGCCATCTCGACGGCGCTATCGATTTCACACGGGATGATACCGCCGACCATCAACTACAGAACCGCTGATCCTGATTGCGATCTCGACTATGTTCCCAATACCACACGAGTAAGCCGGATCCGGAACGCACTAACCACAGCACATGCGCTCGGCGGCACTCATTCAGTCTTGGCGCTCGGCGGACCCAAAGCATAGCTCTGTGCCTCAACTAAGTTTTCTCCTTCTCGTCAGTGTCCTGAACGCAAGCCTCGGCGCTCTCGTGTATTCCAGGAACCGAGGGCATTGGGTCAACCGTTCTTTCGCGTTTTTCGCGTTCTCCGTGTCGGGCTGGAGCGTAACCCAAGCTAGCAGGTTGGCCGGTAGCGAACCGGCCCTATTGTGGGCTCGGATCGCCTTCGTAATGCCGGGCCTTAGCCTTTTTGCTATGGCGCTCTTCATAAAGACATTCCCTTTTCAGAATTCGCTACCCTCGTCTTGGCCGGTGAGGTTCCTGGGGGCAACGGTCATTGCCTTTGCCCTGTTCTCCTTGTTCACTCCTTGGATTGTAAGTTCTGCCACTCGGACGCCGCAGGGTCGCACGCTCACGTACGCTCCGCTATACGATGCATTTGCGCTGTACGTCCTCGCTTGTGCCGGTTACTGCGTTCTGGTTCTCATCAAAAAGACTCGAGTGGCTCGCGGAGCCGAACGACAGCAATTAAAGTTTCTCTTCGTTGCACTTCTTGTTCCAGGTGCGTGCGCAATCGCCACCAATCTTGTCGTACCTCTGCTTTCCGGTGCCTCGTCCCTCAGCCACTACGGACCCCTCTTTTCTGTCGTCATGATTGCCTTGATCGCTCACGCGATCATTCGGCATCGCCTGATGGACATCCGGTTAGTGATCAGGCAAGGGGTCGTGTATGCGTGCGCCCTAGTGTCCCGTCCATGAAGTCATGTTAACGAGCATGCCTCCGTCGGAGGGCCTTGCGGATGATGTCGGCCGGCTCTTTCGTCCAGACAAAGGGCGTGGGGTGCGCATTCCACTGCGCCAGGTAC
>JBKOVG010000030.1:0-21739 GCA_046723845.1 Candidatus Methylomirabilota bacterium | reverse complement strand
CTAGCGACGGCTCAGGCCGCGGCGGCCGGGTGACGGCCGAGCGACCACTTGAGCGTGATGGGCGTGATCATGGTCGTCACCATCACCATGATCACCACGGCCGAGAAGAGGGCGTCGTCGATGACCCCCAGGCCCTTGCCCACGCTCGCGAAGATGAGGCCCACCTCGCCTCGCGGAACCATGCCGAGCCCCACGGAGAGGCGGTCGACGGGCCCCGCGGCCACGCCGCAGACGATCTTGCCGAGCACGGCGGCTAGGATGAGGACGGCGGCGAGGGCCATCGTCCCCGGCTTCCCGAAGCTCGAGAGATTCACCTGCATGCCCATGAGCAGGAAGAAGACGGGAGCGAAGATCTGCTCGAGGGGGGCGACCAGGCCGTGCACCGTCTCCTCCCGCCCCTCGCCGTTGCTCGCGCGTGGAGCGAAGTGGCGCTCGCCCACGATGAGGCCGGCGGCGAAAGCGCCCACGATGGTGGCGAGGCCGATCAGGTTGGCGAGCCACCCCATGAGGAAGGCGAGGGTCAGCGCGAAGAGCAGGCGGGTCTGCGTCGGCTCCAGCCGGCGGAAGGCGCGCACGAGGGCTCCCGCCACGCGATCGCCGATCAGGATCACCGCGGCCATGAAGAGGGTGGAGAAGAGCGCGATGCGCGCCACCTCGCCCAGGTGAATGCTCCCGGTGGCGACCACGCCCGCCACCACGGCGAGCACGATCAGGCCGAGCACGTCGTCGATCACGGCGGCCCCCAGGATGAGGCGCGCCTCCGGCGAGGTGAGACGGCGCAGATCCTGGAAGACACGCGCGGTGATCCCCACGCTGGTGGCGGACAGCGTCGCGCCCACGAAGAGATCGACGGCGAGGGGCGCCCCCGGCAGCATGACGGCGGTGGTGGCGAAACCCGCCGCGAAGGGACCGACGATGCCGATCACGGCGATCACGAGGGCGCGCGGCCCCACCCGCACCAGCTCCTCCACGCTCGACTCCATGCCCACCATGAAGAGGAGCAAGGTGACGCCGAGATTGGAGAGGAGCCAGATCACGAAGGTCATGGCGAGCCAGTGCGCCCCGTCGTCACCGCTCAGGGCTTCCACGAGGCGCGTCCCGATACCCCCGGGCGCGAGCTCGGCGGGCGGGAACACCTGGGCGGCGGCATCGGCGATGGTGAGATGGGTATCCCAGGTCTTCATCACGACTTTGCCGACCTGGTCCCAGTGCATGAGCAGCACGGAGACGGGGACCTGCAGCCAGTACCCCACGTTACCGATGATTACCCCGATGACGAGCTCGCCGAGCACGGCGGGCTGCCCGGCGAGGCCGGCGAGACGCCGCCCCACCGCCGCGGCCAGTACCACCACAGCGAGCTCCAGCAGGACGGGGGCGAAAGGATCGGCGTGACTCGCTTCGCTTCCCGCAGCCTGGGCGAGACTGTGGGAAAGGAGCGCGAGAAGGGCGCCGCCGATCCAGATCGGCCAGCGGCGCTGGATCACGCCCGCTCGTCGTCCCCGGCGCCCACATCCGCGGCGCCCGGCGTACGCGCGGTGAAATCCTTAGGCACGGGCCTGCCCGCATCCGTGAAGGCCTTGCGAATGGCCGCCACGTTTGGGCCGAAGATGGTCTTGCGTTTGGAGCGGCACCACGCATTGGAGCCCGCCACGGTCTCTAGCGAGCCCTGGAAGCGCGGCATCACGTAGCGCGCGAAGAGCTCGTAGCTCTTGAGGGTGTCCTCGCGGCTCGCCCACTCGTTGGCGCGGAAGAGCAGTCCGCCGAAGCCGCCACGGGAGAAATGGATGAGCCGCTCGATCCCCTTGCTCACAGTGTCGGGCGTGCCCACCAGGGTGGTGCCCGCGGCCACGCCGTCTCGGATGGGGTCGTCGGAGCGGCCGGGGGGACGGCCCAGCGTTTCCTCGAAGTAGGTCACGGTCTCGTGGCGCTCGCCCGCGTGCACCTGGCGCAGGGCGAGCTCGTCGTCATCAGCCACGTGGCAGTTGACCACGAGCCGCCACTTGCCCCGATCCATGGAGGTCCCGTGGGCCGCCGCCGTCTCCTCGCCGATCCGCCAGTGCTCGGCGATGGCCTCGGGGCCGCCGGGCAACCCCGCGCCGAGAGAGAGGACGCCGAGCCCGTGCTTGCCCGCGCTGATCATGCCCGCGGGCGTCATCACGCTCGCCACCGCGATGGGGAAGCAGGGATCCGTGTAGGGCGCCAGGTGTAGGCGCGCGTCGCGGAGCTCGAACCAGTCCGTCTTCATGGTCACGGGCTCCTCGCAGCGGAGGAGGGCCATGATGGCGTCGAGGGCCTCGTCCATGCGATGGCGCTGCGTGCTCGCCTCGATCCCCAGCATGTACGCGTCGGAGACGAGGGCGCCGGGGCCGCAGCCGAGCATGGCGCGCCCGCGCGTCATGTGATCGAGCTGGACGAAGCGCTGGGCGACCAGGAAGGGATGGTGGTAGGGCAGGCTGGTGACGCCGGAGCCGAGCATGATGTGGCGCGTGCGCTCGGCGGCGACGGCGATCATGATCTCGGGGGAGGCGATCAGCTCCCAGCCCGCGGAGTGATGCTCGCCGATCCACACCTCGTCGTAGCCCAGGTAGTCGAGCCACTCGATGAGCTCCATGTCACGGTCGATGGCGAGGGTGGGATTCTCTCCCACGCGATGGAAGGGCGCGAGGAAGATGCCGTACTTCATGCCGCGATGGCTCATGGTCTCTCCGTGGACAGGGTGAAGCCCCACACCTACCGGGACAGGGTCATCTCGGACACGATCAGCCGGAAGTCGGCGCGCGGCTTGAAGGAGACGCGGCGGCTGGTGCCGTACACCACCACCTCCTGGAAGAGCTCCACCGAGGGCTTCTCCTCGTGGAAGATGGCGGTGGCCTCCGCGTAGAGCGCCTTGCGCTTCTTGGGATCGAGGGTGTAGCGCGCCTGCTCCATCAGATCGTGGAAGCGTTGTCCGGGCTGGCTCCCCACCCAGTACTTGCCGTTGAATCCCGTGGGGTGAAAGATGCGCCACAGGCTGCCGTCGGCGTCAAGGAGGGTCGACTGCGGATTGCCGAGAAAAAGTCCGGAGGGCGGCACCGCGCGTTCGTTGTTCATGCGCTGGCGCGCGCCCATCTCCATCATCTCGAGCTTGGCCCGGATCCCTATCTTGCTCCACATGTCCGCGACGGCTTCCATGAGGGCCTTGTCATTGACCATGGTGCCGTTGCCGAAGTAGATGGTCACGTCGATGCCGTTGGGATAGCCGGCCTGGGCGAGGAGCGCCTTGGCCCTGGCGGGATCGTACGCGTAGGGCTTGAGGGCGGGATTGTAGCCGAAGTCGGTGTCGGCGAGACCGCCGCCGTACGGCTTGCCCATCCCCGCGTAGAGGTTCTTGACGAGGGCGGGCACGTCGAGGGCGTAGTTCAGGGCCTGCCGCACGCGCTTGTCGGAGAGCGGCGGCTGCGTGGCATTGATGGACAGGGCCACGTAGCGCGAGGAGGGCACGGAGAGCAGGCGCGTGTTCCGGCCATCCGCGATGGCCTTCATGCGATCGGGCGGCACGTTGGTGATGATGTCCGCGTCGCCCTTCTCGAGGGCGATCACGCGCGGGAACTCGTCGGGGATGGGCTTCCAGATCACCCGCTCCACCCCCGGCGCCTTGCCCTCCCAGCCCCACCACTCGTGATTGGCCTGCATGACGAGCCGCTCGTCCTTGACCCACTCCACGAAGCGATACGCTCCCGTGCCCACCGGGCGCCGCGCCAGCTCCTTCACGCCGTCGTCGGTGGTGAGGCGCGCGGGGAGGATCTGCGAGCCCATCTGGGCCATGCGGACGGGCACGAGGGGATCGGGCTTCTTGGTGAGGATGCGCAGGCTGAGGGGACCCACCACCTGCACCGCCTCGATGGTGGTGAAGCCCGGCGTCACTACCGTCTTGCCCGGCTGCATGTTGCGCTCGAGCGTCGCCTTCACATCCTCCGCGGTGAAGGCGCTCCCGTCGTGGAATTTCACGCCGGGGCGCAAGGTGAACTCCCACGTCGTCTCGTTCACCGTCTTCCACGCCGTGGCCAGCCCCGGCTGGAGCTGGAGCGCCGTGTCCCACCGCGTGAGCGTGTCGTACAGGTTCACGAAGTAGTTCACGGTAAGGACCTGGGTGGAGCGCCCGGGGTCCATGGTCGTCGCCTCGGCGGGCTGGGAGATGACGATATGGGCGGGCTGGGCCGCGACGGGGAGGACGGAGGCCAAGAGGAGGACGGCGGCGAGTATCGCGACGCGCATGTGCGAGGCAGTGTACCGCCCCCGGCCGCGGCCTGGCAACGTTGACCGCGGCCCTTCGGAGGGCTTGTTCCGGAGCATCCGCTCGTCTATCCTCATGTCGCGACTCGCCGAGGCCTGACGCGCAGCGTCCACCCATACGGCCCGAGCAGGGAGGCTCCCTCATGAGCAATGCGCCGGTAGCCAGCTACAGCCTCACCGTCCGCCTCCGCATCTTCAACTCGCCTGGCATGCTCGGGAAGGTCACCTCCGCCATCGGCGCCGAGGGCGGCGACATCGGGGGCATCGACATCGTGGAGGCGGGACGCGAGACCACGCGCGACATCACCTTCAAGGCGAGCGACGAGGCGCACGGCCAGCGCATCACGGAGCGGCTGCGTGGCATCGAAGGGGTGACGGTCGTCCACGTCTCCGACCGCACCTTCCTCATGCACCTGGGCGGCAAGATCGAGGTCAACGGGCGCATCGCGGTGAAGACGCGCGACGACCTCTCCATGGCCTACACGCCGGGGGTGGCCCGCGTGTGCATGGCCATCCACCACGATCCCGAGAAGGCCTACACCCTCACCATCAAGCAGAACACGGTGGCGGTGGTTTCGGACGGCTCCGCAGTGCTCGGCCTGGGCGACATCGGGCCCAACGGCGCCCAGCCCGTCATGGAAGGCAAGGCCCTCATCTTCAAGTCCTTCGCAGGGGTGGACGCTTTCCCCCTCTGCCTGGACACCAAGAACGTGGACGAGATCGTCACCATCGTCAAGGCGGTGGCCCCGGTGTTCGGGGGCATCAACCTGGAGGACATCTCGGCCCCGCGCTGCTTCGAGATCGAGGAGCGCCTCCAGCGCGAGCTCGACATCCCCGTCTTCCACGACGACCAGCACGGCACGGCGGTGGTGGTGCTGGCGGCCCTCATCAACGCCCTCAAGATCGTGGGGAAGAAGCTCTCCGACGCGCGCATCGTCTTCACCGGCGCGGGCGCCTCCGGCATCGCCACCGCCAAGCTCCTCATGCTGGAAGGCGCGCGTCACATCGTCGGCTGCGACCGGGCGGGCACCATCTATCGCGGGCGCACGGAGAACATGAACTCCATGAAGCAGTGGTTCGCCGAGCACACCAACGCGGAGAGGCTGCGCGGCTCGGCGGGGGATGCCCTCAAGGGCGCCGACGTCTTCATCGGCCTCTCGGGTCCCGGGGTGGTCTCCCTCAAGGACGTCCAGACCATGGGACGCGACCCCATCGTCTTCGCCATGGCCAATCCCACGCCGGAGATCATGCCGGAGGAGGCGGGGCCGCACGTGCGGGTGATGGCCACCGGCCGCTCGGACTACCCGAACCAGATCAACAACTCGTGCTGCTTCCCCGGCTTCTTCCGCGGCTTGCTCGACGTGCGCGCCCGCAGCGTGAACGACGAGATGAAGCTGGCCGCCGCCCACGCCCTGGCCGGCATCGTGGGGGACGACGAGCTGGGCGAGGAATACATCACCCCGTCCATGTTCGACGCGCGTGTGGTGCCCACGGTGGCCGCCGCGGTGGCGGATGCCGCCGTGCGTACCGGCGTGGCGCGCAAGGCGCACCGCAAGTAGGTCTTCGGGGGCGGGCGCGGATCCTTTCGGCGTGCCCGCCCTCAGCTCACACCGTGACAGGCTCCCGGGCCGGCGCTTGCTTCGCCGCGGCGGCGGCCGCCTTCGCGAAGTGCGCCTCGGTGAAGTTGTAGAGCCCCGCGCCGCCCAGCAGGATCTCCGCCGCTGTCTTTCGCGAGCACGTCCGCAAGAGATTGCTCGACACGTTGGGGAAGTTCGAGTCGAAGTGCGGGTAGTCGGTGGACACGCACATGCGGTCGGCGCCGATGAGCCCGGCCGTCGCCTCGATCTCCGGCTCGCTCCCCTCCACCGCGGCCCAGCAGTTGCGCCGGAAGTACTCCTTCGGCGTCAGGGCCAGATACGGCGCGTGGGTGTCCCGATACTGCGGGTAGTCCCACTCGATACGGGAGAGCAGCCCCGGCACCCAGGAGTTCTGCGCTTCCAGGAAGCCCACGCGCAGACGCGGGTGGAACTCGAAGACGCCGCCCACGATCATGGCGATCAGGGCCTGCTGCATCTCGATCCAGTGGCTGGCCACGTGGCGATAGAAGCGATTCTCCCCGTAGAGCACGTTCATGTGCGAGTACCAGGCGCCCGTGCCCTCGTGGAAGCCCCACGTCACGTCCAGCCTCTCGTGCAGGTCGTAGAGGGGCTCCCAGTAGTTCGAATGCCAGTAGTGACCATTGACGAGGTTGGGGCGAAGGAACGACCCCACCGCGCCCAACTCCTTCACGCAGCGGAGGAGCTCGCGGCAGGCGAGGTGCACGTCGTGCGGCGGCAGCATGGCCACGAACTTGAGCTGGTCGGGACTGTGCTGACAGAACTCGTGGATCCAGTTGTTGTACGCCTCGCAGAGGGCCAGCGAGAGATGCGGGTCCATGTTGTCGCGGGCGAGGAGGCTCAGGCCCGTGGTCGGGAAGAGGACGGCGATGTCGACGCCCTCCATGGCCATGCCCATGATCTGGGCCACGGGATCGTACTTGCGCTCGATCGCGAAATCGAGGCGCCCCGTGTCGGCCAGGCGGGAGCCCGAGAGCGGCTGGGTGCTGTTCGTGGCGCCGGGCTTGCTGCGCTTGCGGTACTGCTGCAGCTCGGCGTCCATGGTCGTAGGCAGGCCGTCGATGACAATGGTGCCGCGCTTGGGCCGGCCATCGGCGCCGATGGGCAGGAGCACGCGGCTCCGGAACCGCGGATCGAGGTACTTCTCGAAGAGATCCGACGGCTCCATGATGTGCATGTCGCAGTCGACGAACCTGAGCCCGTCCTTCATGACACCCTCCTCGCTTGGCTGTCCACTCCTCGCGCCTCGGTCACCGAGGCTCCGCTCTCGCGCGGATTCTACTAGCCCGCGAGCCTCTCCGCCACGCCCGGAGCAACCACTTCGCGCGCGGGCTGTGCCCGCGCAATCCTGCTCTTGGGGGGAGGTTCGGAAGGGGGGTGAAACCCCGCCTCCGAGTCTCTAATCGCGTCCCAGCTCGCAGTAGTCCGCGTTGGGATCGTAGTAGCCGCCCTCCTCCTGGCAGATCGCCGCCGCGTGCTTCGAGCTCCGCTCGAAGCTGCAGGTGTGTGCCGAGGCATCGTAGGTCCCCCCGTGAGCCTTGCACGACGTGGTCGACGCGAGGTGAACCTTCCCGCAGCCCGTCGCCGCGAGCGCCACCACCAGCACGATCCCGAAGAGCCGATGGCCGTGATGCATATCGTTCCTCCGTGATCCAGCATGAAGTTGGGAAGCGTTCGGCGTATCTTACCCCACGGAGCGCAAAGGCGGGGGCCGGCGACGCCGGCCCCCGCGAACATCTCGCGGCACGAGAGGAGCACGCCATGGCGGAGATCTTGGGCACGGGCGCCTATCGCTACGAGGTCGTCAACGACTGGGCCAAGCTGCCGCCCGGGCAGGAATTCAACGCAGACGTAGCGGCGGTGGGGGTCGACGCCCAGGACCGCGTGTACGCCTTCAACCGCGGGCGGCGTCCCATGGTGGTGCTCGACCGCGAGGGCAACTTCCTCCGCTCGTGGGGCGAGGGCGTCTTCCACCGCGCGCACGGCCTGCACATGGCTCCCGACGAGACGCTGTGGCTCACTGACGACGGCGATCACACGGTGCGGCACTGCACGCTGGACGGCCGCGTCCTCCTCACCATCGGCATTCCAGGGAAGCCCGCGCCCTACATGAGCGGCACGCCCTTCCACCGCTGCACGCACACCGCGCTGTCGCCCCAGGGCGATCTCTATATCTCGGACGGCTACGGCAACGCGCGCGTCCACAAGTACTCGCCCGACGGCCGGCTCCTCCTCTCCTGGGGCGAGCCGGGAACGGATCCGGGCCAGTTCAACATCCCGCACAACATCTGCTGCGACGCCGACGGCTGGGTGTACGTGGCGGACCGCGAGAACCATCGCGTCCAGGTCTTCGACGGCCAGGGACGCTACCAGACGCAGTGGAACAACATGCACCGCCCCTCGGGACTGCACCTCGAGCGCGGAGCGGAGCGCCGCTTCTACGTGGGGGAGATCGGCGGCGGCCTCGGCGTCAACTACGACATGCCCAACATCGGCCCGCGGGTGAGCATCTACAGCGTCAAGGGGGAGATGCTGGCGAGGCTCGGCCACCGGCCCGCGGGCCTCGAGCCGGGGCAGTTCGTGTCGCCGCACGGCCTCGCCGTGGACTCCCGGGGCGACATCTACGTGGGCGAAGTCTCGTACACGAACTGGGGCAATCGCTACAAGGGTGAGCCGCCGCCCGCCGGCCTGCGCAGCCTGCGGAAGCTCGTCAAGGTGCGGTGAGGGGCGACCGGGTCGGGCCAACGCGGCTATCGCGGCATGCAGCACTTACGATAGCGGACGCCGCTGCCGCATGGACAGGCCGCCGCGGGATCGGGAGCGGGTGAACCGGGCGTCCACGTCCAGCGCTTGCTCGTCCGAGCGGGCGGCGCCGCCGACGCCGCCTCGACCTCGGCGGACCACTTGCTGATGAAGGCGGCCAGGGCAGCCTCGTCCGAGGTGTCGATACCACTCTTCCGGATCTCCAGGCCCAGGCTCCGCGGGCTCGCGGGCGTGGGGTGAAGGGCGCGCTCGAGGAAGGCCGAACGCTTTCGCGCGATGCGCGTTCGGATGTCCTGCACCCCCGGCGGACTCTCGTAGCCCTCGTCGGCGAGCCAGACGAAAAAGGCATCCAGCTGCTCCGGCACGCCCTCGACGTCTTCCGGTGGAATCACGGCCAGAGACGGGAAGTAGTCGAGCAGGAACTCCTCGACCTGCTTCGCCGTCCACCCGACCGGCGCCTCGCTGGCCGTGTCGATCTTGAAACGGAACAAGTCCTCCACCAACGCTTGGGCGCTCCGCAGCCACTCGCTGCTCCGCCCGTTCCGTACCTGGTCGGCGACGAATCGGTCCGCGAGATCGTCGGCCCCGGCCCAGCGCGCGGCCTGGACCGGATCGCCATCGAGCCAGTCCCAGTCCGCGTCCGGGTGCGGAGCGGTCAGCGTCACGGAGGGAGCGTCCGGGAGTCCATCGAGCACCACGGTTCGGGCGATCGGACTCGCCGGCTCTTCCTCGAACACGGCGGCGTGCTCGTGCAGGAACACGGCAAGTGCCTCGAGCAGGGCGGTGGCGTAGGTGTAGTCTCGCTCCGTGATGGGCCGCGACAGGCCGTCGACGTCGACGGCGAGGATCCACGGGTAGGCGCGCGGTCCCGCCACGGGCCAGGCATGGCGCTTCGTCTCCCGCGCCAGCCCGCGAGGCAGCTCCTTGCGCCCACCGAAGTTGACGGACAGGACGGGCACGCTCGCGCTCTGCCCTCCGGGGACGCCCTCTGCCTCGGCCATCGCCGTGTCCGAGAAATCATCGACCGACTCGAAGACGAGCACGCCGTAGTGCTCGTCGAGGCCCCCGATCACGCTGAGACAGGCGTTCTCCACTCCGAAGGTAGGCGCGTCGAGTCGCAGGACCTGGCTCTCCGCCTGCACGATGCGCCACGGAGAAAGCCGGTACACGGCGGCCGCGGCTTCGAAGAAGCGTCGGATCGTCTCGGGGGTGACGCGGTTGGCCTCCAGATCGCTGTGCCGATTGTCGCCGCGCTCGAGGTGACGAGCCAGCGAGCCCATGACCGCGTCGAGCTCCGGCGTGGGCGCCAACTGGGTCGTCACCTCGGGGCTTAGGCGCGATCGCAGGGCGTCCGCGAGCGCCGGGTCCTCCACGCGCAGCGTGCGGGGAAGCCCGGCTGATTCGCGCGCGGTCGAGGAGCCGTGCATCACCTTCAGGATCGCCTCGGCAACATCGTCCGAGCCGCTGTCCTGCGGAAGGGCCTCGACGCCGAAGAGCCACCCCGACATCGCGTCCATCACGAGGGCGACCCGAGGGCGGAAGGGAGTCGGCTCGAGGATACGGAAGGCCCCGGGACGCGATCCCGCGATCCACTCGCTGGTTGCTTCTTGGTCGGCACCTCGATCGCGGGCTATGCGCATGCTCACTTCGTCTCGAGCCGGACGTCCTCGTAGGGGCAGAGTAGTTGTGGCCGACGATCAGGCCCAGAGCGGGATCGGCCACGCGCGCGCCATAGCCCTTGTACTCGGGAGCGCAGGATCATATCAGCCCTCCGCCACCTGGGGTGAGCCACTTCGTCGCCGGCATCGCGATCTCTCCGAGTCGGGTCGTGCCCCTTACGTGAACTTGGGACCCGGAGAAAGGAGTGTACCGACGTTCGGGAGCGTATGCGCCCTCCCGACCTGCGTCAAGGAGGCCGGGCTCGGGATCCGCTGCGATCGTGGCGGCCGCGACCTGCCGGCAGGTACTCGCCCGACGGCCACCTGCTCCGCGTCAGGTGAGGTTCGTCTTGAAGAAGGCGACGGTGCGGTCCCACGCGAGCTTGGCCGCGGCTTCCTGATAGCGCGGCGTCGAGTTGTTGTGGAAGCCGTGCTGCGTCCCCGGATACATGTGCATCTCGTAGCGGACTTCTGTCCGGTCATCGCAGGATCTCCTCGTGATCTGAAGCGCCAGTCCTCCGGTCCTGTGCCCGCCCGACTCTACTGTCCGCTGGAAGATGGTATCAAGGCAGCGATCGCCCCCCTACACCTGGCCGCGCAGACGCGGGTCGAGCGCGTCGCGGAGCCCGTCACCCAGGAGATTGAAGCCGAGCACGGCGACCATGATGGCGAGGCCAGGAATGGTCGCGATGTGCGGAGCGACGAGCAGGAAGTCACGGCCGCTCGAGACCATGAGCCCCCAGGAGGGCGTCGGCGGCGGGACACCGAGACCGAGGAAGGACAGCGCGGCCTCGACGAGGATGGCGTTGGCCATGAAGAGCGTGGAGTACACGATCACGGTGGGCAGGATGTTCCGCAGCACGTGACGGACGAGCACGCGGGCCGGCGTTGCCCCCAGCGCCTTGGCCGCCCGCACGTACTCGCTGTCCCTCGCGGCGAGCACGGCGCCGCGCACGAGACGGGTCACGGTGGGGGTGCCCCAGATGCCCACGGCGATGGTGGTGTTGAGCACGCCGGGCCCGAGGGCGGAGACTACCGCGATGGCGAGGAGCAGGTACGGGAAGGCGAGGAGGATCTCCACCCCGCGCATGATCACCACGTCGATCCAGCCGCCCGCGAAGCCGGCGAGGCAGCCCAGGGCGAGGCCGAGGCCGAGGGCGATGGCCACGGAGAGGAGCCCAACGAGGAGGGCGACGCGGCTGCCGTAGATGATGCGCGAGAGGATGTCGCGCCCGAACTCGTCGGCGCCGAGGAGGAACTTCTCGCTCGGGCGCGCGCGCTTCTCGATCAGGCTCTGCTTGGCGGGGTCGGCGGGGGCGAGCCACGGCGCGCCTGCCGCGGCCACCACGAGGAGAGCAACCACCACGAGACCGACGAGGGCGAGGCGATTGCGCCGGAATCGCTGCCAGGTGTCGGCGGTGAGGGTGGCGGCGGCTTCAGGGGCCACTATCGTGGCTCCTCGTCTCTGACTCCCCCTGATCAACCCAGCTCTCGCCTCGTCGCTCGAGGCGAGCGCCTCGGCTCGAACGGCGCCAGCTCCCCCTCTGGGGGCAAGGGATGAGCGATCCCGCCGCGGCGATCATGGACGGGCGCTCATCCGTGGTGCGCGATGCGCGGGTCGAGGACGCCGTAGGCGATGTCCACCGCGAGATTGATCAGCACGAAGGCCAACGCGAACACGAGCACCGCGCCCTGCAGCAGCACGTAGTCGCGGGCGAAGATGGCCTTGACCATGAGACGGCCGAGGCCCGGCCACGAGAACACCGTCTCCGTGAGCACGGCCCCACCCATGAGCTGGCCCGCCTGCAGGCCGAGGAGCGTCAGGATGGGGATGGCCGCGTTCCGCAGCGCGTGCTTGGCGACCACGAGGCGCTCCGCCACGCCTTTGGCGCGCGCCGTGCGCACGTAGTCCTCGCGCAGCACCTCGAGCACGCTCGAGCGCGTCATGCGCGCCACCATGGCCAGCGAGGGCAGGGCCAGGGTCACCGCGGGCAGCACGAGATGCGGGAGCGAGCCCATGCCGCCTACGGGCAGCCAGGGCAGCCACAGCGCGAAGACGACGATCAGCACGAGCCCGGTCCAGAACACGGGCATGGAGAGGCCGAAGAGCGAGCCCACCCGCGCCACGCCGTCGAAGAGGGAGTTGGGCCAGACCGCGGACACCACGCCGGCCGCCACCCCGGCCAGCGCGGAAATGACCAGGGCGGCGCAGGTCAGCTCGAGGGTGGCGGGCCAGGCGTCGGCGAGCTCATCGACCACGGGGCGGTTCTGCTGGATGGAGCGCCCGAGATCGCCGCGCGCCACGCGTCCCACGTAGCCCACGTAGCGAACGAGGAGCGGCTTGTCGAGGCCCAAGTAGTCGCGGAGCCGGGCCACCGCCTCGGGCGTCGCGTGCTCGCCCAGCATGAGGGCGACGGCGTCTCCGGGAATGAGCTGGACGGTGAGCATCACCACGAAGACCACGCCCAAGAGCACGGGCACGGCGAGGAGCAGCCGGCGGGCGATGAAGGTCAGCACGGCCGGCGCCCGGCGCCCATCACGCGGGCGGCGCGACTACTTGTCGAGCCAGGTCTTCCCCAGCCAGAGGTTGTACTCGACGGGATGCACGGTGAAGCCCTTCACGTTGGCCCGCGTGACCACGATCTCCTTGGTGTTGTAGACGGGGATCCAGACCATCTCCTTGGCCAGGATGTCCTGCGTCTCACCGTAGAGCTTCTCGCGCTCCGTCTGGTTCATGCTTCGCCTCGCCTGCTCCACGAGCGTGTCCACCCGCGGATTGGCGTAGCGCGAGGTGTTCCAGCCCGTGGGCGGGACCTGCTTGGAATGGAAGAGAGCGTAGAGCGAGTAGTCCGCGTCAGCATTCGAGGTGACCCAGCCCAGAGTGAACATCTGGTGGTTGAAGCTCGCGGAGCGGAACTGGGTGAACACGGTGGCCCACTCCAGGAACTGCACCTTCGCCTCGACACCGACCTCCTTGAGCATGGCCTGGATCGCCTCGGTGATCTCCCCGTCCTTGGGGTAGCGGCCGCGCGCGGCCAGCCACGACAGGGAGAGGCGCTGCCCGCCCTTCTGGAGGATGCCATCGGGGCCGGGGGTCCAGCCCGCCTGGGCGAGGAGGGCCTTGGCCTTGGCGCGATCGAAGGGATACAGGCGATCGAGCTGCATGTCCTTGAAGCCGAACACGCTCGGGGCGAGCACGCCGCGCGCGGGCACCGCGGAGCCCTCGAGGATGTTGTCGAGGATGGCCTTCCGGTCCACCGCGTAGAGCAGCGCGGTGCGCACGCGCACGTCGTCAAGCGGCGGCGTGGCCGCGTTCATCCCCGCGAAGACCACACGCCCGCCCACCACCTCGTGGACCACGTACTTGGGATCGCGGCTGAGCGCGGGGAGCTGGGCCGGCGCGGGCAGGAGGACCATGTCCGCGTCGCCGGTCTGGAGCGCGATCATGCGCGCGCCTTCCTCGGGCACCACCTTGAAGACGACGCGGTCGAGCAGCGCCTTGTCGCCCCAGTAGTCGGGATTCCGCTCGAGGATGACGTGGGTGTTGGTCTTCCACTCCACGAACTTGAAGGGCCCCGTGCCCACGGGGGCGCGGCTGAAGCCCTCGCCCATCTTCTGCACGGCGGTGGGCGACACGATGCCCGTGCAGTACATGGCCAGCGTGCGGAGGATCGGGCCGTAGGGCTCGCGCGTGGTCACGTCCACCGTGAGATCGTCCACCACCTCGGCGCCGCTCAGCGAGCCCGCGAGGCTGGCCCAGCGCGCGGGCGGATTGCCGCGCAATGCGCGATCGAAAGTGAACTTCACCGCGGCCGCGTTGAGCGGGGTCCCGTCGTGGAACTTCACGCCGGGCCGGAGCTTGAAGCGCACCTTGGTCGGGGAGAGCACCTCGTAGCCCGTGGCGAGGGCGGGACGGATCTGCATCTTCTCGTCCATGGTGAGGAGCGGCTCGAGCATGTTGAAGTAGACCCAGGCGCCGGGCGCGGTGGTCTCGAGCTGCGGATCGAGCGAGACGGGATCGGTGGGGCGCACGATGGTGAGGGTGCCCCCGCGCTTCTGCGCCTCGGCGCGGCCGGATGGGCTCACTAGGATCGTGGCGGCGAGGACGGCGGCCGCCAGCGTGCCGAGAGCGACGCGAGCTCGTGTCATGGAGTGTTCTCCCGTGGCGTCAGGCCGTGGCCAGCGCCACCAGCGGATCGAAGTTCTTCCAGTCCATGTGCCGGCGGCCCGCTTCCAGATCCTCGATGATCGCGCTGAGCCTGCGGGTGAGCGGCATGGCCACCCCGAGGGACTCGCCCTTGCGCGCGAGGACGCCGAGCTGGCCGTCCACCTCGGTCTTGCGGCGGCGCACCGCGAGATCGCGCCAGATCCCCGTCTTGGTCTTGGTGTGCGCGCGGTAGTGGGCGGCGATGGCGGCCATGGCGCGCCCGCGCGCCGCGCCGTCGCCGCCCAGGGCGGCGCGATACCATGCAGGATCGAACTCGTCGAAGGGCTCGATGCGGATGCCCGCCTTGTCGGCCACGGCCAGCCCCTCGCCCACGATCCCCACGAGGACGCGCTGGATCGGCTCCGGCGCCTCCACCACCTCGTATACGTGGGCGTCGACGATGGCGGTACCGAAGAGAAGGGCGCCGTAGATCAGCTTCGCCCACTTGTAGCCCCAGATGTTGTCGGTGACGGGCGTCTCCACGAAGGCGCTGAGGAGGCCCGCCAGCTCACGCACGCGGGGAGTGATCCGCCCGTCGAGCTCGCCCAGGATGAAGGCGCCGTGGCCGCCGTGCAGGATGCGCCCCGGCTCCTGCCAGTCCGCCGCCCAGTTGACGAGGCAGCCCACGGTGCGCGACGCCCCCACCGCCTCCGCGATCAGCTCCTCGCTGAGCCCGTTCTGGAGCGACACGATGGTGCCGGAGGCGGCGAGGCGCGGCGCCACCTCGCGCAGCACCTCCGCCGTGTGATGGCTCTTCACGGCGAGAAGGATGAGAGGCAGGTCGCGCCCCAGCTCAGCGGGCAGCGCGGCGGGCACGCGCGTGGTGGTGCGCTGGCCGTCGCGCTCGATGGTCAGCCCGCGCGCATTGATGGCCTCGACGTGGGGCGCGTGGCTGTCCACCAGGAGCACGTCGTGCCCGGCGCGGGCGAGGGCGGCGCCGGTGGT
This sequence comes from Candidatus Methylomirabilota bacterium, assembly GCA_046723845.1. Classification (GTDB taxonomy): domain Bacteria; phylum Methylomirabilota; class Methylomirabilia; order Rokubacteriales; family CSP1-6; genus AR37. The sequence continues at coordinate 6,278 of JBKOVG010000030.1, read as the reverse complement.
GCCTCCGATCGCGCCCGCGCCGTAGACGGTGACCTTCATGGGCCCCTCAAGTACCACAGGGACCGGAGAGCGTCAACGCCAGAGACGTTCCGTGGCGAGGTCCGCGCCCTCGCGCAGCGCGCGCAGCTTCGCCCACACCACGCTCTCCGCCACGTTCTCCGAGCCCGCGAAGGTGCCGAACCCGCAGTCGGTGGACGCGATGACGCGCGCGCGGTCGCCCACCGCGTCCACCGCCTGGCAGATGCGATCCGCCACCACCTCGGGATGCTCCACGTAGTTGGTGGTGCTGTCGATCACGCCGGGCAGGAGGAGCATGGGCGCGGGCGGCGGCTTGCGCTTGAGCACCTTGTACTCGTGCTGATGACGCGGATTGGCCAGCGGCAGGGACAGCGCGCCCACCCGCGCCCGGTAGAGACGCGGCAGGAGCGGCTCGAGGGGCACGTCGTGGGTGTGAGGACCGTCGTAGTTGCCCCAGCACACGTGCAGCCGGATGCGATCGGGAGGAATGCCCTCGGTCGCCTGGTTGATGGCGTCCACGTGCAGGTCGACCATGGCGAGGAAGCGCTCCAGGGGATCGTCCTGGAAGAAGCGCGAGCGCTCCATGGCGAGGTCGGGGCAGTCGACCTGGAGGACGAGCCCGCGCGCGTGGATAAGCGCGTACTCCTTGCGCATCTCGCGGGCGAGGGCACTGATGTACTCCTCGTGGGTCCGGTAGTGCTCGGACAGGAGGATGGTGGCGATGACGCCCGGGGAGGCCGCGGTCATGAAGCGCTCGGCGAAGGAGGGCGATCGCCCATCGGTAGCGCCGAGGAAGAGATCGCACTCGCGCTCGGCCGCCCCCAGGTCGGTGTACTCGATCTCGCCCACGCACTGCGGCGCGTCGCTGATGCGGGCCGCGCCGCGCCGCCGCTGGGCGAGCATGGCCTCGAAGTCGGGATGCTCGCGGAGATCGCGGGCGAGGCGCCGCTTGCTCGCCCCGCCGAAACCGCGCATGCGGCCGGCCACGTAGGTGGAGAAGCCGGGGCGCGGCATCTCGCCATCGTTGCCCACGTCGATGCCCGCGGCGAGCTGGCGAGAGACCACGTGGCGCACGGCCGCGTCCGCCTCACGCGCCAGCGCCGTCTCTTCGACGACCTCTCCGCGGTCCTGCCTGACGAGCAGATCGCGCAGCGGCGCGGGGCGCGGCAGGCTGCCCACGTGAGTGACGAGGATCCTCCGCTCGCTCCTGATCACGGCCCGGTATCTTAGCCCAGAAGCGCTCGCGCCGTCGGACCGCCTGGATATGCTGGAGAGCCATGGACGCGGTGCGGCCGTTCCTGGGCTGGCTCCACGAGCACCTCCTCCCCGTGGTGTTCGTGACGAGCCTCATCGACGCCACGGGGCTGCCCTTTCCCGGTCGCGCCATGCTGGTGGCCGCGGGCATCGCCGCGGCCGGGCACCGCGACGTCGTCCTCCTCGTCATGACCGGGGTGACGGGAGCGCTGCTGGGCGACCATCTCCTCTACGCGCTGGGCCGGCGCCGCGGCCCTCGCCTCCTCGCCCTGTACTGTCGGCTCTCGCTCGGCTCCGTGCGCTGCGTCGAAAACACCCTGGCGTGCTTCCGGCGCTTCGGCCCTCTCGCCGTCCTCGTCGGCCGCTTCTCCACGGGCGTGCGCCTCTTCGCCGCCGTCCTCGCAGGCTCGGGAGAGATCAGCTATCGGCGCTTCATCCTCCTCGATCTGATCGGCTCCCTCGTCTACATGACGTTGTGGATCTCTCTCGGCGCCGCCTTCGGCGCCGCGGTGCTCGATCGAGTGGGACAGCCGCTGCAGGCGATCCTCCTTCTCGGTCCCGCCGCGCTCGTGGCCGTGCTCCTGTACCGGCTCTTTCGGCGCTGGCGCTACGGCGCGGCGTCGCGGGACCTGATCCGATTCACCGAGTAATTTCTATACGGAGGTGACCTTCCGCCCAGCATTCCTTCCCACCCCCTGCGTGCCTCGACCCATTTCCTCGGAAAGAGGAACCCTCTCCGGCGCGAAATCGGCCATGGCACACCCGATGCAGCCTTCCCGGCCAAGGAGGTGCCGACCATGAAATCACTTCAAAGCATCACTCGGGCTGGGGTCGCCACGCTGTTCGCGCTGCTGGCCATGGTCGAGGTCGCCTGGCCACAGACCACCTTCTCGGGACAGGTCAACCCTCCCGGGAGCGGGGGCTACGGCTTCCTTGCCTTCGCCTTCGTGGTCGGACTGCTCGTCATCGTGGGGGTGGCGGTGAAGCTGTTCGACATGAAGCGGAAGCGTGAGGACGAAGGCGTGGCCCTGCAGTCGCGCCTCTCCGATGCGCTCCTCACCGACCCGTCGTTCGCGGGCCTGCCCATCACCCCGACCGTCCACGTGCCGTTCTCGCGGAAGGCGCCCGCGGTGATCAGGGTGACGGGCACCGTGCCGTCGCCGTGGATTCGCGAGGCGGCCCTCGAGGTGATCCGGCGCGAGGCCGCGTCGCTCATGAGCGACACGCGAATCGAGGACCGGCTGGTTGTGGACCCGCTCATCATGCGGCGGGCGGCCTGAGGAGGAGGGCACGGTCATGCGCTTGTTCAGCGCGGCGCTGCTGGTTGGCTGGTTTGCCGTGGCGGCGGTGAACGCCGCCGCCGTCGAGAAGCACTCGGGTGTGGTCACAGAGGTGAGCGATGCGGAGATGGTCATCGACGAGATGGGGCCTTGGCTCGGCCCTAGCACGAAGCCGGTTCGCCGGGCTTTCGAAGTGACGCCGTCCACCAAGATCGCGCGCGTCGAGCGGTCGGTGGAGGGTGATGAGGGCTGGCCCTGGGCCTACGTCAGCGTGCCGGCGGACCTGTCCACCGTGCATGTCGGAGATTTCGTGACGGTGAGCGCGGAGCCTCGGGGACGGCACAACGTGGCGGTCGAGGTTCAGGCGCTGCGGGCGGGGCCCAACGCGCTCGACTGAGACTTCTACTTGACGACTTCGACCTTTACGCGGGGGTGTCCGCTCTTGGCGAAGCCGAGGGAGGAGGCGACCCGCGGCGTCACCTCGATGACGCTCTTGGAGGAGCGGCTCATTCGGTCGTTGACGGTGACGACAGCGCTCTTGCCGTTGGCGAGATTGGTGACGCGCAGCTTGGTCCCGTAGGCGTAGCTCTTGTGGGCGGCGGTGAGGCCGGTCTTGTCGTAGGCCTCACCGCTCGCCGTCTTCTTCCCCTCGAACTTCGAGCTGTAGAAGGTGGCGGTGCCTTCCTCCTCGGCGGGCTGGGCCACGGCCAGGGCCGGCGCGAGAAGGCCCACGAGGCACAGCATGATGCACAGGCCGCGACGCGGCCCTCGCGTCTTCGGTGTGACCATGGCCGATCCCCTTCCGGTGACACCACGTGTCATGGGCAGGCCAGAGGCTGGAGCTCCGGACCTCTCTGTTACCCCCAGCCATGCGCGCGGTCAACCGCAATCCATGGCCACCGCTTTCTGTCGTTCCGGCCGTGCGGTACCATGACCCGCCGTCAACGCTCCATCCAGGAGAGGCTCATGAAGGCGGTGGTGCTCCACGAAGCCGATGACATGCGCGTCGAATCCCGCCCGGTGCCCGAGCCCGCGGCCGGCGAGGTTCTCCTCAAGGTCAACGTCACCTCCATCTGCGGCACCGACGTGAAGGTCCTCCATCGCAAGCTCATGGGCCAGCCCGCGGGCGAGTTCATCATGGGGCACGAGTACGCGGGTACGGTGGCCGCCCTCGGTCCCGGCGTCGACGAGTTCCGGGTGGGCGATCGCGTCGCCGTCGAGGTGCACAAGGGCTGCGAGCGCTGCGAGAACTGCGTCAAGGGCTGGTACACCTCGTGCCTCAACTACGGCAACCTTGCCAAGGGCCACCGCGCCAAGGGGCTCACGTGCGACGGCGGCTTCGCCGAGTACGCGGTGAACCACGTCAACACGCTCTACAAGCTGCCCGCCAACCTGACCTTCGAGCAGGCCTGCATGGTCACCACGGCCGCCTCTCCGCTCTGGGCCATCGATCTGATGGGCGGCTACCTCGCGGGGGAGACGGTGCTCGTCCAGGGACCCGGCCCCATCGGTCTCCTCGCCGTCCAGCTCTGCAAGGCCCTGGGGGCGGAGCGCGTGATCCTGTCCGGCACGCGCCCGGAACGTCTCCAGATCGGGGCGAGGCTCGGCGCCGACATCGTCGTCAACGTGCGCGAGGAGAGCCTGCCCCGGCGCGTGGCCGAGATCACGGGGGGCAAGGGCGCCGACTCCGTGCTGGAGTGCGCGGGCGGGCCCACCTCGATGCAGGAGGCCCTCGAGAGCGTGAAGCGCGGCGGCCGCATCGGCGTGGTCGCCTGGTATGCGGGGCCCGTCGAGATGGACATGAACCTCGCCGTACGCAGCAACGTGCGCATCTATGCCGCGCGGGGCGAGGGCGGCATGAACTCCGGCCGCTCGCTCGCCCTCATGAGCGCGGGCAAGCTCGACGCCGACGCCCTCATCACCCACCGGTTCGCGCTGGACGACGTGCACGAGGCCTTTCGAACCTACGTCGATCGCGTGGGGAATGCGCTCAAGGTCGTCATGCACGTCTAGGGCGTGCGGGCGCCTCGCGGGCGCCCTCCTCCTCGTCCTGGCCTCCGCCCTGCCCGTCTGGGCGCAGGGCACGCCGCGGCCGGGGGGCGAGCTCGTGTTCGTGGTGCCCGCCGAGCCGCCCTCTTACGACGCGCATCGCGAGGAGACGTTCGCCCTCGTCCACCCCGCCGCGCCCCACTACAGCACCCTCCTCCGCGTCGATCCCACGGACCGCACGGGGACGCGCATCGTCGGCGACCTCGCCGAGTCGTGGGCGGTGGCGAGAGACGGCCGCACCTACACGTTCAAGCTCCGCCGAGGCGTCCGCTTCCACGACGGGGTGGAGCTGACGGCGCGTGATGTCAAGGCGAGCTACGACAAGATCGTCTTCCCGCCCCCGGGCACGCGCTCGAACCGGCAGGGCGAGTATTTCTGCGTGGAGGCGGTGGAGGCTTCCGATCCCTCCACCGTCGTCTTCCGCCTCAAGTGGCCGTCCGTGTCCTTCCTGGCCTCCCTCGCTTCGCCCTTCAACTGGATCTACCGGGCGGACATCCTGGCGCGAGACATCCACTGGTACGAGACGCACATCATGGGCACGGGGCCCTTCCTGTTCGTCGAGCACGTGAGGGGCTCGCACTGGGTCGGCCGGCGCAACCCGCAATACTGGGACAAGGGCAAGCCGTACCTCGACGGCTACCGCGCCCTCTTCGTCAGGGACTCCGCGGCGCAGGTGGCGGCCATCCGCGGCGAGCGCGCCATGATCCAGTTCCGCGGCTTCTCGCCCCCGGAGCGCGATCGCCTCGTGCAGGCCCTCGGCGATCGCATCACCGTCCAGGAGAGCCCGTGGGAGTGCTGGAATCCCATCGCCGTCAATCACGAGCGCAAGCCCTTCGACGATCGTCGCGTGCGGCGCGCCCTCACCCTGGCTCTCGACCGCTACCAGGGCGCGGCCGCCCTCTCCCGGCTCACCATCCTGCGCGAGGTGAGCGGCACGCAGGGCGTGGGGTCGCCCTTCGCCACGCCGCCCGCCGAGCTCGAGCGGCTGGCCGGCTACTCGCGCGACATCACGGCCTCGCGTGCGGAGGCCCGACGCCTGCTGCGCGAGGCCGGGGTTTCCGAGGGCTTCGCCTTCACCTTCAAGAATCGCGGCATCCCCAATCCCTACGACGCCCTCGGGGTGTGGCTGATCGACCAGTGGCGGCAGATCGGGCTCCAGCCCCGGATGGAGACGCTGGAGCTGGGCATGCTCTACAGCGACATCTCGAGCGGCAACTTCGAGGTCGCCGCCGACTTCCACTGCAGCTACATCTCCGAGCCCGACCTCTCGCTCTACAAGTTCCAGTCTATGGACCGGAGCCCCATCAACTACAGCCGCTACGTCGACCGCACCCTGGATGCCCTCTACGAGAAGCAGGGGCGCGCCTCGAGCGCGGAGGAGCGGAAGCGGCTGCTGCGCGAGTTCGAGAAGCGCCTCCTCGAGGAGGAAACGCACTACCTTTACACCTTCCAGTGGCACCGCATCGTGCCCCACAACTCCCGCATACGCGGCTGGACCATCACCCCGAGCCACTTCCTCAACAACCAGCTCGACACGGTGTGGCTGGCCGAATAGGGCGCACCCCTCCACGGGACGCTTGCCCTCGGGCCCCGCGCCGTCTATCGTCTCGGACGGGCTCGTTTCGACCTCGCGACGGAAGGAGAGGAGCTTCGTGCCGGTCACGACCTGTCTGATAC
>JBKOVG010000207.1:0-4189 GCA_046723845.1 Candidatus Methylomirabilota bacterium | reverse complement strand
ACCTGACCGCTTCCCTCACCCCCATGGCCAGGGTCTTTCAGCAACACCGACGCCGCGCTGGCCGACCGGCGCCCGGCCACACCGGGCCACGGCGCGCAAATCCCCAAATCGGGTCGGCAGTTGTTGGCTGGACGGGGTTAGGCGGCGCTCATCCCCGCCTCAACCCGGAGCGCGGCCGCCAGGCCGGCTGGCTCGGGATCGCAACCGGCCAGGCCACGAGCGGCGAACCAACGGGCGATGTTCGTTGCGTCCCGGTCGATGAATTCGCCGCCGCGTGGGTTGGCGATGATGTCGACGACTTGCGGCATGTCGATCATGAGCAGGCGGCCGCGATGGACCAGCAGGTTGAAGGCCGATAGGTCGCCGTGGGCGAAACCGAGCCGGGCGAGCCTGCACAAGGGGGGGTACCAGCTGATCCCACAGCGCCATCAGGCTCGCTGGATCGGGCCGGGTCTCGGCAAGCCGCGGTGCGGGAGTGCCGTCGGGATCGCCGATGAACTCCAGCAGGAGTTCAGTGCCGAGTACCTGGACTGGGTAGGGGACGGGCAGCCCGGCCCTGCTGAGCTGGCTGAGTGCCGCGAACTCAGCTTCTGCCCACTGGGTGGCGATCATCGCGCGCCCGGCTGCCGTCCGTTTGGCCATGGCCCTGTTGTCGCGCGATGCGCGGACCTTCCGGCCTTCTAGGTACTGGCTATCGCGCTGGAACATGCGATGTTCCGCATTCCGGTATCGCTTGGCGGCCAGCAGGCATGATCGCTGCGTTTCCGGCACGGCGCGGCGCACCAGGAACACCTCCGCTTCCTTGCCTGTCTTGAGGATGCCGAGTTCGGTGTCGACGGCCGCAAGGTCGGTTACGAGCCAGTCGGGGTAGGGCCGGGGGCCACGTTGCGCCGGTGGCGACTGGTCCCAGGTGGACCACCGGTCGCCTTCTGGCAGACCGTCGGTGGCATCGGCGGCATCCTCGGCAGGCAGTCTCGCGCGGTGCCGGTCGCGCCTGATGAACGTCAGTTCGTCATCGGCAAAGCGCCGCTTGCCGCGGCGCGGATAGCCATGGGTGGGCATTCGTGCGTCTCCTGAGAGATTGAGGGCTGGACGGGCAGCATGGAACGCGAGTTGGTCATCTGCGTCCTCCCTCCTACTCAGCGAGCGCGGATCAACGAGGCCCGCCTGGCGCGGTCCTGAGTCGGCCCGAGCCTGTCACGGCGCGGCCGGCCCAGGCAACTGAATTACCCACGAGCGACCTGTGGACCGGTCGCATTGCCAGATGAGGTGGTGCCGAACTTCGAAACCGCCCGTTAGAAGGTCGACTCTCATCTCCAACGAGCAACGTCATAACCGCCCACGACCAGGATCTTGGGTCAATCCGACAGCGGCACGAGAGTGCGTTTCCGGACGCGGCATTACGCTGCCAGGTGTGCTCGATGACGGGCTCCTCGCCGACTGGTGTCAGCGTTACCTGGGCGTGCCGCCGGACCGGGTGCTCTTCCGCTCCGGATTCCTTTCCGAGGTCGTCGGGGTCGAGTTGCCGGGCGGTCTCCGGGCAGTGGTGAAAGCGCGTCCCTTCCAGCCTCGGATCGCCGGCTGTCTGCAGGTCCAGGCTGTGCTGGCCAGCGTGGGCTTCCCATGTCCGGAACCGCTGACCGTGGCGACGCGGGTTCACGGTATGACGGTCACGGCCGAGACGGAAGTGCCTGGTGGCAGTCCTCTGTCTACCGAAGCAGGAGCAGCTCCCTTCGCGGCCCTCCTCGCTCGCCTGATCGGTTCGGCACCCGCCCCAGCGGCTGTCCCCGATCTGGTGCCCTCGCCACCGTGGACGGGATGGGACCATCCCGGGCGAGGACTGTGGCCCGACCTTGATGAGCACGGGCAAGACCTCAATCTCGTCGCCGGGCCTGAGTGGGTTGATGACGCTGCTCGTCGCGTGAGGGAACGACTGACCTCAACACCGGGGCGGGTGTGTATTGGCCACGGTGACTGGGAGTCACAGAACATTCGATGGACGGGCCGCGATCCTCTCGTCGTGCATGACTGGGACAGTGTCATCGCCCAACCCGAGACGGCCATCGTGGGCCTGGCCGCGGCAATGTGGCCCCGCGAGGAGGGGCCAGATGCTGTAACCGCCTCGGTTGCCCAGACGGCCGATTTCATCACCAGTTACCAACACCAGGCTGGCCGAGACTGGGACCGGTGGGAGATTCGAGATGCCTGGGCAGCGGGTCTGTGGGTTGGACTCATCTACGCCAAGCAGGAGGCGGCCGAGGGCGGTAGTCAGCAACTTGATCGCCTCGCCACTGAGATCGATGAGCGGCTTGATCGTGCTGCCCTCAAGTAGACGCTCATCGGCAGATCCGTCGGAGATCTGTCGCGGATCAGTTGCCGGGTCACATGCGCTCGGCACGCGTCGTCCGAGTGCGCCCGAGGAGCGTTGGTTACTCGGCGAGACCATAAATCTTGGCGAATGGGTCCCACGATGCGTCTTCGTGTACCTCAAGCTCGGCTAGGGTCGTGGCCCTGTGTGCAACGTCCTTGCCGAACAGGTCCGCCAGCAGCGCCGCGGCCATGTCCATGCCTGCCGCGACACCCGACGATGTCCATCGGTCACGGTCCTCAACCCACCGTGCTTGAGCGATCCAATCGACCTTCCCACTCTGCTCACGCACCCACTCAAAGGCGGCTTTGTTCGAGGTCGCCCGGTAGCCGTCGAGCAAGCCTGCCGCCGCCAGGACCGCGGACCCCGTGCACACCGAGGTCACCAGGGACGCGGGCGCCGCCCAGGCGCGCAGCCAGGACAGGAAGGCCTCGTCGTTGACGAGTCGTCTCGTGCCCTGACCTCCGGGGATGAGCATGATGTCGGGGGTTGCAGCCGCGTCGTAGCCGATGGTCGCGGTCACGTGAACGCCCTGGCTGCTCGCGACTGGCCCCGCTCCGGGACCGGTGAACTCGATGGCGAGCCGGTCGGGAACCACGCTGAACAGCTCCACCGGCCCGAACACATCCAACAGCTCGAACCCCTCGAACAGCACAACGGAAATGCGGCGCAGGTCATCGGTCATGGCTTTCATCCTCTCAAGTGCCTCTCTACGGCTCTTCCGGGGTGATGTGCTTTCGGGTCGTGTGCACCATCCACGCCGACGATGCCGCGGCGCGCGACGGCAATCACAGCTTTCCTCCGCGTGGATCACCACGACGAGAGGGACGGACGCCACATCCGTGTGGCGCCGACTCGTGGCATAGTTCGGTCTTGAGGACGATAGCCCTGAGGAGCCATTGGCGAGCTCTTCGCTCCTCCAGAATCGGGAGACCGGCCATGGCGGACGTTGCGCGCCAGGGCAGCGAGATCGTCCTCAAGCTGTCCATCGGCGAGCGCATCATGGCGGTGCATCGCGACGTCCGCGTCCCGCTCTCGGCGGTGAACAGCGTTGACGTCATCGACGGGCCGATCCGCCGGATCCAGGGGCTGAAGCCGCGCAACTTCAAGGTTTGGGGTGGGTACTGGCCGGGCTGGTTCGCGTACGGGTCTTTCTTCGACGGGGCCGTGCGTCAGCGGCTGTTCGCCGCTGTGAACGGCCGCAAGCCCCGCGGACTGGAGATCGCCGGGGATACTGTCAGACCGCGGGCCCGGTCGTGTTCTTTGTCCACCCCGATCGTGGCGCCTTCCAGGACGACCACGTCCTTGTCCAGGATGGCGTGCTCGACGACGGCGCGGCGGCAGACCCGGGAATTTTTCAAGATCACCGCCCGGTCCACCCGGGACCAGCTATCTACCCGGGCTCCCGGCGACAGGACTGAGCCGCGCACCAGCCCGCCGGAGATGATGACGCCGTTGCTGACCACGCTGTTGATCGCCCGTCCCACCCGGTCGCCGTCGTCATGCACGAACTTGGCCGGCGGCTGGGCGGACACTTGGGTCAAGATCGGCCACCGGTCGTTGTAGAGGTTGAACACCGGATGCGCCGCGCACAGGTCCAGGCCACCGAAGGGAACAGCTGCCTTAGCCCGCTCCGCGGTCAACGGCGCGAGCCCTTCCCCGCCCCGCCCCCCAAAACGCTGCCCAGAACCCGCTTACCAGCCACTTTCGGCCCCCTGCCACCGCGCCCCAAGCGCGGCTCACCAACGCCAGACGGCGCACAACCATTGCGGCCAGCGCCACACCGGCCCATCATCGGCCAGCGTTGCGAGCTGGACAAGG
>JBKOVG010000420.1:0-6628 GCA_046723845.1 Candidatus Methylomirabilota bacterium | reverse complement strand
CTTCCTCTGCCTGCCGCACTTCGACTCGCCATCGGTCTTCGCAGCCCTCGTCGACGCGGAGCGCGGCGGACGCTTCCAGATCGCGCCGCTCCTCGAGGGCGCCACGCGCAAGCAGCTCTATCTCCCCGACACCAACGTGCTGCTGACGCGGTTTCTCGGTGCCGACGGCGTCGCCGAACTGTCCGACTTCATGCCCGTGGAAGACGCGGGGCAGGCGCACAATCTCGTGCGGCGGCCGAAGACGGTCCGAGGCGAAGTGCGCTTCCAGATGCGCTGCGATCCGCGCTTCGACTATGCGCGGGCCACCCACACGGCCGAGCGTCGGAGCGACACCGAGGTGCTCTTCCGCGCGCGCTCCGGCGACGGCGAGCTGGTGCTGCGCCTGCGGTCGTCGGTCCCAATGCGTCTCGAGAACGGCGCGGCCTTGGCCGAGTTTACGCTGGTTGCGGACACCTCAGCCTGGTTCGTCCTCGAGGTGGTGCTCGCGCAGGAGCAGTCGCCCTCGGAGCAGCCCGACTACGAAAGTGACGCCTTCAAGCAGACGGTGAACTTCTGGCGCCGCTGGGTCGCACGCAACACCTACGGGGGTCGCTGGCGGGAGATGGTGAACCGCTCGGCCCTGATGCTGAAGCTGCTCACCTCACGGCAGCACGGCTCGATGGTTGCCGCGCCGACGTTTGGTCTCCCCGAAACGATCGGGGGCGGGCGCAACTGGGACTATCGCTACACGTGGATCCGCGATTCGTCGTTCACCCTCTACGGGCTGATGCGGCTCGGCTACACAGACGAGGCGGCCGCCTTCATGGGCTGGGTGATGGCGCGCTGCCGCGAGCTCGAGCCCGACGGCTCGCTCCAGATCATGTACGGGCTCGACGGTCGTCACTCGCTTCCCGAGGAGGTCCTGCCCCACCTCGAGGGCTACATGGGGTCCCGTCCGGTGCGTATCGGCAACGCCGCCTTCGACAACCTCCAGCTCGATATATACGGCGAGCTGATGGACTCCGTGTATCTGTACGACAAGTACGGCTCTCCCCTAGGGTATGACGCCTGGACCAACATCGTGCGGGCGACCGACTGGGTGTGCGCCAACTGGCGCCGGCCGGACGAGGGCATCTGGGAGGTGCGCGGCGGACGGCAGGAGTTCCTCTACTCGCGGGTGATGTGCTGGGTGGCCGTCGACCGCGCCATCCGGCTCGCCACCAAGCGTTCGTTCCCTGCCCCTCTGGCGCGCTGGTACGAGACCCGCGACACGATCTACCAGGACGTCTTCACCCGCTTCTGGGACCCGATGCGGAGTGCGTTCATCCAGCACGTCGGGGCTACCACGCTCGACGCCGCGGCTCTGCTGATGCCGCTCGTCCGCTTCGTGTCCCCGACCGACCCGCGGTGGATATCAACGCTGCGCGCGATTGAGGGTGAGCTGGTGAGCGATTCGCTGGTCTATCGCTATCGCCTCGCGGGCGGATTCTCCGACGGACTCACCGGGGAAGAAGGCACCTTCTCGATGTGCTCCTTCTGGTTTGTCGAGTGCCTCTCCCGCATGGGGGACCTCCACAAGGCGCGGTTCTTCTTCGAGAAGATGCTCGGCTACGCCAATCACCTCGGGTTGTACGGCGAGGAGCTGGGCCCCCAAGCGCAGCACCTCGGCAACTTCCCCCAGGCGTTCACGCACCTCGCGCTCATCAGCGCTGCCTTCGATCTCGACCGCCGGCTCTCGGCCGCCGGCCATGCCGGGTGATCACCACCCGCCGCACCTGACCCGAGAGCGGCAATCAGGATGCACGACGGCAGCCGCCGCCTGACGGCAGTGACGCCACGCGAGTGTCACGGAGATGATCACGACCGCTGACGCCGGCTCGGCGCCCCCCGAGGGGGTAGTGAGGCCTTGGTTCGTTGCTCGCCCTCCTTGACGGACTCTGGTTCCACGGCGCAGGATCGCAGCCATGGCTTGGAGTCAGCACCTCGTCAGTCACTCCGTCGGGCCAGCCCGACCCGCCGCGGTGTCCACGCGCCTCTGGCTCGGGGCCGCTAACGGCCTCTTTGTTGCGTTCGTGCCAGCCACGATTGTGGACGCTTCTCTTTCTGGGGCACAGAGGTCGCTCAAGTCATGAAGTTCAGCCTTATCGTGCTCGGCCTGCTCGTCGTGGGATACGCTCACTGGCCGTGGACCGGCCGCCTCGCGGCGCAGGCGAGCGAGGACTCGCCGCTGGGCAGACGACATCGAATGGTCGAAGATCAGATCAAAGCGCGTGGCATCAAGGACGAAGGGGTGCTGGCCGCGATGCTGAAGGTGCCGCGCGAGCGGTTCGTGCCAAGCGGAGCGGCGATGCAGGCCTACGCCGATCGGCCGCTCCCGATCGGCTATGGCCAAACGATCTCCCAGCCCTACATCGTGGCCTACATGACCGAAGAGCTGCATGTCACGAACAACAAAAAGGTGCTGGAGATCGGCACTGGGTCAGGTTATCAGGCTGCGGTCCTGGGCGAGTTGGCGCGCGAAGTCTACACGATCGAGATCGTGCCGCAGCTTGCCGACTACGCTCGCAACATGCTTGCGGAGCTCGGCTACCGGAACGTGCACGTGCGCACGGGCGACGGATACCTCGGATGGCCCGAGCAGGCACCCTTTGATGCGATCATGGTAACCGCGGCGCCCGACCACGTGCCGCAGCCGCTGGTGGATCAGCTCGCGGTCGGCGGGCGCATGATCATTCCCGTAGGCGTCGCCTATCAGGAAATCCTGCTCGTCTCCCGGACACCAACCGGTATCGTTCAGCAGCGCACCATCCCCGTCCGCTTCGTGCCGCTGATGAGGCTGCCCCGGTAAATCGGAAGAACTTCCGTGCAGGATCCCCTCGCCGTGCAGGCTAGCCTTGCCCGCCAAGCCCGCTCGAACGCCCCGGCCCGCCACGCCGAGCCGCCGCGGCCGTGGGCGCATCCCAGCTGAGGATGCCTGTGTGTTCGCGCCCATCGAACCTCATGGCCCGGAGAGGATAGCGTGTGCCACATGCCAGATGCTCGCCGGCACAGTTTCGGGCACAGCGTGAGGGGCGCTGTGGCAGCGGGCCCCTGGGGCGGCCGGTGTCTGAGTCTGGCAGATTACGGGATAGGGACGGGGCCCACGGGCGCGGCGACCGCCGCCGGAAAGTGCTAATGTTGGCTATCCTCTCGGAGGGTGGCCTAGTGTTGTCTACGCGCTCTGCCGGTTGGTGGTGAGCTTTCACCCGGCTGACCACGCAATGCGATTATGGACGGTGACGCGCTCCAAAAAGTCGCCGGGTGTCGGCGCTCCCGATCGAAGCCCGCGACTTCGAGCAGGTCGCGCAGCTCGGCCGCGCAGCCTTGCACGTCGCCCATGAAAAGCACGTCGCTCATGCGTGGTCGAACGTCAGGACGGGCGGTCGCGGTTCGCCGGGCTGCGGTACTTCGCTGGAACGGCCTCTGCGTTGTTCGTCCAGTTCGCGACGCCGTGCTCGTCGGTCCAGTGATAGATCCGCTGGGGAGGGCCGGACGGCACGGGATCAGCGACGATCGGTGCGCTCGGCACTGGAGACACGGCCGGCGGGGTCGCCACCGGCGGGGCTTCCGGGACGGCCGGAATCCAGACCCATCGGTAGAGATCCCCGCCGTCGCTCTGCAGAACGTACTTGCCGGTTGAGAACACCACTTCACGCTGGACCTCGGGCGCCGGATCAAGCCACGGAGACTCCTGTGCCACCGCCTCGGGGTAATAGACCGGATACGGATAGTAGACGTAGGAGGGATACGGGTAGTAATAGGTCTGGATGAAAGGGCCCCGAAAGGACCGGAAGTGCTGGAAACGCGCGGGCCGTGCGTGAGGGCCCCGGACCTTTCCGTCGTGCTGATTGTCCGCCAGGACTGGGGCCGCGAGCGCAAGGGACAGCACCCCGACAGAGACAAGACTGATGATCCTTTTCATAGCTCTTGCTCCTCCTTCCTTGAAGGATGGGGTGGAGATATGCTGGCCGAATGAACCGCGCGTAAAGAATTGTAAAAAAATGCGGGACTATTTAGCCGGCGCCGCTGCCGAGATAGGTCTTCTTGGATGGGGGGCTTTCGCACCGCGGCTCTTCGGACTGACCCGGTCCCTCTACTCGACGACGATCTCGCCCGTCATCCCTGCCCAGTCGTGGTCGGCGCAGATGAAAGGAAACCGGCCGGCCTGCTTGGGCACGAAGTAGAGATCCTTCTCTTCGCCTGGCTGGAGGACGATCTCCGTACCTTCCGGATTCAAACTTTCGGAATTGACGATCTCCACTGTCTTCAGGAAAGCGGGGGCGGTGAACTGGTGCAGCTCCTTGCCGCGATTCTCGAAGCGCAGGCGATAGGCAGACCCGACGCGGAAAGTGAGGCGGTTCGGCACGAATCCGTACTCGGTTGCCACGAGAGTCACCGTCTCGGCCTTCGACGAGTCCGCCCACCCGGTGGGCGAGAGTGCGAGGATGCAGACGACGCCAATCATGGAGAGCTGCGCGCGGATCATTCGGCTTCGCCGGTGCGGCCGGGGAGACACGCGCCTCCCCGACCGCCCCCAGTGACGGGTGAGACTACGGCTTGATCTGACCGCGAATCTCGCCGTTCGGGTTCGCAGCGCTGTGCACGTTGATGTAGAGCTTCCCGTCTTTGAACGCCTGGTAGTGAGCGTCCTGGAGCTTGCCGCCCGGCCCCACCGACCAGCCATCGTCACCGGCCTTGGTGAGCGGCAAGATCACCTCACCGTTGGTCCCCGCCGCGCCCAGGTGGATGTGGGCGGCCGTACCTTTGACGCCGGTGGTCTTGATGCTGCCGGCGATCGACTGGTCGGCCGCGACGGTGATTGTCCCGCTCCCGGTGGCACTGGTGGTCACGGGGGGAACTTCCTGGCTTCCGCTGAGCGTCACTTTGACGTCAACGGCCGCGGCCACACTCGCTCCCATCGCCACAAGAATCGCCATCACGCCCGTCATTGCCAAAAGCGTCCGCCTCATGGTGTGTCTCCTTTTGATGGTACTAATTAACCCCAATCCGAAAATAAATGTTGAGCGAACAAGCGATTGTTCTGAAGCAAAAAGGCCCCCTGTGTGGTCTTAAGGGAGAACACGCCAATGTTGCTCCCCTCACACAGGAGGCCCCTCTGATGCGGCTGAGCGTAGCGAGCTTGCGACGGCTGGTCAAGCGAAAGCTGCACGTCGAGTTCGTCGAGCAGGAGCTGACCTCGTACAGTGGGCTGGAGTTGCTTCGCCGTTATCTCCGACAGCGGAACGTACCGCAGCGACTGGGTACGGCATGTGGCGCGACGGGCGGCGACTATGGCGGGGGGCGCCTCGCGTTGCTCGTGCTGGGGCTGTTCTATGTGGGTGCGCGCCGCCTGGAGCACCTGCGCTATGTCGCCGGCGATCCCCTGCTCGCGCGCTTCTGCGGGTTGGCGCGAATTCCCACCGCCCGCACCGTCGGCAACTGGCTGCGCCAGTTCACGCAGGCCACCCTGACCCCGCTCGTCCAGCTCAACCACGCTCTCGTCGTCGACGCGATCCAGCGCCTGGCCCTGCCGCGGTTGACGATCGACCTCGATGGCACCGTGGTCCGCACGGGGGCGACCGTGGGCTGGGCCTTCCGCGGCTTCAATCCCCATCACCGAAAGGATCCCAGCTACTACCCGCTTCTGGCCCATCTGGCCCAGACGGGCCACATCCTGCGGGTGAAGAATCGGCCCGGCAATGTGCACGACTCCAAGCAGGCCGGGGCGTTCCTGCGGGAGGTCATCGACGGCCTGCGCACGGCGTTCGGTCGGCGTCTCCCCCTGGAGTTCCGCATGGATGCCGCTTTCTTCCAGCGTGATGTGCTGCGACTGCTGGCCGCCCGCGGCTGCGCCTACGCCATCAAGGTCGGCTATTGGAGCTGGCTGCCCTTGAAGCAGCTGGCAGCGGAGCGTGCACGGTGGCTGCCTGTGGCTCCCGACGTCACAGGCTTCTTCCATGACCTGGCAATCCCGCAGTGGAATCTCCGCCTCCGCGTCATGATCTACCGCAAGCACGTCCAGCACGCGAGTCCCCGGAATTTCCAGCTCGATCTGTTTACGCCGGATGATGGGCATTTCGAGTACGCCGCCGTCGCCACGAACCTGGCCCTGGATCTGCCGGCCCTGTACGCCTTCATCGGTGGCCGCGGGGCCCAGGAGAAGACCATCGCTGAGCTCAAGGGGGAGTTCGCCCTCGATGTCGTCCCGACCCGCCACTACGGGGCCAACAGCGCCTGGCAGCAACTCAGTGTCCTCGCCCACAACCTGATCCGCAGCTTCCAGCTCGAGACTCTGGCCACGCCCAAACCTCGCTCTCGCAAACGCACCTATACGTACCTGATCCGGAGCATGCGCACCCTGCGCTTCCTGCTCGTCACGCGCGCCGGCCGGCTCACCCGCATCGGCGGCCGCCACGTCCTGCGCCTCGCCCACAACCCGCCCATCGAGGCCCTCTATGCTCAGATTGATCACCGCCTCGCCGCCTGAGCTATTTTCGGATTGGGGCTAAAAGACCCATCGCGCTTCTACTCCGAGGAGCGTGATCGCCGGCTCATGCCCACGCTCCCGCTCTCCGACAACGACATCACCGCCGTCATAGCGTTCCTCGGA
>JBKOVG010000287.1:0-5706 GCA_046723845.1 Candidatus Methylomirabilota bacterium | reverse complement strand
GGTAGGATGGCTCAGGCGCACGGTGCCCACGCGTCGGATCGGGGTTATCGGTTGCTCTCTCGGCGGAGCAGCTGTCCTACTTGCCCCTCAACCGGCCGGCTTCGACGCCGTCGTCCTCGAAGCTGTGTATCCCCGAGTTGCCGGCGCCATCGAGAATAGAATTCGGATCAGATGGGGGCCGCTCGCACCTCTTCTCACGCCCCTCCTGTTGGTCCAACTCCAGCCGCGGCTGCACGTCTGGGCTCGGGACCTCGAGCCGATTCGCTGGATCGCCCAGCTTCGCTCACCGGTCCTCGTGGTCGCGGGATCGCGCGACGAGCACACAACCCTCGCTGATTCCGAAGAGCTGTTCGGTGCGGCAGTCCAGCCAAAGCGACTCTGGGTGGTGAAAGATGCCCGTCACCAAGACTTCCTATCTTTCGATCCGGCCGCCTACGACTCAGAAGTTGTCGGGTTCCTTGTCCAATACCTACGTCCAATCGCCTCACAACAGGATGAGCCTGACGACGCTTCGCGCCGCACATTATCCTGATCGTTGAGCCTCACACAAATCCCAGAGGTGACTATGGACATCGACACCGAGAAGGTCGACGAAGCCGCTCTCGCAATCCTCTACCTGACGCTCCACGATCACGTACGCGCGTGGAAGGGGATGGATTGGGACGTCCTCGGGCGGCTGCACCAGAAGGGGCTCATTGACGATCCAGTAGGAAAGCAGAAGTCGGTAGTGTTTACTGACGCCGGTCTTCACGAGGCGCAGCGCTGCTTCCGTGAGCTCTTCAGCAAGAGGTGACATGGTAGGCAGGTTCATCGTTTGTCGCGCCCATGAGGCCCAACCACATGTTCGAGCGGACCGCCCACCAGCGTCGCTGTCGGGTACCGTCGCCGCTTCGCGGCTCGGCGGCCGCTCAACGTGAACGTTCGGCAGCGAAGGCCCCTGGCACGGGGAGGTGCTGTGTCGGTCGAGCGCTTCTACGATGAACTCGCTTCGCTCTACCACCTGATCTTCCTGGACTGGGAGGCCGTCATCCGGCGGCAGGCGGAGGCCCTGGACCGGGTCATCCGCGAGCGGTGGGGAGACGGCCGCCTGTCTATCCTCGATGTCGCCTGCGGGATCGGGACCCAGGCACTGGGCCTGGCTGCCCTGGGCCACCGCGTCACCGCGTCCGACATCTCGGCCGGAGAGATCGAGCGGGCCAAGCGGGAGGCTGCGTCGCGTGGGCTGGCCCTACGCTTCTCGGTCGCGGCATGCGGCAGGCGGCCGCGCATCACCGTGAGCAGTTCGATCTCGTGATCGCATGCGACAACTCGGTCGCCCACCTTCTGACGGACGAGGACTTGCTCGCCGCCTTCGAGCAGCTTCTCGCCTGTACCCGGCCGGGGGGCGGCTGCTTGATCTCGGTGCGGGACTACGACAGGGAGGAGCGGACCGGGGTCCAGGTGAAGCCGTATGGCATCCGGGACAAGGGCGGAGTCCGATACCTGATCTGGCAGGTGTGGGAATTTCACGGGCCGGTCTACGATGTGGCCTTCTATTTCGTCGAGGACCGCGGCGGCCCGGACTGCGCGACCCGGGTGATGCGGTCGCAGCTCTATGCCGTCGGGACCGACAAGCTGATGGAGCTGATGCGGCAGGCCGGGTTCGCACAGGTGGAGCGGCTCGACGGCCGCTTCTATCAACCGATCCTGGTGGGGCGGCGGGTCGCTGAACCCGGCGCTGCAGCGGACCGGGGCCGCATGTAGGCCTTTCGTGACTCACCCCCATTTATCAAAACCTCGGGACTAAGGAAGAGAAAACTGGCATGAAGAAGAGCGGAGCGCAGAAAAGCAAGTCTCCTTCTCAGCTGATAGACGCGAGAATCAAGGAGCTAGGCGACTGGCGGGGCAAGATGCTCAGCCGGCTCCGTACCTTATTCAAGGAAGCCGATCCCGAAGTCGTCGAGGACTGGAAGTGGAGAGGGGTTCCGGTGTGGTCGCACGACGGATTGATCTGCACCGGGGAGATTTACAAGAACGTCGTGAAGATGACCTTCGCCAAAGGGGCGGCTCTGAAGGATCCGTCGGGCCTCTTCAACTCCAGTCTTGACGGGAACGTAAGGCGTGCCATCGACTTCCACGAGGGCGAGAAGATAGACGAGAAGGCGTTGAAGGCTCTCATTCGCGCCGCCGTGACCCTGAACAAGTCCAGAGCCAAAAGCTAATCCATGGAAACGGGACCGCCTTTTCGACCAGGTTGCAAAGTATCGCCGCCTAACTTAACTAGGGCCTGCAGCCAGCGAAGGCTCGCTGCATGCTTGATGCTGTGTCAGCGCGTCCCTTGATGCACTCCTCCCCCACGTAGGCGAGGGCCGGCGGGAGAAGCGGCTCAGAGGCGACGGCGTCCCTCGATGAGGGCCCGCGCCCGGGCGCGCGCCTCGGCGGGAAGCGTGTGGCGGCGAGGGTACTCGCCGAGCGGCCGGGTGGCGTCGATGGCCATCTTGGCCGTGGTGCCCGCGCGCGTGGACGGGTCGAGGATGGCGCCCATCATGTTGGGCACGATGAACACGTCGCGATCCGCCTGCATGCGCGTGGCCACCGCCCACAGCACTTCCTCCTCGTCGAAGACGTCCACGTCGTCGTCGACCACCACCACCAGCTTGAGGGCGAGGTCCTCGCCGAAGGCGGTCATGGCCGCGTTCTTGGCCTGCCCCTCCGCCGAGGGCTTCATGGAGGCATAGCAGTGGAGCCGGCACGTGCCGGAGTGCGGATAGGACACCGCGCGCACGCTCGGATAGTGGCCGCGCAGCACCTTGAGCATGCGCGCCTCCTGCGGCACGGCGAGGAGCTGGGTGTGCTCGGCGGAGATGCCGCCCACGATGTCCTGGTAGAGGGCGTCGCGACGATGGGTGATGGCGCTCACCTCGATCACGTGCTGCGTCGACCGCTCGGAGGCGTAGCCGGTGAACTCGGCGAACGGTCCCTCCGGCTCGCGGGTGCCGGAGAGGATCCGGCCCTCCAGCACGAACTCCGCCTCGCACGGTGACTCCACGGGCACGGTCAGCCCCGGCACGATCTCGAGCGGCTCGCCGAGGAAGCCTCCCGCCACCTCGTACTCGTCGGCGTCGATCGGCCCCTTCCAGAGCCCGCTCCCGAAGTGGAAGAGCGGATGCGCGCCGATCACCACCGCCACCGCGAGGGACTCGCCCCGCTCCTCCGCGCGCCGCTGATAGTCCCAGAGGTGGCGGCGGCTGTGCAGGCTGGTGCCCACGCGATTGCGCCCCCGCAGCTCCATGCGATGGAAGCTCGCGTTGCGCACGCCGGTGTCCGGGTCCTTGGCCACCACGATGCCGTTGGTGATGTAGGGCCCGGCGTCCTCCGTGAAGTGATCGATGATGGGCAGCTCGCCCAGGTCGACCTCGGCGCCCGTCTTCACCACCTCGCGCACCGGCCCGCTCTGGCGCAGGACGGGGGTGAGGCGCCGCTCGCCCCGCCGCATCCACTCGTCGTGCAGGCTCTCCGGCGGCACGCCGAGGGCGCGCGCGTAGCGCCGACGGTGACCGAAGACGTTCGTCACCACGGGGAAGCGCGAGCCGCGCACCCGCTCGAACCACAGCACGGGATGTTCGCCGCGGCGCTCCAGCTCCAGCACGAGGGCGGTGATGTCGTGGCCCGGCTCGATCTCGCCGGGGATGCGCCAGATCTCTTCGGGCGACTTCGACTCGAGGTCCTGCAGGAAGGCGCGCAGGTTCATTCGTCGGGTCCGTCCCACAGCGTGAGCATGGTGCCAACCCCCTTAGCCTCGGCCTGCGCGTGGATCCACGCGCCGAGGACGATATCACTGATGGCGAAGCCTCGATGCCAGAAGATGATCCGCTCGTTCGCACTCGTGCGTGCCGTGCGCGCGCCGTGCACAATCTCGCCGATCTCCGCGTGGACGTGCTCGCGCCGGAACGCTCCGCTCGCGATGAGCGGATGGAGTTGGCCACCCAGCTGGCACTGCACCCAGTCGTCCACGACGAGCTTGTCGACGCGGAAGGGCAGCGCGGGATCGACGGCCATGACCCAACCATAGGTGACGAGGAGCGCACCGGGCGCAAGCCACGCGTCATGCACGAGCACTTCGGGAAGCTCGAGGCGCGTCGCCTCCACCACGATGTCGGCGCCACGCACCGCCTCCTCCGCACTCTCCACGGCGCGGGCCTCCAGGCCCAGGCTCTGGCGCACCTCCGCGGCGAACCGCTCGCGGCTTTCGCGCCGCTTGCTCGTGATGCGCACCTCGCGGAGAGGAAAGAGCGCGGCGAGTGCGGTGAGGTTGCTCATGGCGCTGCCGCGCGCGCCGAGATGCGCGACCACCGACGAGTCGGGGCGCGCGAGATACTTGGCGCCGATGCCCGTGACGGCGCCGGTGCGGAGCCAGGTCAGCACGGTGGCGTCCATGAGGCAGCGGGGCACCCCGGTGGCGGGATCGTACAGCGTGAGCATGGCCACCTCGGACGGCAGGTCCACGCGGTAGTTGTGCACGTAGTCGCCGACCACCTTCACGCCCGCCGCTCCCACCGGCGCCACGAAGCCCGGCAGCACGTTGAAGTGGCCGTTGAACCTGTCGTCCAGGTGGATGTGGCTCTTCGGCGGCAGCACCACTTCCCCCGCTCCGTGCGCCCTCAGCCCTACCTCGACGACCTCGAGCAGCGTCGGCGTCGATGGCAGCAGCGCCTGCACCTCGGCGCGATTCAGAAACCTGAACGCTACTCTGGCCATGGCTCGATCTGGTCTGTGCTGATGGCACGGGAGGGAGGCGGGGGCGGTATGCCCCCCGGGACCACTCTGAGTCGCGTTCGTTTGCGGAGTCTCTGGCCCGCCACGAGATGTTCGTTTGCGGCTTCGACGACACCCAGAAGATAGGGGTCCCGGGGGAGCACACCGCCCCCACCTCCCTCCCTCTCCGCTCCTCCAATGCCCACCGCCGCCGCACGCTCAGCTTCCAGATCGCGTTGCCCAAATCCGCGGCCACGCGGAGAGCCGGATGTGGCAGGGGGTTCTCCCCGCAGACCCGTATCTTCTGCGTGTGGTCGAAGCCGTCGCGGTACATCTCGTGGCCCGATCGAGACTCCGCAGACGAGAGCGGGTCAGCGTGGTCTGCGGGGGGAATCCCCTGTCGCAGCCGGCGGGTCCCAACGACCCCTGAGCCCACTCGCCGCCGAACGCGCGAGCCCTAAGGCTTGTACGACTTGGCCTGGGCGACGATGGCCGCACGGTCGAACTTGTTGATCTGGTCGACCAGCACGGCGGAGTAGAGGTCCGCCGGAGGCACGGCGCCCTCGATCAGCTTCTGCTCCTTGAAGATGTCCTGGAGCTTCGTCCACTGCGCGAGCGTGCCGATGCCGAAGCGCGGGTCAGGTCGGTTGTCCACCCGCTGCAGCACGAAGCGCGAGTTGAACACGTTCAGCGCGTCCTTGAGCGCCTTGGCCTCGTCGCCCGTCTGCGGCTTCGTCTCCGGATACATCTTCCAGTGGATGCGCACCGCCGCCTCGGGATTGGCGAGGCCGAACACCGTGGCCTTGGCGATGCCCCGCGCGAAGCCCACCAGCATGGCGGCGTTGTCCGTCACCTGGTCGTCGCGCGTGGCCAGGGTCTGGCCGAGCATCTCGTGCACCATGGGCAGATCGAGGCGGCGCACCTGCATGCCGCTGTTCTCGATGGAGGCCTGGAGCGTGTCCCACAGGGCGA
>JBKOVG010000388.1:0-8360 GCA_046723845.1 Candidatus Methylomirabilota bacterium | reverse complement strand
GTCCGCGATCCTCCCGGACGTGGTTGAGGAACGCGCCCCTCCACTCGTCGCTCGTCAGGAGGCCGTGGAGGTAGCAGCCGAGCGCGCGCTCGCGACGCCAGCCGATCTCGGCGCCGACCTCGAGCAGGAGGGGTTCGCCCTCCTCGGTGGCGGCATGGCTGCGCCCGTGGCGGATCTCGTAACCGCTGAGCGCCGCGCCCGCCAGCGGCCACGCACTCACGGCGCGGCTCTGCCGCGTCCGCTTCTCCGATTCGAAGACGGTGCAGATCGGAAGCAGGCCGAGGCCAGGCCACGAGCTGGGCCCGCCCTCGGTCCCGGCTCGATCGTCCAGGCGCATCCCCAACATTTGATAGCCCCCGCAAAGACCAAGCACCCACGCTCCCCCGCGATGCGCTTCGCGGACGGCCTCGGCCATGCCGGAGACCGTGTAGTGGACGAGGTCGGCCACCGTCGCCTTCGACGCGGGAAGGATCACGAGATCCTGGCCGGCCACGAGCCTCGGATCGGTGAGCCAGGTCAGATGCACGTCGGGCTCGGCGAGGAGCGGGGCGAGATCGTCGGTGTTCGACACGGCAGGCCCGAGGAGGGCGCCCACCCGGAGCATTCCCTTCGGCGCGTGACGGTTCACCGGCATCGACAGGGGGCGATCCTCTTCGTCGAGGCCGTGGTCGAGGTGGGGCACGACGGCGAGCACCGGCACCCCCGCGAGCTTCTCCAGCATGGTGACGCCGCCCTCGAACAGGGCGGGGTCACCGCGGAAGCGATTCACAACGACCCCCAGTACGCGCGCTCGATCCTCGGCCGGCAGGAGATCCAGCGTGCCCTTGACCTGCGCGAAGACGCCGCCGCGATCGATGTCGGCGACCAGGACGAGCCCGGCGCCCACGGCACGGGCCGCGCGGAGGTTGACGAAGTCACGCGGCCACAGGTTGATCTCCACCGGAGAGCCCGCGCCCTCCAGGACGATCACGTCGTGGCGATCCGCGAGCCGCCGGAGCGCGTCCAACGCTACCGACGCGAGAGCGCTCGTGTCGTCGAAGTACTGCGTTGCCTCCACGTGGCCTGCGACCGTGCCGAGCACGATAAGCTGGGCGCCCGTCTGTGACACGGGCTTGAGGAGGATCGGCCCCATGTCGACGTGAGGCTCGTGGCGAGAGGCATGCGCCTGCAGGATCTGGGCCCGCGGCATCTCGAGGCCGTCGCCGGTAACCCCGGCCTGGTTCGCCATGTTCTGCGCCTTGAAGGGGGCCACGTTCAGGCCCTCGTCGGCGAGCAGCCGGCACAGGCCGGTGGTGATGACGCTCTTGCCCACGTCCGACGCGGTGCCGAGGACGGCCAGCGCGGCCTTCACGGCTCGCCCTGCGCGCTCGTCCATCTCACGGTCGGCAGCCTCATGGCGTGTGCAGTATGCCTGCTCGTCGCGAGAAGGCAACCGCGGAGGGCTGTGCTAAGGTGGGGCGGGCTTTTCCTCATGCGCTTCTCTATCTGCGTGATGGCCGACGTCGAGGAGATCGGCTTCTTCAGCCACGCCGAGGCCCTCGGCTACGACTCGGTGTGGGTGACGGACAGCCAGATGCTCTTCTCGGACTGCTACGCGGTGCTGGCTCTCGCCGCGCAGCAGACGCGACGGATCCGGCTCGGCCCCGGCGTGGCCATCTGCGGCACGCGCATCCCGCCCGTGCACGTGGCGGCCATGGCCACGCTGAACCGGCTCGCTCCTGGCCGCGTGCACCTCGGCGTGGGCACCGGCAACACCGCCACGCGCAGCATGGGCCGGCCACCCATGCGCGTCGCCGAGTACGCCGAGCACCTGCGGGTGATGCGTGGCCTCCTCCACGGGGAGCCGGTGGATTACGCGCGCGACGGCCTCACCCGGCCCATCAAGATGCTCATCCGCGAGAAGAAGTACATGAGCCTGGAGCCGCGCATCCCTCTCTACGTCTCGGGATTCGGCGCGCGCGCCATGGAGCTGGCCGGCGAGTTCGGTGACGGCCTCGTGTTCGCCATCCCGCCGCGCGGCGTAGCGCCGACCGAGGCACTGGCCCATGCGCGCACGGGCGCCCAGCGGGCTGGCCGCCACCTCGAGGACTTCCACATGGCCGCCCTCACCAACGTGGTCCTGCTCGACCCCGGCGAGCCGGCGGACTCCGAGCGCGTGATCCGCACGGTGGGGCCGAACGTGATGGCCAGCGTCTATTACTTCTACGATGCGGTGCACGAGC
Source organism: Candidatus Methylomirabilota bacterium (assembly GCA_046723845.1). Classification (GTDB taxonomy): domain Bacteria; phylum Methylomirabilota; class Methylomirabilia; order Rokubacteriales; family CSP1-6; genus AR37. The sequence goes on along the minus strand of JBKOVG010000388.1, from coordinate 6,138 downwards.
GGGGCATCGAGCCGCCGCCCTTCCTCCGCCGCATTTGGTCACGCTACTGCAAGCTCGTCGAGGAAGTGCCGGCCGAGTATCGGCACTTCCGCACCCACGAGGGGCACTACACGTATCTGCATCCCGGCGAGGCGGAGCTGATCGACGCGGGGCTGATCCGCGCCACCTGCCTGGTCGGCGAGGCCGACGAGCTGATCGAGCGCGTCCGCGAACTCGAGCGGGGCGGCCTGCGCGAGCTCATGTTCGCCACCGGGGTGGACGAGAAGTGGCGATTCAGCGGGGAGTTCGCCCGGCGGGTGGTCGCCCGCTACTAGGGCGGAGACTATCGTGCGCGGCGTGCTGATCCTGCTCGGCCTGGCTCTCGTCTGCGCGGGCTGTAGCGGCCTGTCGGCCCCCTGTCGGTCCGAAGGGTCAGCCACGGGTAGCGGCTCGACCGTCTCGGAGGCGGAGGCGCGGGTGACGTGGCAGAGCGGGGGGTGTCCGGGCCACTGAGACACAGCGCCCCCGGCGCGCTTTCGCACGCCGAGGGCCGGCCTTCACCCCAACCGACCAAGGAAGAGACTTGGGCCTGAGAGAATCGTACCACCCAGGCCTACTCCCCGAAAAACCTTGGCCGTGAGGTCTCAGTTCTTGCTTTGCTTCACGAAGGCCTGCACCCGCTTCCACGCATCGGCCGAGGCCTCCGCAAACTCCGCCTGCTTCCTGTCGAAGAAGCTGTGCGGGGCGCCCGGGTAGACGGTCGAGTCGTGCTCGATGTTGGCCTTACGCAGTGCGGCGTCGAATTCGTCCACCGCGCTCTGCGGGATGCCCTCGTCGGCCCCGCCGAAGATCGACAGCACGGGGCACTTGTAGCGAGAGACGGCATCGATCGGCTTCGGGCGATCCGGCCAGCGCTTGAGCCCGAGGGGCCAGCCGTAGAAGCCGATCACCCCGGTGTAGCCGAGCCCGCTGGCGGCCTGGAGATAGGACAGCGCCCCGCCGAAGCAGAAGCCCATCGAATAGAGCGATCGCACCTGGCCGCCTTCCTTGCCGCGGAGATAGGCCACCGCGGCCGCGATGTCCGCTTGGAGCGTCTCGGGCTTCGTCTGCGGCACGTGGGACATGAAGTCGAAGCTCTCCCCGCGGTCTTCGGAGGGTGCCGTCCTCGCGAAGAAGTCGATGGCCACCGCGTCCACGCCGATCTCCGAGAAGCGATCGGCCAGCTCCTTGTAGTACGGGTGGAGCCCGCGCACGTCCGGGATGACGACCATGCCCGCGCCCGTCGGGTTCTTCGCCCGGGCCGCGTGCGCCATGAAGCGAGTGCCGTCCGCGGAGCCGAGGTGCAGGTCGTATGTGCTCGCGGAGCCGCCGGCGATGGGGGGAATCGGAGGACGAGAGTCATTGTCAACGCACATGGGGCCTCCCGGCAGTGTGAGGATTGACGCAGGTGCCCGTCAGACTACGAAGGGCACGAGCCACCGTCAAGTCGCCGTGCCTCCCGCGCCTCGCCTATCGCCGGAACGCCTTGATGAGGGCGCGCGCGTTGTCCACGCCGATGGGCGGAACGAGGATGGGCAGGTCCACGCCGGCCCGGCGGAAGGTGGCGAGCTGCTCCTGGCAGCGCGTGAGCGGCCCGGTCAGGCATACGGCGTCCAGGATCCGGTCGCTGAGGGAGGGGCCGCCCACATGCTCCTCCATCTCGTCGGCTTCTCTCGCAAACCCGCTCGCGCGGAACAGTCGCTGGAAGAACGGGAAGGTGGTGTAGAGCCCGAGGTTGGCCCGCGCCTGCTGCCGCGTGGCGCCGAGGTCGTCGCCGATGAAGGTGGGAAGGCCGAGGGTGACGTCGACCGTGCCGAGTCCCTTGGCCTTGGCGCGGCCACGATCGATCCACGGCTTGCTCTGCTTCACACGCTCGGCGGACCAGAGAAACGGCATGATGCCGTCGGCCAGTTCGCAGGCGGCCTCGACGGTGCGCGACGTCACGGCGGCCACGTAGACGGGCACGCGCTGTGGCGCGGCGCGCTGGGGCAAGTGAGTGGGGGGGCCTGCGCCCTCGAGCCAGCCGCGCACCGCGGTCACGTAACGGCGCAGCGCGATCGACGTGTCGCCCATGTCAATGCCGAGTGCAGAGTTGACGGGTGGATGACTGACGCCGAGGCCGAGGATGAAGCGCCCGTTGGTGGCGTCGGCGATGAGGGCGGCGCCCTGGGCGCACGCATAGGAGTGGCGGAGATAGATGTTGGCGATCCACGTGCCGACCTGGATGCGCCGGGTGGCCTCGCCCATGAGCTGAGCGGTGGCCATGACGTCGTTGTTGACCTCCGCGGCGAAGATCGCGTCGAAGCCCGCCTCCTCCGCCTCGCGGGCGATGCTCTGGATCTCACTGGCGCGCCAGCCGACACCGGGGATGACGGCGAGTCCGAGCCGATCGGCCATGGGGGCCTCCTTTCATGAGAGGCCGGCGGGGCGCGTGCGCGGGGTCATCCCGCGCTCCGACCGCCAGCACGCAGGGACGATTGTCGGCCACCTACGCTGAACGACGATGGGGGTCCGCGCACTCTCCAGCGTAGAAGGAGCCCGCGGAGGCGAGCCATCCTCCGCCAGGCGCTGATCCCCGTCAAGGGGGGCTGGATGCAGCTCGCGTTACCCGCTCACGAGGAGGGCGAGCGCGGAGAAGAACAGGACGACGAAGACGAGGCGGCGGAATCGTGTCGGATCGAGCTTGCCGAAGAGGGCAATCCCGGTCCCGACGCCCGCGAGGGCGGGGACGGCGAAGACCGCCGTCCCCCGCCAGATCTCACTCGTCATCAGGCCCGCCCACCAGTATCCCGCGAGGATGACCGCTTGGTTCACCACGAAGAAGCCGGTCACGTTGGCCTTGAAGGCCCGGGGACTCCAGTTCTGCGTGGTCGCGTACACGATGACGGGCGGCCCCGGGGTCCCCAGCGCCGCGCCGATCAGCCCCGAGAGAAAGCCCGCGATCAGTCCGCCGGCGCGTCCGGCCGTCTGGGTGGGGAGCGCGCGGCGGAACTCGATCACGCAGACGACGAGCAGGAACGCTCCGATCAGCCGGTTGAGCGCGGCGACGGGCAGGGTGGCGAGCACCCAGACGCCGAGCGGCGTGCCCGCCGCAGAGCCCACCAGCAGCTCGGTGAGCGCCCGAAGCCTCACCTCGCGCAGGAGGGGAACCACCATCACGACGGAGAACACGAGCGCGTAGATGGTCAGAATCACCACCGCCGTCACGGGCGACATGACCCACGGCAGGAAGGCCATGGCGACGAGGGCGATGCCGAAGCCCGCGAGTCCCATGACGAGGCTGGCCGCGAAGATGACGAGGGCACCGATCGCCCAGGCGACGGTCACCGGAGCATTCTCGTCGGCGCGTTCGCCCCGGTCAATCTCCACGCGTGCGGACGAGCGGCCGCGGGGCCGTCGGGCAGCCGTGTCTGTTATAGTGCGCGCCTATGCTGGAGAGACATCTCCCGCGATGGCTGGGGTGGGCGGAGGATCCCGAGCAGGCTCGCCGCGCGCCCTTTCTCGCGCGAGCGCCGCTCTTCGCCGGCCTCCCGCGCCGACTGCTCGGCCGCCTCGCCCCTCGCTTCTTCGAGAAGACCTACCACGCCGGCGAGATCATCTTCCACGAGGGCGATCCCGGACGGGCCCTCTTCGTGGTCGTGGAGGGAGCGGTGGAGATCATCCAGGTGTCGGCCCAGGGCGAGTATCTGCTGCGCACGCTCGGCCCCGGCGACGCCTTCGGCGAGCTCGCGCTGGTCGACGACTTCCCGCGCTCGGCCACCGCCCGCGTCGCCACCACGGGACGGCTGCTCATCCTCTACAAGAGCGACTTCGACGCTCTCATTGAGGGCAACGCGAGGATCGCCGTGGTGGTGATGCGCAATCTCTCGCGGATGCTCGCGGTGTACGCGCGCCGCACGTCGGTCCTCGGCTCCGAGTCGGTCAACCGCTCCGCCAATGCCGACGCGTCATGAGAACCGGTTGGTTCCTCACCATCGGCATCCTGATCCTCGTGTGGCTGGCCCGCGGCCTGTTCCTGCCGATCCTCCTCGCGGCTATCCTCGCCTATCTCCTCGGCCCCGCCATCATGTGGGCGGACACTCACTCCATCCGGCGGACGGTGGCGGTGAGCGTGCTCTACGCGGGGATCATCACCGTCCTCGTCGTCGCCGGCTACCTGCTGGGACCGGGCCTCTTCGCGGAGGCCTCCACCCTCCTCGATCGGCTTCCCGCCTTGACGAGGCAAGCCGATGCTGGTCTCGACGCCGCGGTGCGCGAGCTCGGAGAGTCCGCGCCCGCGCTCCGGCGGCTCCTGCCCGAGGGCGGGCGTTGGGTGCAGCGATTCATCCTCGACCGAGCGCCCAGCGAACCGAGCGAGCTCTTCCAACACATGGGCCATCTCTTTCTCCTCGTCATCCTCGTGCCCTTCTTCGCATTCTTCTTTCTGCGCGACATGCATCGGCTCATCGCGCTCGCCCTGAATCGACTGCCTCCCCAGCACGTGGAGACCTCGGTGGCGGTCTGGCGCGAGCTCAGCGGCGTGATCGGCCGCTACCTCCGCGGGGTGGCCCTGGACGGCCTCGCGGTGGGGACGCTCGCCGCGCTGGGGCTGTGGGCGGCGCGCGTCCCGTATCCGCTCCTGCTCGGAGCCTTCGCGGGCATCGCCAACATCGTGCCGTTCGTGGGGCCGCTCCTGTCGGCGGGAGCGGCCGCCCTGGTGGTCGTGCTCACCCCGGGGCAGGGGCTCGCGGGGATCGTGCGCGTGGTGCTGCTCTTCCTGGTCATCAAGGTGGTGGACGATACGGTGATACAGCCCTTCACCATCGGCGGGAGCGTGCACCTCCACCCCGCGCTGCTCCTCGGCTCGGTCGTGGTCGGCAATCATGCCCTCGGTGTCCTCGGCATGATCGTCGCCGTGCCCGTGGCCACCGTGCTGCAGGAGACGACGCGCCTCCTCCTCGAGCATCGTCGCGTGCTGGCCCGCCGGGAGCCGCGGCGGCAGCCGGGTCACCTGGTCGTCTGATCTTCCGCGTTGCGGCGGGGGCGGCGGGAGCTACGGCTGACGGTCGGGCGCGATCTCGTCCGCGTAGCACACCGGGGAGGCGAGCCGGCTCGGCTCTCCCGTAGCGGCTTCCCCGAGGAAAGCGAGCCCGCCGGGATCGCGTCGATAGACACCTCGCTCGGTCACCACCCAGTCCATGGGGACGTCCCAGCTCTGCGGATGGATGGTCGCCATGCGCGCGAGCTCGTAGGCCACGCCGATGGTCACGGGTCTCGGCTCGAGGCTCGCCAGCGTGCGGTCGAAGAAGCCGGCACCATAGCCGAGGCGGTAGCCCGCGCCGTCCCATCCGTTCATCGGGAGCAAGAGCACGGTGGGGACGACGGGATCCGAGCTCACCGGATAGGGAATGCCGAGCGGGCCATCGGCGAGCGCCACGCCGGGGTGCCACTCGCGAAAGACGAGGGGCTGACGTGGAGCGACCACCACCGGCAGCGCGGTGACGGCGCCCCGGTCGCGGAGGGTCTGCGCGAGAGGCCGCGCGTCGTATTCGTTGCGGATGGGCCAGCAGAAGCCGAGCCTCGACTTCGCGAGCCCGGGGAACGAGCGCTCGAGATGTACCTCCAGGCGCCGACGCAGGCCCTCGACGGTAGCGGGGTCGAGCGCCTCGCGCGCGGCGATCAGGCGCTCACGCTCGCTCTTTCGCCAGGCGGCGAGCTCGTCGGGGGTCATGGTCATTTCGTCCAGCAAAGCCCGGCCTTCATGACGGTCACGTGGCCTTGCACTATAAGCCTGGGCCACGAAGACGGCCATGGTCTTCCTGCGGCGCCCACTGTCATCGGACTCCGCTGCGTCGTACAATGCGCGCGATGCACGTCACTCCGCGATGGGCGTCCATCTCATGTTGCCGGCGCGGTGTTCCTCATGACCCTCCAGGGAGGGACTGATCAGCTATGCGGCGATATCTGATGGAAGCGATGCTAGGGCGGTGGCTGGGTCCGCGAACGCTCCACACGCGGGCCGTCACGGCGGCCTGTGCCCTCCTGCTGATGAGCGGCTGCGCGAAGACCACTGTGACCGATGAGCAGTACTATCAAGGGCCGCGGCTTCCCAGGCCGGCCCGAATTCTCGTGTATGACTTC
>JBKOVG010000183.1:0-15018 GCA_046723845.1 Candidatus Methylomirabilota bacterium | reverse complement strand
GATTCGACTTAAGGTCTCGTGGGCTCGGAGATGTGTATAAGAGACAGCACTAGTCCAGCGGACGATTCCTCCCTCTCCCTCGGCGAGGGAGAGGGCCGCGGTGAGGGTGGCCGGGGATTCTTTAGCTTAGAGGTAGCGCGTGGGCCAGTTGATCGTGCGCCACATGTGTGACGACGGGCTCGCGTCGAAGCCCAGCCCTTCCTTGGGCTGCTTGAAGTTGCGGCCGACCACGTCCGTGAACTCCTCCAGCTCCACCTTCACGTTGGGATCGAAGGAGTAGAGGTCGTTCACGGTGATGAGGCGAGAGGTCATGTACCACTTGTGGTCGCGCGCGTACCGATAGGCGGCCTGGATGTGCGGCTCGGGCTGGTAGTCGGCGCCGAAAAGCTTCACGTACATCTCGGGGTACTTGTAGCCCACGGACTCGTCGGCGAAGAAGCGCAGGGTCTGGTGGTACCGGATGGCCCAGCTCACCTCCTCGTCCACGTAGGGCTCGAGGAGCTGCGCGCTCCAGTAGCCGTGGTCACACCGGATGAAGCCGGCGATGGCGATGTCGTGGAGGAGGCAGGCCAGGACCACCTTCTCGCTCACGCCGTTCTTCTGGGCGAGCCGCGCGGATTGGAGCATGTGCGCGGAGGGTCCGAAGCGGTAGCGGAAGAAATCGAAGAGGGTGGGCTTGTCCGGCATCTTGGGGAGCCGCGGATCGTGGCCCATCAGGTAGAGCTTGCCCTGGTCGGGCGGCCGTGACACCGGCACCCTCGGGTCACGTTCCCCCGAGGTGTAGAGGACGGATTTGACGACGATCCGGTCGAGCTCCTCGCTCATGGCGTGCTCGGCTGCCTCGGCCCGCTGCATCGTCGTCATATGATCTCCCCCGGTGGACCTGCGTGTAAGACCGATGATCGATCCATCGGCCCGCGACTGTCAAGTTCCGGGGGAGAAGCAGAGCCGCTACAGTCCGCGCTGGCCCGGGAATCCTTCGAGGTAGTTCATCGACGTCGCGATTTTCTTGCCGTCGCGCTCTTCGTACTCCACCCGCACCACGGCGCCGAGCGTGAGCTCGGACCAGCGGACGACGTCGGAGGGGACGATGATCTGCGTGCCGTCGTTGAGCATCATCCAGTTGGGCTTCAAGTCCACGATCCGCCCCTGCACGATGGGCGGGGCAGTGGTCCGCATCCGAGCGCAGGCGGTGACGCTCGAGCCCAAGGAGATGGAAGCGAAGAGGGCCAGGCTCAGGGCCAGCGCCCGCATCAGAGCGTGCTCTCTCCCTTCGAGACGCCCGAGCCGGCCTTCGGGCGATACCGCTCCGGCACCCCCTCCAGGCCCTGCGTCCAGTGAGTGACACCGCTCTCGTCCGTCCAGTGGTAGAGGCCGCGGACGGAGAGATTCGCCGGGCCGCTCTCGATCGTCCTCGAGGAGGCGGGCAGTACCGACGAGGGACCCGAGACGTTGTTGGGCACCCATTCCCACCGCGACGGGCCACGCAACTCGTAGCGCCCGTTCGGGTACGGGATCACGGCGGGCGGCGGAGGCGGAGCCGGCACCCAAACCCACTGGTAGGGGACCGTCACCCCGTCACCCCGGAGATAGTAGCAGCCGCTCGCAAAGCAGGACTCCCGAGGCACGGAAGCGCTGAGATCGAGCGCCTGGGCGGCCGGCAGGGATACGTTCAGATCCGGGACAGAGGGCGCGTACGGATAGGGCATGTAGGGATACGGCGGGTACCAGTAGTCCGGGTACGGATAGTAGTAATAGGGCGCGGGGAAGCCCCCGAACGCAAAGCCAGTGAAGAAGGCGCCGTTCACGCAGCAGCGGTGACCATGAAACTTGTGCCCGTGAGAGAAGTGGCTTCCGTGGAAGCCGCTCGAGCCGAAGCCGCCGCGGCCGCCACGGAACCCGCTGCCGCCCATGCCCATGCCACCATGGAACCCGCCGCCACTCACGCCCATGCCACCGCCACTCATGCCCATGCCACCGCCGCCGAAGCCGCCCCGGCCCGCGTAGGCAGGCGCCGACAGGGCGAGGAAGAAGCCCACGACGAGCACCCCGACGATCAACTGGCCGAACCTGGTCTTCTGGATCATGTGGCACCTCGTCCACGAAGCCTCTGACGGGGATCATTGTAACGCCCGAATCGACCGCGTGGATCCCCGACTTCCGGGTGTGCCCGCGCGGAGCCCGGCTTCTGATAGACTCGCGCCAGCACGTGACTCGACGCGGTAAAGGCCCGCACCGGGAGGGATGGATGTTCGCGCTACGACCCGTGGTCTCCGCGGTGCTCCTCGCCTCGCTGCTCGCGGGGTGCTCGCTCTACGGCTACAAGTACCGGCTGTGGGAGAAGCCGAACGCCTCCAACGAGGAGCTCGATTCCGACCTGGCGGCCTGCGGCTCCGAATCGCGCGTGGGTTCGGTGGAGGGCAACCCCGACCCGAACACCTACTTCCTGCCGCCCATCACCGAGGCGCAGACCAAGGCCAACCGTCTCTTCCAGCGCTGCATGAGCGCGCGCGGCTGGTGGAACCAGCAGCCGCGCCTCTGATCACCGCCGCCGGCTAGAGCGTCTCCAACGAGTATTGGCTACAGGCCACGTGCTCCCGCAGAGTGCCGGGCCAAATTGCGAGCCAGACGAGGCCCGAGGGAGGCCGCAGCCCGAGGCGTATGGAGGTATACGTTGAGGGCTGCGGCCGACCGAGAACGTGGCATTTCGAGCTGAGCCGCTCTGCGGCGAGGCGAGAGCTGAGTCGATCTGGCGAAATCAAGTTGGTCCGGCACTAGAGCCGGTCCTTGTCCTCGACGATCTTCCAGTAGGTGTCCTTGTTGAGGATGCGCTCGCCGCGAAACTCGTAGATGTCGCAGCCCTGGTAGTTGAGCTTCTCGCCGTCCGCGCCGGTGCCCGTGACCATCCACACCGACACCGCGCGGTTGCCCGCCACGAAGTGCTCAATGTGATCCCAACGCATGTCGCTGATGACCTTGAAGCGATCGGCGAGCACTTTCCGGATGGCCGCCTTGCCATGCACCCGCCGGCCGCAGGCCTCGGGGCCGCGGGCCATGAGGAAGGTGGCATCGTCCTCGAAGAAGGTCATGATGCGGTCCACGTCGCGCGCGTTGAAGGCCGCGTTGATTCTGAGGAGCAGCTCGATGCTGGGGCCGGCCGAGGTCTCGATCATGTGGCTCTCTCCTCTCGAAGGGGCGCTCATGGGAGCCACTCTGCCTCGCCCGGGCTCGACACGTCAAGCACGCCGCCGTCTTGAGTCGCCCCGCCGAGGATGCTAGAAGGAAGGCCATGGACTTCCAGTACACGCCGGAGCAGGAGGTTTTCCGCCGAGAGGTGCGGAGCTGGCTCGAGGTCAACCTGCCCGCGGAGCTCTGCGTGGACGATCCGTTCGACGAGCGCGTGGCTCCCGATCGCGAGACCTTCGAGCGTCGCGTGGCCTGGCAGAAGAAGATGGCCGCGGCGCGCTGGGTCGGGATCTCCTGGCCCGCAGAGTACGGAGGCCGCGGCGCCTCGCTGATGGAGCAGATCATCTTCGACGAGGAATACTTCCGCGCCCGCGCGCCCGTGCTCCCCGGCTACTCCGGGGTCAACATGGCCGGGCCCACCATCATCGAGTGGGGCACCGACGAGCAGAAGCGGCGCTACCTGCCCCGCATCTTGAGCGGAGAGGACATCTGGTGCCAGGGCTACTCCGAGCCCGGCGCGGGCTCCGACCTGGCCGGCCTCGCCACGCGCGCCGACGACACGGGCGATCACTTCGTGGTGAGCGGCCAGAAGGTGTGGACGTCGGGCGCGCACTTCGCCGACTGGATCTATCTCCTCGTGCGGAGCGATCCCACGGCGCCGCGGCACAAGGGCATCAGCTACCTCCTCGTGGACATGAAGACGCCGGGTATCACCGTGCGTCCCCTCGTGCTCATGAACGGCCATCGCCACTTCAACGAGGTCTTCTTCGTCGACGTGCCCGTGCCCAAGGCCAATCTGGTCGGCCGGCAGAATGAGGGCTGGAAGCCGGCCATGACCACCCTCATGTACGAGCGCAAGTCGGGCGGCAGCCGCAGCCACATCGAGACGATCGACGCCCTGCGCGTCCTGGCCCGACGGCTCCAGGTCGATGGCCGGACGGCCTGGGACAATCCGCTCGTGCGGCAGCGCTTCGCCCAGCTCTGGATCGAGGCGACGTGCCTCCGCTACACGCGTCTGCGCAACATCACCCGCCAGCTCCGCGGAGAACCGCCGGGGCCCGAGGGGTCCATCCTCAAGCTCTTCGGCTCCGAGCTCGGCGTGCGCGTGGCCGATTTCGCAGGCGAGCTCCTGGGCTCGCACGTGCTGATCAACCAGCCGAGCGAGACGGTGCCCGACGGGCCGCGCTGGTACAACCGCGTGGTGAGCTCGCGGCAGTACACCATCGCGGGCGGCACCAGCGAGATCCAGCGCAACATCATCGGCGAGCGGGTGCTGGGGCTGCCCAAGGACTAGAGGAGATGCCGCGCCATGTCGGCTCTCGTCGTCTCCTCGAACTCTGGATGCAGGAGGCCATGCCACAGCGCATCCACCGCGAGCCCTAGAAGCTCCACGATCACGCTCGTCCAGATCAGGCCGCGCATCTTCCCTCGTGCCATGGCCCGCCCTCCCCTCGGCGTGGTCTCCGTCCGAGGGAAAAGCGGGCAACGGACATGCCAGTGATGGGGCGGTAGGAAGAGATGAGCGGGCGAGGCGGTTCCCGGCGCGACGAAGCGAACTAGATTTCCGAGTAGCCGCTTCCTCGCGAGTCGATGCCGCGGCCGCGCGCCTCCGTGATCCAGCCGAACTCGCGGAGCAGCGGCTGGCTGTAGGTAACGCGCCCCGTGACCTTGTCGAGCGGTTCCGCGGCCAGCACCAGGGCGGCCTGGGCCATGAGGAGCGGAGGCTCGCCACGCGGATCGTCCATGGAGCTCACGAGCCGGTGATGCATGGTGCCCGGCGTCGGCACGACCTGGGACGGCGCCACCGAGGACACGGCGACTCCGTACTGGTAGACCTCGGAGGCGAGGCCCTGCGTGAAGCGCTCGAGAGCCGCCTTCTCCGCTCCGTAACAGGTGCCGCCGCGCGCGCCGGGCGCGGGATCCGGATAGGGGCCGCGGCCGGGCCCGATGGCCGAGCCGGAGGAGATGTTGACGATGGCCCCGCGCCGCCGCGCGATCATGTCCGCGAGCACGAGCTGGCTCAGGACGAAGGGCGCGTGGAAGTTCACCGCCCACGAGCGCATCCACTTGTTGATCGGATAGTCCTTGATCTGCACGTAGTAGGTCAGGGCGGCGTTGTTCACGAGCACGTCCACCGGCCCGTAGATCTCGCGCGCCCGCTGCACCAGCCGCTCGCACTCGGCGGGCTCCGCGATGTTGGCGGTGACGGCCTCCGCGGTGCCCCCCGCCGCGCGAATGCCCGCCACCGTGGTCTCCAGCGATCCCGCGAGCGGATGTTCTCCCTCGCGCAGCGTACGGGCGGCGCACACCACGCGCCCGCCCTCCACGGCGAAGAGCCGCGCGATCTCGGCTCCGATGCCGCGGCTCGCTCCCGTCACCAGTACACACTTGCCGTCGAGCTTCCCCATGGTCTCTCCAGTCGTTGGACTCCGCGCTATGGTAGCCGATCGCTTGACAGCTTCCCGGCTTTCTCTCATCATCGGGAGCCTCCACCGACAACAGTCGTGAACCCGTAGCGGACATCGGAGGCTCGCCATGGCGCCAGGGAGCGCGTTGCGTTACGAGGTGGTCGAAGGCTGGGAGCAGCTCCCGTCGGGATACGTGCACCGCGACGTGGCCGGCGTGGCCACGGACTCCGAGGATCGCGTGTACCTGATCTGCCGCGGCGATCATCCCATCATCGTCTACGACGGCAGCGGGAAGTTCCTCCGCTCGTGGGGGCAGGGCGAGTTCACCTACCGCACGCACGGCATCACGGTGGGCCCCGACGAGATGCTCTACTGCACGGACGACGGCAACCACACCGTGCGCAAGTTCACCCCGGACGGCAAGCTCCTCCTGACCTTGGGCACCATGAACAAGCCCTCCGACACGGGCTACGACGGCAAGAACACGGGCACGGTGTCGCGCCCCGGGGCGCCCTTCAACCGTCCGACCAATCTCGCGGTGGGGCCGAAGGGCGATCTCTACGTCTCCGACGGCTACGGCAACTGCCGCGTGCACCAGTACTCGGCCTCGGGTGAGCTCAAGCGCTCCTGGGGCACGCCGGGCGGCGGCCCCGGCGAGTTCTTCCTGCCTCACGGCATCGCGGTGGGCGCGGACGGGCGCGTCTTCGTGTGCGATCGCGAGAACGACCGCATCCAGATCTTCAGCCCCGACGGCGAGTACCTGAGCGAGTGGACGGACACCCAGCGGCCGACCCACCTCGTCTTCGACAAGGACGGCCGCGCCTACGTCTCGGAGCTGTGGTGGCACAAGGGACAGACCTCGCAGCGTCACGGGCCCATTGTGGAGTCGAAATACGGCCGGGTGAGCGTGTTCGACAAGGAAGGGCGCGTGCTCGCGCGGTGGGGCACGCCCACCGCGGAGGCGCCGGGCAGCTTCGCCGCGCCCCACGGCCTCGCCGTCGACTCGAGCGGCGCGATCTACGTGGCCGAGGTGACCTGGACCTTCGCGGTGAGCCGCGACCTCGCCCGCGAGGACTGCCACACCTTCCAGAAGTTCACCCTCACGGCCTGACCGCGGTCGACCCCGGCTGCCGCTTCTTTCCCTCACGGAGATCGAGGGCGGAGGGGCGGCGCCGGGGATCCTCGCCCCGGGGGAAGATCTGGCTCTTCTGGATCTTCTGCGTCCCCGTGGTGGGGAGGGCGTCGACGAAGAGAATCCAGCCCGGCGCCTTGAAGTAGGCGAGCTTCTCCAGGCACCAGCTCTGGAGGACCTCGCCCAGCTCGCGCGCAGGGGTCACGCCGGGCATGGCGACCACGCAGGCCATCACCTCTTCCTCGCGGACCTCATCGGGGACGGCGAGCACCGCCACCTGCGAGACGGCATCGTGGGCCTGGAGACACGCCTCGACCTCGGCAGCCGCGATGTTCTCCCCCGAGCGCCGGATGATGTTCTTCTTGCGGTCGAGGAAGACGAGCATGCCGTCGGGCATCTGGCGCACCACGTCGCCCGTGTGGAACCAGCCGCCGCGCCACGCCTCCTCCGTCGCCTCCGCGTTCTTGAGATAGCCCGCGAAGAAGCCGTGGCGCGGGCCTTCGCGCCCGCCCCAGCGCACGAGGAGCTCGCCCTCGGCCTCGCGCGCCACCTCCTGATCGCGATCGTCGACGACCCGCGCCTCGAGCCCGCCGAAGGGGCGCCCGAAGGCGCGCGTGGTGATCTGGCGCGGCTCGATGCAGTCGGAATAGATCCGTCCCGTCTCCGTCATCCCCCATACCTCGACGAGGGGAAAGCCGAAGCGCGCCTCGAAGGCCGCGTGCAGCTCGGGCTCCACCCCCGCGCCCAGCCCGAACTTGATGCGGTGCCTCCGCTCCTCCGGCACGGGCGGCTGATTCAGGAGCAAGGGCGGCATCACGCCGAGATAGTGGATGATCGTCGCCCGCGAGCCCTCGACGTCCTTCCACCACCGGCTCGGGCTGAAGCGCTCGGGCTGGGCGAGGCAGCTCGCGGTGAGCATGGCGCAGGTCGCCGTCACCACCTGCGCGTTCATGTGGAAGAGCGGCAGCGGGTTGAGGAAGCGCTCTCGCCCGTACTCGATCTGGATGCGCCCGCCGAGATCCCGGTACCAGGCGCCCGCGTTGAGGTAGTAGAAGTTGGTGAGGATGCAGCCCTTGGGGCGGCCGGTGGTACCCGAGGTGTACATCAGGCTCGTCTCGGTGCTCGTCCCCGGCGGGTCCGGGCGCGGGGCCGACCCGGGCGAAGGCAGGCGCGCCGGCCAGCGCTCCGCGTCGACCAAGGGCAACGCCTTCGCGCGCTCGGCGGCCACGCCCTCCAGGTCCGCCACGCGGCTTCCGATGACCACGGCGAGATCCGCCTCGGAGTGCTCCATGAGATAGAGCATTTCGTCGTGCCGGTAGTCCGGATTTACGGGGACGATGGACACCCCGAGGGCGTTGAGGGCCAGGAAATGGAAGAAGAACTCCGGCCGGTTCTCCAAGAGGAGGGCGACGCGATGGCCGTGGCCATAGCCTGCCGCGCGGTAGGCGTCGCGCAGCGCCGCCGCGGCCGTGCGCGTCTGCCAGTAGGTGAACTCCACGCCCGCGGGGTGATACGCGCGCCCGGCGGCGGGCGGCGCGCAGAGGAACACGTGGTCGGGGGCTGCGCGCGCCGTGCGGTCGAAGGTGGCGAAGACAGTCTCGCTCATCGTACCCTTCTTGCTACCGCGAGCGGCGCGACGACGTCAACCCGCGAGTGATCTCCCCGGCTGCCTGCGTTACCCTCGAAGGCAGCCATGCGCGTCTATCGCGTGACGGTGGGAGACGGCAGATCGACGGAGGAGCTGGTGGCGGCCGGCAACTACGGCTACGCGCACTCGTGCGTCAGCTCCGAACACTTCCCCGTCGGCCGATTCCCCGGGAAGCGCACCCGCGACATCGTGCTCGTGGAGCTCGATCGCGCGGCCACCGCGGCGGAGGCGATCGCCCGCGCCGAGGCGGACGGCCTGGAGCGACCCACCTACGAGGACGCGCTCCATTTCGGCTGCGAGCATCCCCTCGTCCAGGCCGAGCATCCGGTGATCTTCCTCCACGATCCGTGGTTCGGCTTCTTCGGCCGGCGCGACGTGATCTGCCTCTGGAGCAACGCGGGACGGCGCGAGCTCGGCCTCGAGGGATTCGACAGCTCCTGGTCTCCCGAGCACCGCTTCGCGTTCATCCGTCCCGCCTGAGCGGGTCGTCACCGCGCCAGGGAATCGGGCCGCAACTGGAACTTCACCACCTTGCTCGTGGTCCCCTTGCCGCCTTCCACGTGGAAGCGCGCGCGGGTGCCGTAGGTCGACCACAGTCCCCGCCCCTTCCAGCCCGCCGCGGGATCGTCGATGCGCCCATCCATGCCCTTGGCGTAGAAGCCCATGGGATAGGGCACGCGCAGGTTGACGAACTTGGAGACGATCCGCGCTGGTCGCATCTCTCCGCTGCTCCGTGGTACTCGATCCCCGAGCCGTCCGTCTCCGCCGCTGGGCGCAGAATACTCGCCTGGGCGGCCCGGCGCCGGCCATCTTCACGAGCCGTCGCATTGACACTCAGGAAGCGCTCGCCTAGACTCCGCACGCGCCTCTCACCACATCCGAGCTGACCCGGAGACACACATGATGGCAATGCTGACGATCCGCGACATTCGCGCACGCCCGGTCATGGTGCCGTTCAAACGGCCGCCGGTGTCGGCAAGCGGGGCGCTGCCGCGCGCCGCCCTGGTGCTCGTCGACCTCGAGACCGAGGAAGGCATCACCGGCCGCTCGTATCTATTCGCCTTCGGCGAGTGGGCGCTCTCGCCCATCGTGGGCTGTCTCACCCACATGCGCGAGCTGCTCAAGGGCGATCGCGTGGCGCCCTTCGACCTCGAGGCCAAGTTGCGAAGCCGCCTCACCCTCATCGACACGCCCGGCGTGGTCGGGCTCGCGCTGGCCGGCGTGGACATGTGCGCCTGGGACGCGCTGGCCCAGGCGGCGGGGCTGCCGCTCGTGCGGCTGCTGGGTGGCCAGGTCAAGCCGGTGCGCGCCTACAACAGCTGCGGTCTCTGGATCCAGCCGCTGGATGCGCTGGCCCGGGATGCCGAGAGCCTGGTCGCCGAAGGCAACTTCCGCGCCATCAAGCTGCGCGTGGGGCGCGACGATCCGGCGGAAGACGTGGCGGCGGTGCGGGCGGTCAGGAAGCGCGTGGGCGAGAAGATCATCGTGATGTGCGACTACAATCAGCGCCTCACCGTGAACGATGCCATCCTGCGCGGGCGCATGCTGGACGACGAGGGACTCTACTGGATCGAGGAGCCCGTGCGCCACGACGACTACGCGGGCTGCGCGCGCATCGCCGCCGAGCTCCGCACGCCCATCCAGACGGGGGAGAACCTCGTCGACACCTACGAGCTGATCAACGCGCTCCAGGCCAGGGCCATGGACTACGTGATGCCCGATCTCCAGCGCATCGGCGGCATCACGGGCTGGCTGCGCGCGGCCGCCATCACCCACGCCCACGGCATGGAGATGTCGAGCCACCTCTTCCCGGAATACAGCGCGCATCTCCTCGCGGTGACGCCGACCGCGCACTGGCTCGAGTACATGGACTGGGCGGTGCCCATCGTGGCCGAGCCCATCCAGATCAGGGACGGCCACGCGCTGATCCCGGATCGCCCCGGCAGCGGCATCACCTGGAATGAGGATGCCGTGAAGCGCTACGCCGTCGCGTGAAGCGGTGATTCCTGGACTCGTGCCAGCTTGACCGTCAGCACGGGGCATGGCGCCAGCCGAACCACCTTCTCCGCCACGCTGCCGATCAGCATGTGCTCGAGACCGGTGCGTCCGTGGGTCGCCATGACGATGAGGTTGACGTTGCGCTGCTGGGCGAACTGGACGATGGCGTCGGCGGGACGGCCCACGGCGATCTCGACCGCCCGCTCACCCTTGAAGGAGCCCGGCACCAGATTGCGGAGCCGCGTCAGCGCCTCCTCGACGAGGTCGTGACGCACCACCGTCGGCTCCGCGGCCGGGGCCGTGCCCAGGCGGCCACCCGCCACGACGTCGTACCCGGCCTCGAGGCCGGAGCCCACCGGCCCGCTGACGTAGTAGATGTCTGTCCCCCCGCTCGACGACTGCTGCACGTGGAGTAGGGTCACCTTGGCTCCATGCAGGGTGGCCTCCTCCATCGCGCACCGCACGGCGTAGTTCCCGGGCTCGGAGAAGTCGGTCGGGACGAGCACGTGCTTGAAGGCCATGACGCACCTCCCTGGTTGGCTTGTTCCTGGCTCTCGGAACAGCAGCGAGCATCAAGCGTGCCGGAGTCATAGCGACCTGAAATCGCGGTGTTGCACCGGGTCCGCGCCGCGGGGCGCGGGGACCGGCCATCCCAGCGGGGCGGCGATGCCCCATCACGTCCTCAGCGGGCTGGCGCCGGGGAGGGCGGCATGCTCTGCCGCACACGCTCGAGCAGCGCCGGGCTGGCCTTCGACGGCACGCCACAATCGAAGGGCGGCTGCGGATCGTACTCGATGCCGAGCTGTATCCCCTTGGCGATCTCGTCGCCGGCCATCCTCGCGGCCAGGGTGAGCGCCATGTCGATACCGGACGACACGCCCGCCGAGGTGATGATCTTTCCCTGCGGGATGACGCGCTCCTCGACGTAGCGCGCGCCGTACTGCTCGAGCACGTCTCGGGACGCCCAGTGCGTGGTCGCGGAGAGGCCGCGCAACAGTCCCGCAGCACCCAGGAGCAACGAGCCCGTGCACACCGAGGTCGTCCACGCCGTCGTGCGATGCACGGTACGGATCCACTCCAGGACCGGCTCCTCGCTGCAGAGCGGCCTGACGCCCGCCCCACCGGGCACCACGAGCACGTCGGGCTTCGTCACCTCGGCGAGGCCCGCCTCCGCGCTGAGCGTCCAGTGCGTACGCGGGTCCCGCACGGGTCCACGCGCCTTGCCCACGATCACGATGTCGGCGCCGGGGAGGCGGGCGAGGACCTCGATCGGCCCCACGATGTCGAGCGGCGTGATGGCGTCGAAGACGAGCGCGGCGATCTGCATGGCGGCCTCTCCTCTCGGGTGGTGATCCGCGCCGTGATGGTACCCGAAGCGGCCCGGATACGGACGTGCGTTTGACCCGTCGACGTCGATCTGGCACGATCGCCGCGATGACAACCGCCCGCCTCGCGCTCGTGGTCGCACTCTCGTGGATCGCTGTGGTCATCCCGTGGCCCATGCTCGTGGCCGAGGCGCAGACCCTGGACGAGGAGGTCGAGTCCGCTCTCCGTGAGCTGATGGAGACGACCCCTACCGCGTGAAACCAGCTGGCGACGGCCAAGGGCATCCTCGTCTTCCCCAACATCTTCCGCGAGAACTACGCCTTCGGCGTCCAGTCCGGTTACGGCGCCCTCATCCTGGGCGGCAAGATCGTCGGCTACTACTCCACCACCTCGATCGCCTACGGCCTCCAGGCCGCCGTGTTGCCGTTCGGCTACGCGCTTTTCTTGAGACCCAGCACACGCCGTTCCGGGTGTTCGAGGTGATTCGATGAGCACGCCACGCGCCATTGCCGATCTCGACCTCACGCAGCCTCCCGGGCGCGTCTACTTCCAGACGGAGCGGGAGCGCGCCGCCGACGGCACGGCCTTCGTCCGCGTGCCCCTGGCTCCGCACCAGTTCGTGGTCCTCGCATAGGAGGCGAGCATGGCGACGGCACCGTTCGAGATCTACGTGAAGCTGGACGGCATCGAGGGCGAGAGCACCGTGCGAGGACACGAGAACGAGACGGTGGTGCTCTCTTACGAGCAGTCCGTGGATCACCCCGCCCCACCTCTCACGGGCAGCACCGGCGCGGCCGCAGGGCGGCCGACCTTTTCCGGGGTGCGGTTCCGCAAGCCGCTCGACAAGGGCTCAATCCCGCTTCTCCTTGCCGCCGCTGCGGGCACGGTCATCCGCTCGGCCCGCTTCGCCTTCCGCCGCACGGGCACCGGCCTCGACTTCTACCTGGTCACGCTCACCGAGGCTCTCGTGACGCACCTCACGCAGCGGGCGGGGACGGGCGCGCAGTATCCGCTGTCCTTCGACACGCTGATCTCGGGCGCCGACACCATGGGCTTCCTCGACGAGGTGACTCTGTCGTACTCGAAGATCCAGTGGGAATACCACCCGGTGACCGCCACGGGAGCGCCCGGGCCCGTGGTCACGGGCGGCTGGGACCTTCGACTCAATCAGAAGATCTGAGGTGACGCGCCCGGATCCTGCACGAACATACGGAGCGCGAGGCGGCCGGGTCCCGTCGTCGGCCAAGCCTGTCATCAAGAAGAGGGGTGCGCTCATGCTGCGTCACCCGCTCGCCTGATTCGCAGCCCTCCGGGCCGCGCGCAGGACGAGGGGGTCCCACTCCGCCTGAGCGCACCCCTTCCCTCGCCGCCACCCGCCCGGTCGCACGTGCGGCACTCGGGAAGAATCCGGGTTAGACCCGGCGTCAGTCGGAGGGGGGTGCAAGGAGGGCCCGCGCCTTCGTGCGCAGGGTCTCGGGCAGGGGCGTGGGCCGCCGCGCGTCGCGATCGAGGTGCACGCCGGACTGCTCGAGGGTGGCCATGACTTCGCCGCTGCGCGCGTCCAGCATGCGGTGGAAGAGACGGAGCGACGAGTTGCCCACGTGGGCCAGCGCGCTCTGCACGCGCACGACATCGCCCGGACGCAGGGCGGCGGTGATGGCGAGCTGGAACTCGAAGGTGGAGAGGCCGCGCACCTCGCTCCGCATATAGGCCGGGCTCATCCCGAAGCTCGCCATGAGGTGGCCGCCCGAGGCCGAGAAGCGATGAATGTAGTGCGCCAGCCCCGCGCGGCCGAGCACGTTCATCTCCGACGGCTTCACCGTGTCGAGAGCGCCGTCCACGAACCCCCCGTCGCCCTTCGGCCGCGGCCGGCGCTCCGGAGCCAGCTCCTCCCACTGCACCTGGTGAGCGAGGGCAGCGCTCCGCGCGGCGGCGTCGAGAGGGAGCGGTTTGTCGGTGGCCAGCTCGAGGTGGAGGACCCGCTGCCGCACGGTGGTGCAGAGGGTGCCCGAGGCGGAGTCGAGGAGCCGATGCGCGAGGACGAGGGCATCGTCCTCCACGGCGAGCACACCGCTCTGGACGTGATAGATGTCGCCGCTGCGGAGCTCGTGGAGATAGCGCACGTGGCAGTCGGTGGTGGCGCAGCCGCGGCCGGCCTCGAGAGCGTCGCGGGGGCCAAGCCCCAGCGCCTCCAGCACGACCAGGCCCGCGTCCTCGATGCGCTGGTGATAGTAGGCGACGGTGAAGTGCCCGACGTGGTCCACTTCCCACGCCGGCACGCTGCCCCGACACGAGTCGATCCAGGGATTGGTCATGACCCGTAGACTAGCATCCGCGGGCATGCCAGGCGGGCGCTCTTCCACTTTGTAAAGTCCCGCGACAGGCCGCCCGCTCGATCCCACGGAGGCCTGCCCCGCTGCATCCCGGAGTTGAACGGCGGATAGACGTGGTCCGCTCGAACGACGGAGTCAGAAGTACCGCCTCGCCGTCACGCCATTGACTCTTTCTGCTCCTCACGCCCGGATCTGCGGCGGAGCGGGCGGGCATGGCCTTTGCTCAGACAGAGGGTGACAGCGCAGCAGAGATCGACACGGCGACTCAACCGGAAAGGCGTGACCGCGATGGATCGTCACCAGGCTGACTCATCCCGCAGAGCATGGCTCGCCTCCTTCGCGATCGCGGCGCTCTCGTCCTCGATCGTGTGCGCTCCCCTCCCCGCCTCCGCCCAGGCGGCCGCCGAGATCACCACACCGGCCGCCCAGAAGCGGCCGCTCGAGGTGGTGAAGGCCTCCTTCTCGCGGGTGCTCGCGGTGGAGCCCGGCGAGCGTCGCGCGGCGATCCAGCGCGTGACCACCGAGCTCTTCGATTTCCAGGAGATGGGCCGGCGCATGCTGGGCGAGCATTGGGAGGCGGCGACCCCGGCGGAGCAAGACGAGTTCGTGCGGCTCTTCACCCAGATGCTCGACCACGTGTACCTGACCAACGTCGGGAGCATGCCGCTCTCCGCGGTGACCTTCGAGGGCGAGCTCGTGTCCGGGCCCCACGCGCGCGTCAGCTCGCGCATGCCGAGCCGGCGGGGAGAAGACACCGCGATCGAGTATCGGCTGATGAATCGCGACGGCCGCTGGGCCGTCTACGACATCGCGGTCGACGGCGTGAGCCTCGTCTCCAGCTATCGCAGCCAGTTCACTTCGGTCCTGCGCACCTCATCCTTCGCGGCGCTGCTGGATCGGCTCCGGCTCCGCGAGGCGAGCATCAAGGCCGAGCAGGGCCCGTAGGGCGTGGCGCCGCCGCCCGTACGGCCCGGGCGGCGGCGCCGG
>JBKOVG010000306.1:0-3924 GCA_046723845.1 Candidatus Methylomirabilota bacterium | reverse complement strand
GGAGGAGGCGCGGGCGCTCGTGGCGGCGCCGCCCCGGCCGCGAGCGGATGCGCTGCCGGGATGGCTGCGCGAGGCCATGGCGCCGCGCCGGGGCCGCGCCGGGGTGCCGGTGCTCGAGGTGCAGGGGCTGACGCGGCGGTTCGGCGGCCTGGTGGCGGTGAGCGAGGTCGACCTGGTCGTTCCCGCGGGCGGGATCGTGGGACTCATCGGGCCGAACGGCGCGGGCAAGACCACCGTCTTCAACCTGATCACGGGGTTGCTCCGCCCCGACGAAGGAGACATCCGGCTCGACGGCACGAGCCTGGTCGGCCTGCGGCCGCACGCGATCGTCTCGCGCGGCATCGCGCGGACCTTCCAGTCGATCCGGCTCTTCCAGAACATGAGCGTGCTCGACAACGTCCTCGTCGGCGAGCACTGCCGGCTCCACGCCTCGGTTGCGGGCGCCGTCTTCCGGCCGTCCCCCGTGGTCGCGGAGGAAGCTCGCGCGCGGGCCCGCGCCCGGGATCTCCTGGGCTTCGTGGGGCTCAGTGACAAGGCCGCGGAGATGGCCAAGAACCTCGCCTACGGCGATCAGCGCCGGCTCGAGATCGCGCGGGCCCTCGCCACGGAGCCGCGGCTCGTCCTCCTGGACGAGCCCACCGCGGGCATGAATCCGCGGGAAACGGACACCCTGACCGAGCTGATCGGCCTGCTGCGCGGCGAGCTCGGCCTCGCCGTGCTGCTCATCGAGCACCACATGGAGGTGGTGATGGGGATCTCGGACCGCATCACCGTGCTCGACTATGGCGTGCGGATCGCCGAGGGCACGCCGTCCGAGATCCGGCGGAACGCCACCGTCATCGAGGCGTACCTGGGCAAGGGCTACGAGCAGGAGCTGGTCTCCACGTGAGCGAGCCCGAGCTCCTCGCCTTGGCCGACGTGCACGCCTACTACGGCAACATCCGCGCGCTGAAAGGCGTGTCCCTCACCGTGGGGCGCGGCGAGATCGTCACCCTCATCGGAGCCAACGGGGCGGGGAAGACCACCACCCTGCGCACGGTGATCGGGCTCGTGCGCCCGCTGCGTGGCTCCGTCACCTTCGACGGCCAGCGCATCGATCGAGTGCCCACCCATCGCATCGCCCGCCTCGGCATTGCGCAGTCACCGGAGGGGCGGCGCATCTTCGCGCCCATGACGGTGCTGGAGAACCTGGAGCTGGGCGCCTTCGCGCGGACCGATCGGGCAGCCATCCCCAAGGACCTGGAGCGGGTGCTGACGCTCTTCCCACGCCTGCGCGACCGCCTCGCCCAGAAGGGCGGCACGCTCTCCGGCGGCGAGCAGCAGATGCTCGCCATGGGGCGCGCACTGATGGCCAAGCCCGAGATGCTGCTCCTGGACGAGCCGTCCATGGGGCTGTCGCCCATCCTCGTGGAGACCATCTTCGACATCATCCGCAACATCAGCGAGCTCGGCACCACCATCCTGCTCGTGGAGCAGAACGCCCGCATGGCCCTGCGGGTGGCGCACCGGGGCTACGTGATCCAGACGGGACGCATCGTCCTTCAAGATTCGGCCTCCGCCCTGCTTCGCTCCGACGTCGTGCGGAAAGTTTACCTCGGAGAGAAGTAGCGGCGGCTCAGCGCCGCGGGGTCAGGCCTTCCAGGTCCAGCTCGGGCATGCGCCCGTTCATGACATCGGCCACGATGCGCGCGGTGCCGCAGGCCATGGTCCAGCCCATGTGGCCGTGGCCGCAGTTGAAGAAGAGGTTGCGATGGCGGCCGAGGCCGAGGATGGGCGGGCCGTCCGGCGTCATGGGGCGGAGGCAGGCGCGGTACTCGCCGCGCTCGTAGTCGACGGCGTCGGGAAAGACGTCGCGCGCGAAGCGCAGGATGTTGTTGAAGTCGCGCGGCGTCCAGCCCCAGTCGTAGCCCGCGAACTCCGCCGTCGAGGTGAGGCGGAGCTGATCGCCGAGGCGGGACCAGCCGACCAGCCACTTCTCGTCGACTCCGGGCAGGGTGGGAGCGAGACCGCCGCGCCGCAGGGGGAAGGTCGAGGAGTAGCCCTTGGCGGGATAGATGGGCAGGCTCACGCCCGCCGTCCGCGCCACGATGGGGCTGCCCACGCCGAGGGCCAGCACGTAGCTGTCCGCGATGTGGCGCTCGCCGTCGCTGGTGAGGACGGCCTCGATGCGGTCGCCGCCGCTCTGGAGCGCGGTGATGCGGGCGCCCAGCTTCATGCTGACCCCGAGGCGATCGCGGCAGAGGACGCCCAGGCGCTCCGTGAAGAGGCGTGAGTCGCCGCTCGAATCGCCGAGATCGCGGATGGCCCCTGCGATCTTCGCCTTCACGGGTTCGAAGACCGGATCGACCTTGGCCACCTCGTTGGCGTCGAGGATCTCCTGCTTCTGCCCGTGCTCGGCGAGCAGCGCCATCTTCTTCACGCCCGCCTCGAGCTCGGCGTGGTCGCGGTACAGATAGAGCGCGCCCTTGGCGATGGCGTTGTACTCGATCCCCTCCGCGCGCGAGAGGTCGATGAGGACGCGCTGGCTGTACTGGCAGAGGCGGAGCTTGATCAGCGTGTTGCGCCGCGCCCGCGACGCCGTGCACTCGCGGAGAAAGCGCAGCCCCCAGAGGTAAAGCTGCGCATCTGCGGCGGGGCGCACGCGGATGGCCGTCTCGTCGCCCCGCAGCGAGCGGACGAGCATGCCGGGCGCCTTGGGCGAGGCCCAGGCGAAGGAGTGCCCTGGCGCGATGATGCCTGCGTTGCCCGCGCTCGCCTCGAGGCCGAGCCCCGCCTTCTCCTCGAGGATGGTCACCTCGTGACCGGCCTGGGCGAGGAAGTAGGCCGTGGTGACGCCGACCACGCCGCCTCCGAGCACGAGGGTCTTCATAGCCTCACACGTCGAGGAGATAGCCCGCGCGCACGGGATCGTCGGGGTCGAAGAGGATCTGGCTGAAGCCGGTCAGGTAGGCACTGCCGGTAATCTCGGGCAGGATGGCCGGCCGCCCTTCTACGTGCGTCTCGCCGCCGATGCGGGCGGTGAAGCTGAGGCCGAGCAGCCCCTCGCTGACGAAGGTGGAGCCGACGCCCATGAGGCCGCGATGGTGGAAGAGGGCGAGGCGCGCACAGGTGCCGGAGCCGCAGGGAGCGGCGTCGACCTGGCCTGGTCCCCACACGAGCGCGTTGCGGGAGACGGCGGCGGCGTCGGGGAGCTCGTGGACGAGGACGTTGTCCACGCTCGTCTTGCCCGCTCCGGGGATCTCGACGCGGAGCTGGGCATTGACGGCGTGGCGCACGGCCATCCCGCGCTCGGCGATCCGCCGGGCGAGCTCGCGCTTGACCGACACGCCCAGGTGCGGCGCCTCCACGATGGCGAACACGTTGCCGGCTCCGACCGCGACGTCCACGGGCACCTCGCCCACGCCCTCGACCTCGACGGCCTGAGCGGGAAGAGCCACGAAGGACGGGGTCCAGCGGAGCGTCACCTCGCGCACCCGGTCGCCGTCGGAGCGCGCGACGGTCTCCACCACGCCCGCTTCCGTGTCGATGACGATCGAGGTTTCGGCGCCCGTGCGGGGCACGAGCCCGGTCTCCACCGCCACCGTGGCCGCGCCGATGGTGCCCTCGCCGCAGGAGACGTAGTAGCCGCCCGGATAGATGAAGAAGAGCCCGAAGTGCGCGCCGGGGGTGACGGGCTCCGTCATGATCGCGATGAGGAGGCTGCGGTGGCCGCGCGGCTCGAGGCAGAGGCCGGTGCGGAGATCGTCGAGGTGTTCCTGGAACCACCGCCGCTTCTCGGCCATGGTTGCGCCGGGGAGCCGGCCGAGGCCGCTCGTCACGAGCCGCATGCCGATGCCTGCCGTATGAAAGTCGACGGTGCCGATCACGCGATCAGATCGCATATGCACCTCCGCGTGTCTCGCATGAGACTGCACCCCCCGGGCC
>JBKOVG010000401.1:0-27475 GCA_046723845.1 Candidatus Methylomirabilota bacterium | reverse complement strand
AGGTAGGAGGGTCACAGGCAGGGCCGGGACCCTGTGCTCCCCGCGAGTAAGCCATCACGGATGATGCGCGACCAGAGCTTCTGCGCGATGTCGTCGAGGGACACGGTCCTGTCCTGTCTGAGGATACGGGCGGCGACCGTCAGCTCTCCGGTGGACTCCGAAAGGATGTGACCCGTCTGCGTGTCCCAGACCTGTAGCCACAGCCGCAGAGCCGAGATGCGGGTCTTGACGATCTTCAGGCCGGTGAACTCGAACTTGTCGACGAGGGACTGGTTGAACTCGGCGAGCCCAGGTTGCAGCAGGTAGCGGGAACCGAGCGCAGCGCCGATGCGCTGGAGCCGCTCGCGCTCCGGGATTCCACTCCGACCGTACCCTGCGAGGACCTCGGCGTACTCCTCGGCCAGTCCCCGGTCGGTGAGCCGGTTCAGCACCTCCGGCATCGGAACGACCCGGATGGGCGGCGATCCTTGCGCGAGCGCGACAGTGAGCGCGTGCGATACGGTGGGGCCCAGACCTTGGATGACGGATGGAGCGACGACACCGAGGGCGGCGACTGGCTCGCACGCCAGCACCGCCAAGTCGACGGACGGTGACCGCGGCGTGGATGTGACGTGGTCGTCCGACAAGTAAAAGGGCGTGCTACAGCCGGCCGCGAACATGACCAAAGATACGATGATTGCTCCGACGACGCGCCCGCTCACTCTCATGCTGGCCCGAGTCATGTTGCGCCGCGGCTCCGCCGCGGTCAAGGAACGGCTGGCCGACGCGCCCCCCGTATACTTACACGTCGAGCAGCACCGGGACGTTCTCCGTCACCGCGACGGGCGACGGCACGACCATCACCGTGCCATAGGCAGCCCGCTCGCTGGCCCTCTCACTCACTCGTCTCGAGGAAGTTGTCCGACAGGCCATGAACCGGGAGATGTCCGCCGCACAGGGAGCCTACCTCGACTACCTTCGGGAGATACGCCTCGACCCCGATGGCTCAGACGTGGAGCGTCTTCAGGATGACCTGAAGGCCGCGAAACGTGAGGGGCTGTGGTGGATCGCCTGGACGAGATAGACGAGGAAGCCCTGGCTGACGAGCTACGGCTGGCCGCAGAGCCCCAGCCGGATGTCACTGCCGACCGTCGAGTGCTAAAAGCTCTGGGCGTCATTGTCACGGTCGATACGACCAAGGAGGAAGCCACCATTTCAGGAACGTTGGCAGGAGTTTTGCCGACGAAGCTCGGCTATGCGTTGTGCACCAAATCTGTGGGAGGGCCGTGGATAAGCCTGTGGGCAGCCGGGTAGAGGTCAGGCAATTTCGGCTATTAAGAGCACATCGCTCATCGTCGCAGCAGCGGGGCGCGGCTATTTGAGCGTGGCGTCTTGGAGCGGCATCCACTGATCGGGGCGCGGCGTCCACGCGAGCCGGTCGCGGCTCGCGTAGATGTCCACCTGCTGGGCACGCGCTGGACACGGATGCCCGGCGCCTTCTCGAGCTCACGCGCGAGGCTGGGCGGTATCGTGGTGACGAGGTCGACCTCGTTGTTCCTGAGGGCCGCGGCTCGCGTGAAGGGCTCGGGGATGGGCCTGTAGATGATGCGCTTGATCTTCGGCGCCCCGCGCCAGTGCCGGTCGAAGGCCTCGACGACCATGCGATCGTCCTTGATCAGCTCGACGAAGCGGTAGGGCCCCGTCCCCACGGGCTTGAGCGCGATGCCCTGGTTGCCCTTCTCCTGGACGTACTTTGGCGGCACGATGGCGAAATCGATCAGCCGGTTCACCAGCGGCGCGTACGGCTGGCGCGTGACCAGGTTGACCGTGAAGTCGTCGACGACGTCGATCCGCGCGATCTCGGCCACGTTGGCGCGATTCGGTGACTTTTGCTCCGGGTCGAGAACGCGCTGGAAGGTGAACCGCACCGCCTCGGCGTTGAAGGGCTCGCCGTCGTGGAAGACCACGCCCTTGCGGAGCTTGAGCTGGAGGGTCACGTCGTCGACGAAGCGCCAGGACTCGGCGAGCTGCGGCACGATGCGGTTCTCGGCGTCGCGGCCGACCAGCGAGTCGAACATGCTGACGCCGACCATGGCGCGGAAGGAGGACAGGTTCATGGTCGGGTCAAGGTTTTCGGGCGTCCAGGGAATGGCCACGCGGAGCTCGCCTTGGGGCTGGGCCTCGGTGAAGCCCGTCCACAGAACCAGGAGCGCGATCAGAAAGATAACGACACGCCGCCAGGTCTGCACGGCGTTCCCGATCATCGATCTCCCCCTCATCATTTCAGCCCTCGCCTCCCCGCTCGAGGCGAGCGTGTCAGCTCGAACTGCGGCCCTCGCCCCGGAGGGGGCGAGGGGATCGACGGATCAGGTGCGCTCAGCCCTTGACTCCTTTGATCGCGGCTTCGAGGTTCTCATCGGGGGTGGCTAAGGGGAGGACGCAGCCGGGGGCCACGATCACGCCCGTACCTCCGCTCTGGCGGACGGCATCTTGGGCCTGCGCCGTCACGGCCGAGGGCGGTCCCTTGAGCAGGACGTCCTTCTCGCCGAGGCCGCCGACGGCCGCTCCGCTGAAGCGCTTGAGCGCCTCGCCCAGCGAAGGCTCCGTGAGCCGATCGTGCCAGTTGATGGCTGCCACCGGCAGTGCCGTCTTCTGGTCGAAGTAGATGCGCTGGCCGTGGACGTGGAGCATGACCCACACGGGGCTGCCCTTGATGCTGTCGAGCGCCCGCCGTGAATAGGGCATGGCGAACTTGGCGTGATCCGCCTGTGACATGACGTCGGGGTTCGCGTCCTGGGACGCGTAGAAGATCCCTTCGGCGCCCGTCTTGGCAACTGCGGCGGCGTAGCGGCTGACGGTCTCCGTGATGACGTCGAGCGCGGCCATCACCGCCCCGGGATGGTCCCGCAGGTCCTGCGCGAGCCTCTCTCCGGCCAGCTTGCGGGCGATCGTGAGGGGTGTGAAGACGGTGTGGAATACCGGCACGTCGTCGCTCCGGCCGTTCAGGATGAGCCGGAGCGCTTCGAGCTCGCGGCCGAGCACGCCCTGTCCCGGGTCGAGCGGCTTGAGCTTCGCCCAGTCGCCGATCTCGCGGACCGCGTGCTGGGTGCAGGTCTTGGCGCCGTTGGGCGAGCCCTGATAGGCGACCCGACAGCCCCAGTCCTCCACGCAGTACACGCCGCTCGACATCACCTTGATGAGGTCGAGGTCCCAGCGCCGCTGGAAGGCCAGCATGGCATCGGCCAGGCCCCGGGCGGTGTGGTCCACGTCGGGAACGTGTCGCCAGAAAGCCACCGGCAGACGATCCACCGGCTTTCGACCAAAAGTTGCCAGGACGCGCTCGCGCTTTGTCATAGGGTCGGAAGTCTATCATTTTCATCCCGGGGAACTTTCCCCGCGCGCTATGGTCTAACTGTGCGGAAAGGAGATGCTGCCGATGCTCCGCAGTTCCTCGAGCGGCTCCGAGCGGGTGACCCGCAGGCCTTCGAGGAGTTGGTCGCCGCGCATCAGCACCGGGTCTTCGGCGTGGCCCTGCGCATGCTGGGCAATGCCGCGGAGGCCGAGGAGATCGCCCAGGAAGCCTTTCTCCGCGCGCACCGGAGCCTCCCGGAATTTCGTGGCGCCTCCCGGCTCTCCACCTGGCTCTATGCCATCGTGTCGCGCCTCTGCCTCAACCGGCTCGCCTCCGGCGATCGCAAGGCGGTGGCGCACGGCGAGGAGATCCTGCTGCGAGTCGCCGATCCCCGGGGGGGACCGGAGGCAGGCGCGGAGCGGAGCGAGCTCGAATCGGCCCTGCACCGCGCCATCGCCGAGTTGTCGGAGGAGCGCCGCGTGGTGGTGATCCTCCGCGATCTCGAAGGCCTCTCCTACGAGGAGATCGCCAGCGCGCTCTCCCTCGAGCTCGGCACAGTGCGCTCGCGACTCCACCGGGCGCGCATGGATCTCAAGGACAAGCTGGAGCGCTTTCTGCCATGACCTGCGACGAGACGAGGGAGCTGCTCTCCGCGCTGCTGGACGAGGCGCTCGACACGGGCGAGCGCGCCCGGGTCGAGGCCCACCTGGCAGGCTGCGCCGAGTGCCGGCGCGAGCTCGACGGGCTTCGCGCCACCACGGGGCTCCTCGCCCGCGTGGAGAGGGTCCGGGCGCCCGTGGGCTTCGTCGATAGCGTCATGACGCGGGTGCGTCCGGTGCCGTGGTATCGACGACTCGGCCGCGCGCTCTTCTTCCCGCTCTCGGTCAAGCTGCCCCTCGAGGTCGGCGCCATGGTCGTGGTCGCTGTCCTGGGCGTATACCTGCTGCAGACCACGCCCGAGCTCAAGGATGCCGCGCGGCACGACTCACCGCCGCCAGCAAGCTCACCCCCTGCCACTGAGCGGTCGGCGCCGAGCGCTCCTTCACCGGCGCCGCCGCCCCCGGCGCGGGACCGGGAGGCCGAGCTCAAGCACGAGGCGCTCATACGGCAGCGCCCGCCGGCGTCATCGGAGCACGATGCCCGGCGCGGGGCCAGGGACGAGGCGCAGCAGAATGTCGCCAGCCCTGCGCCGCCTCCCGCTCAAGAGCCGCCAAAGACGGAGGCGCCCGCGGCACGCTCGCAGATGTCGAGATCGACCGAGGCGCGCGAAAGCGTGCCGGAGCGGGCCGACGCGGACAAGAAAGGCGCTCCGAGCCCTGCCCCGGCGGGGCCGCCCGTCCTGTCGGCCAAGCAGCGGGCTGCCGCGCCCGTGGTCACAGGCGCCCTCACCGTGACGGACCGGCAACGCGCCGAGCAGTCGCTGGCCGAACTGATCAGGAAGACGGGTGCCCGCGAGATTGCCCGGCGCGAGGAAAGTGGCACCGTCGTCGTGGAGGTGGCGGTGCCCCAGCCGGAATATGCCGCGTTCACGCGCGAGCTGGCGGCGCTGGGCTCGCTCAGGCTCGAGGGGCAGCCCACGGAGATCCCGCCCCTCGTCCGGCTCAATGTGAGGATCTCCGAGTAGCGGGAACTTTCTCCCCGAGGCCTGGTCTAACCCTCCAGACGCGGCCGGAAAGGCCGCTCCCAAGGAGGATGGACCATGGTCAGGCAGATCGTTGCGCTCGCCGTCGCGGTGACCCTGGCATGCGCTCAGCTCACGGAAGCGGCCCCTCAGGCCATCACGCGCGAGAGCCAGAAGGACGTGATGGTCACCATCTACAACGGCAACCTCGGCCTCGTGAAGGACACGCGCGAGGCGCGGCTCGACGCGGGAATGCTGGAGGTCCAGTTCGCCGACGTGGCGGCCCTCATCGATCCCACGTCCGTGCACCTCAAGTCCCTCACGGATCCCGCGGGGCTCAGGATCCTCGAGCAGAACTACGAGTACGATCTGCTCACCTCGGCCAAGCTCCTCGAGAAGTTCGTGGGCAAGACCGTGCGGCTCTACCAGTCGAACGGGACCTACCAGGACGCGACGCTGCTCTCCACGAACGGCCCCATCTACGAGATCAACCGGCAGATCCACATGGGTCACCCCGGGCAGGTGGTGCTGCCCGCCCTGCCCGAGAACCTTGTCTCGAAGCCCACCTTGATGTGGCTCCTGCGCAGCGCTCGGGCGGCCACCCAGCGCGTGGAGGCCTCGTACCTCACGGGAGGCATCAGCTGGAAGTCCGACTACGTCATGGTGATCAATCCCGCGGACACGCGCGCCGACCTCACAGGCTGGGTCACCATCGACAACAAGAGCGGTTCGACCTATTCGAACGCCGCCCTCAAGCTGGTGGCGGGCGACATCAATCGCGCGGTCGATCGCCGCCGCGACGGGCGGCTCATGGAGATGGCGGCCAAGGCCGCCTCGGTCGAGCTGGCCGACCGCGACTTCAAGTCCGAGGGCTTCTTCGAGTACCACCTCTACACGCTGGACGGCCGCACGACCATCAAGGACAACCAGACCAAGCAGCTCGCCCTCATGGCCGCCTCCGAGGTGCCCGTGGACAAGCACTTCATCTACTACGGGGCGGCCGACTACTACCGGACTCAGTACGGTGTCCCTATGTCCAACCAGAAGGTGGGCGTGTATCTCGAGCTCAAAAACAGCAAGGAGAACCGCCTCGGCCAGCCGCTGCCCAAGGGCAAGGTGCGCGTCTACAAGGCCGACACCTCGGGGAGCCAGCAGCTCATCGGCGAGGACTGGATCGACCACACGCCCAAGGACGAGAAGATCCGGATCAAGATGGGCGAGGCCTTCGACGTGGTGGGCCAGCGCACACAGAAGGACTGGAAGCGCATCGCCTCGAATCTCTACGAGGTCGAGTGGGAGATCGCCCTGCGCAACCACAAGCAGGAAGCCGTCACCGTGGAGGTGATCGAGCCCATGCCCGGCGACTGGGAGGTACTGCGCGCCACCCATCCGCACGAGAAGATCCAGGCCTTCACCGCGCAGTGGAAGATCCCCGTGGCCAAGGACGGCGAGAGCAAGCTCAGCTATCGCATCCGCGTGCGCTTCTGATGTGTCCTCGTCGTGACGCTCGAGGACCTGCGCCGTAGCGGAAGGCTCCGGCATCAGATAGGACAAAGGTCTACCCACTTCTCCGCCTCCGGTTCCCCGTTCCCCGCCCCTGTCGCGTAACTTGCGGTGGCGACGCACTGCGACGGTGGCCTCGTCCTTGCTCTCTTCGTCAGTGCGCGCCCCCGCCTGCTTGATCGCGCGAGCGCCCACGACGTGTTCGCACGACGAACGCGAATCTTTTGCACGCACGACCAGGAGAAGAACGAATGCGTTCCTTTCAGGCCAGCAATCCCCTCAACGTTGACGGCGCGCCCGCGAACGAGCGCACGACCTACGCCACGGGCTCCCATGCTCCGGGCAGCGTGACCGCTATAGCGGACACGAGGCCCGGTCAGCTCGCCAACTACTCCACGGACCTCGACGGCTTCACCACGTATCGCAGCGACTCGCGGCAGGATCTCGTCAGCTATCACGGCGAGCACGTGCCGGGACCGGCGACCTTGACCATGGTGCTCGCGGGCGTCGGGATGGTCACCCTGCTGGCGCATCGCCGAGCCAAGGCCTAGCCCGGACTATTCACGAGTGCCGCCAGTGTGATCGGGGCGGGTGGCGTCGGGGGGCGGCGCTTCAGCGGGCGGAGGCCTGCTCGCCGCGCAGAGTCATGCAGGTGCTGACGCCGTAGGCGACGAGCTTGCCGCCGGAGAGCACGTCGCACTCCACGAGGGAGACGGTGCGCCCGGCGTTCTTGACTCGTCCCCGCGCTTCCAGCCGGCCCGCCCACACGGGCCGGAGGAAGTTCACCTTCACCTCGAGGGTGGTGTAGCTCTCGTTCTCGCCGAGGGTGGTCATGAAGGCCCAGCCCATCGCCGCGTCGGCGACGGCGGCGAGGATGCCGCCCTGCACGGTGCCCATGGGATTGCCATGCGCCGCGGTAGCATCGAGGGCGACCACGGCCTCCCCGGGCGAGAACGACTCGAGCCGCATGCCCAAAAGGGTGGCCGCGGGCGGCGGCGGCGCCTCGCCCCGCACCATGCGCTCCATGCCGTCCAGCAGCTTCGCCATCGCGCGCTCTCCTCGCGTCGGGTGTGTCGTAAGCTCGTCGCCGCCCGGCATTGTACTCGGCCCTGGCCCTGTGGTATACGCTGCCAAAGCGCAGAGGCCATCGCCGCCCTCGACTCCATTCGCGACCACGATCCCGACCGGGGAGGATTCGCCATGAAGAGATGGACCCTGGTGGCCCCCTCGACCGCGCCTTCGCGGCCGCGCTCGGCCCGAGTCTCTTCGCCGTCAGCGTGGTCCTCGGGCTCACCGGGTGGGAACGCTACACGCGCGTGGTGCGGGCCGAGGTCTTAGGCCTGCGCGAGAAGGACTTCGTGGAGGCGGCGCGGGCCATCGGCGCGAGCCCGCTGCGCACAATCCTGCGCCATCGGCCGCGACTTCGTGGGCGTGGGCGTGGTGGCTGGCGACCTTCCCCGGGCTCGCCATCCTCCTCACCGTGCTCGCCATCAACCTGGTCGGCGACCGCCTCCGCGACGCCCTCGACCCTCGCGTCGGCTGACGCGCCTCACGGCGCCTCGCGCCGCTCCGTCCTGAACCGCGCGATGACCTGATCGGCCGGGGTGGGCGCCTGGGGCGGAGGCACCGCGATGTACTGCCGCAGCGCCGCCTTGGTGCGCGGGCCCATGATCCCGTCGATGGGTCCGGGATTGTAGCCGGACTGCTGGAGCGCCTCCTGCAGCTCGCGAACATGGGTCGAGGACGTCGTCTTGTTGCGGGGCTTCGATGGCTGTTCTCCCGAAGCGGCGACCGACAGCATCCCGCCGAGGACGAGCGGAGCCACCATCATCGATCCAACGCGCACGACAATAGTCCGTCGCATGGCTGTGGCCCTCCTTCGCGCGCTCGTCGGTGCATCGCATGTGCCAGCGGTGAACAGGGCGGCGCAGACCTCTTTTTCGCTTTTTCTGCCCCCTCAGCGGGAAGAGTTTTCAGATCAGCGGTAACTCTTACCTCCCTTAAGCGTCGCGTCATCGACGCGCGCATGACAAAAAGATCTCGAGGCTCGCCACGCTCTTCGACGGGAGTTACCCTGAGAGACGTGCGCGCTACCGCGCCGTCCGTCGAACACCACTGATCGAGCTCGGCCAAGGCCCGCGGGCGGCGCGCAGCGTCGGAACGCAGACAGCGCGAGCTCGGTCGCCAAGAAGGGAGGAATCGACGATGAGCAAGACCGTGAAGCCCGTTCCCGACGGATTCCGCACCATCACCCCGTACCTCACGCTCCGTGACGGCCGGCCCGCGATCGACTTCTACAAGAAGGCGTTCGGCGCCCAGGAAGTCATGCGCATGCCCGGACCCGAGGGCAAGGGCATCATGCACGCCGAGATCAGGATCGGGGACTCGATGCTCTTCCTGAGCGACGAGATTCCCCAGGGCGACACGCAGGCTCCCGAGTCCCTCGGCGGGGCTACCGCTTCCGTGTTCCTGTACGTGCCCGACGTCGACGCGACGTTCAACCGGGCGGTGGAGGCGGGCGCCAAGGCGATCCTGCCGCCCGCCGACATGTTCTGGGGAGACCGCTTCGGCAAGCTGGTCGATCCCTTCGGCCACCACTGGGGTCTCGCCACCCACAAGGAAGACGTCCCGCCCGACGAGATGAGCCGCCGCGCCAAGGAAGCCATGAAGCAGATGGTCAGCTAGATCGACCGGGAGGGGGCCTTCGGGCCCCCTCCCCTCCGCTCGCCCTCAGCTAGAGGAGGCGCCGACGAGGACCAGATACAGATCGAGCAGGTTCGTATTGGTGGGCCCGGTCACGAGGAGATCCCCCGAGCAGCCGAGCACGCGGTTCGAGTCGTTCGCCTCGAGGCCGAGCACCGGTTCGGCGCCGTGCCGGCGCGCACGCTCCGCGCTTCCGCCGTCCACGATGGCGCCCGCGGCATCGGTGGGCCCGTCGCTCCCGTCTGTGCCCGCGGCGAGGAGGACGATGTCCCGCTGATCCTGGAGGGCGAGCGCGGAGGCCAGGGCCACCTCCTGGCAGCGCCCGCCTCTGCCCTTCCCATGGACCGTCACGGTGGTCTCCCCGCCTGCGATCAGGCAGCCGGGCGCCGACACGGGCCCGCGACCCGCTCGTATCGCCTGCCCGCGCGTGATCAGGTCCCGGGCGACCTCGCGCGCCTCACCTTGCAGCGACCGCGTGAGCACGTGGGGAGCGAAGCCGAGGGCGCGCGCCCGCGCGGCCGCCGCATCCACCACGAGCGCATTGTTGCCGATCACCGTGTTCCGCACCTGCATGAAGATCGGGTCGCCCGGCTTGGGCGTCTCCGGCAGCTCGCCGCGGGCGCCGCGCTCGAGCCGCTCGACGATGCTCCGCGGCGTCCGGTCGCGCAGGCCGAAGCGCTCGAGGATGCCCAGGGCTTCCGCGAAGGTGGACACATCGGGAGTGGTGGGGCCCGAGGCGATGACGTCGAGCGGATCGCCGACCACGTCGGACAGGAGGAGCGCCTCCACGCGCGCGGGCGCGGCGGCGCGGGCGAGCTGGCCGCCCTTGAGCAGCGAGCAATGCTTCCGCACGGCGTTGAGCTGATTGATGGTGGCGCCTGCCGCGAGGAGGAGGCGCGTCATCTCCTGCTTGTCGCCGAGGGTGATGGGCGGCACGGGCGCCGGGGTGAGCGCGGAGCCGCCCCCCGAGACGAGAACCAGCACCAGGTCGCCGGCGCCCGCGGACTCGGCGAGGGCGCGGATCTCGCGGGCCGCGGCGGCCCCGCGCTCGTCGGGCACGGGATGGCCCGCCTCGAGAAGCCGGACCGTTCGCGTGGGAGCGGTGTGCCCGTCCTTCACCGCGACCACGCCCGCTGCGATGCGATCGCCCCAGGCGTCCTCCGCGGCGACGGCCATGGCCCCCGAGGCCTTGCCCGCTCCCACCACGAGCACGCGCCCGCCCGGCGGCTCGGGCATCTCGCGGAGGGCGCGGGTGACCAGCGGACGCACGTCGCCCGCGGCGAGCGCGGCATCGAAGATGGAGCGGGCGGACTCCCGGAGGGTCAACGGGCGAGCTTTTGCAGCCGCCGTCCCGCCTCGATCAGCATGTCGTCGGTCTTGGGGAAGCAGAAGCGGATCTTGGTCCGCCCGAGCTCCTTGGTGGAGTAGAACGATGAGCCCGGCACGGTGGCCACGCCGATCTCCTTCACGAGGAAGAGGGCGAACTCGTGATCGTCCGCGCAGCGGTACTCGGGGAGCCAGTGGGCGACGTCGGTGAGGATGTAGTACGCGCCCTGCGGCTTGAAGGCCTTGAAGCCCGCCGCCTCCACCTGCGAGTAGAGGAGATCCCGCCGCGCCTGATAGCTCTCCCGCAGGTAGACGTAGTAGGAGTCCGGGAGATTGAGGGCGGTGACGGCCGCTTCCTGGAGCGGATGCGGTGCCCCCACGGTGATGAAGTCGTGGGCGCGCCGGATGCCCAGCGAGAGCTCCGGGCTCGCCACCGCATAGCCCACCCGCCAGCCCGTGACCGAGTAGGACTTGGAGATGCCCGAGATGGTGATGGTGCGATCGGTCATGCCGGGCAGGGTCGCGATGGGGGTGTGCGTCGCCCCGTCGTAGAGGATGTGCTCGTAGATCTCGTCGGTGATGGCGAGGAGATCGTGCTCGAGGCACAGGTCGGCGATGACCTGAAGCTCCGCTCGGGAGAAGATCTTGCCCGTGGGATTGTTGGGGCTGTTGAAGATGATCGCGCGCGTGCGCGGCGAGACGGCCCGGCGCAGCCGGTCGGGATCGAAGGAGAAGTCCGGCGGCGTGAGCGGCACGTAAACGGGCTCGGCCTGGGACATGATGCAGCCAGGCCCGTAGTTCTCGTAGAACGGCTCGAAGATGATGACCTCGTCGTCCGGATTGAGGACGGCCATCAGCGTGGCCAGCATGGTCTCCGTCGACCCGCAGCACACCGTCACGTTGCGGTCGGCCTCGACGTCCATGCCGTAGAACCGCTGGTACTTGGCGGCGATGGCCTGGCGCAGGCGCGGCGTGCCCCAGGTGATGGCGTACTGGTGGAAGTCGCCGTCGATGGCCTGGTGCGCCGCCTCGATGACCTCCTTGGGCGGCGCGAAGTTGGGCATGCCCTGGGCGAGATTGATGCCGTCGTACTGGTTGTTCACCCGGGTCATCTCGCGGATCACCGACTCGGTGAAGCCCTGCACGCGCTTGGAAATCATGGCAGCACCACGTCGCGCTCGATGGGATCGACCTTGATGCCCTGCTGGCGCAGCCAGGCCACGGCCGCGTCGAGCTTCTCCGGCGGCGCCTCCAGCTCGAGGAGGATCCAGCCGTGATCGGCCCGCACGTCGGCCCGCCGAATGTTCGGCACGATGGCGAAGTCCTTCACGAGGTGATAGACGATCGGCTGCTGGATGAGCTCGGTGGGATAGGTGAGCCGGACTCGCAGGCGCGCCATGGCTTCAGCGCCCGGTCTCCACGTCCGCCCGCTCAGCTCCCCCCGGCGATGGCGGGGACGATGGACACCTGGTCCCCCGTCTTGAGCGCGGTCTTGGCGCCCTGGAGGAAGCGGATGTCCTCCTCGTTCACATAGAAGTTGATGAAGCGACGCACCTCGCCGCCCTCGTCCACCAGGCGCTCCTTGAGTCCGGGGTACTGCTTCTCGAGATCCTCGATGAGCCCGCCCACAGAGTCGGCGGCGGCCTGCACCTCGGCCTGGCCACGGGTCAGCGAGCGGAGGGGGGTAGGAATTCGCACGAGCACGGCCATGTCGTGTCTCCTCGAGTACCCGGCTCAGGCGCCGGACTTGGATTTCAGATCGGCCAGCGCCTGGTCGAACACGGCGAGCGACGGCCGGATGGTCACGTCCACGGACAGGCGATCGTAGAGGACGTCGGGCGTCTTGAGCCCGTTGCCCGTGATGCAGATGACGATGGGCTCGTTGCGCGGGATGCGTCCCGACTCGATAAGCTTCCGGGTGGCGGCCACGGTGACGCCGCCCGCCGTCTCCGTGAAGATGCCCTCGGTGCGGGCGAGGAGCTGCATCCCCTCGATGATCTCCTCGTCCTCCGCGTGCTCGCCGTGGCCTCCCGTGTCCTTGGCGACGCGGTAGGCGTAGTAGCCGTCGGCGGGGTTGCCGATGGCCAGCGACTTGGCGATGGTGTTCGGCCGCACCGGCTCGAGCACATCCGAGTCCTTCTTGATCATGGTCACGATGGGGCCGCAGCCCGCCGCCTGCGCGGCGTACATGCTGGTCTTCCCCTCGGGGATGAGGCCGAGCATGCGCAGCTCATGGAAGGCCTTGTGGATCTTGGTGATGAGGGAGCCGCCCGCGCAGGGCACGACCACGTGCGCGGGAGCGCGCCAGCCGAGCTGCTCGGCGATCTCGTAGCCGTAGGTCTTCGAGCCCTCCGCATAGTACGGCCGGATGTTGATGTTCACGAAGGCCCAGCGGTACTTGTCGCCCACCTCGGCGCAGAGCCGGTTGACCTCATCGTAGGTTCCTTCCACCGCGACGAGGGTGGGCCCGTAGACGAGGGTGGTGATGACCTTGCCCCGCTCGAGATCGGCGGGGATGAAGATGTAGGACCGAAGTCGCGCCTCCGCGGAGTGCGCGGCCACGGAGTTGGCGAGGTTGCCCGTTGACGCGCAGGCGACCGTGTCGAAGCCGAACTCCTTGGCCTTGCCGATAGCCACCGCGACCACGCGGTCCTTGAAGGACCAGGTCGGATGACAGACGGAGTCGTTCTTCACGTAGAGCTCGCGCACGCCGAGCTCGTCGGCGAGGTTGCGCGCCCGGATCAGCGGTGTGAAGCCCACCCCTTGCCCCACGTGGGCCTGCCCTTCCTCGAGGTTCAGGGGGAGGAGATCCGCGTAGCGCCAGATGCTGGGCGGGCCGGCCTCGATGCGCTGACGGCTGATCTGCTTGCCGATCACCTCATAGTCGTAGTCGACCTCGAGGGGACCAAAGCAGAACTCACAGACGTGAACGGGGGAGGAAGGATAGTAGCGGCCGCACTCACGACACTTGAGACCCTTCAATCGCTCCATGGCCTCTCCATCGGTAGGGGATTTGAGCCCCGAAATGAATTTCACGATCCGGACGCTCAGCGCCTGGATCACCGACCGAGCAGCAATTGCCCTAGTAAACAGGCGAATGCTGTGAATGTCAACGGAACTTCGAGCCAAAATCGAGCCGTGCCGTATCATCGGCAGGCGTGAGCCGCACGCTCCTCCCTGCCCTGCTGCTCGCCGGCTACGCCGTCGCCTTCGGGCTCGCCTCGCTGGGCGGCGGCCTCCTCGTCTTCGACGATCATCCCGGCCAGCTCTACCGCCTCCACCACGCGATCACGGTGGGCTGGGCGCCGTGGCGCTTCGATCCCGGCTGGTGGGCGGGCTATGCCGAGCTCCAATACTATCCGCCGGGCGCGGCGTGGCTCGGAGCCGTGCTCCACGCCGCCTCGCTCGGCGCAGTGGACGCGGCGAAGTCGTACCAGGCCGTCCTCTGGATCGCGTGGATGCTGCCGGGCATCACGACCTTCGCACTCCTCACCCGCGTGCTCGGCAACGGTTGGCTCGCCTTGCCCGGCGCTTTCGTGGCCCTCACGCTGTCGGCCGGCTCGCGGAGCGGCGTCGAGGAAGGCCTCCGCTGGGGACTGATCGCGGCGCGCCTGGGCTGGGGCGTGCTGCCGTTGGTCGCGCTCTCGCTCATCGCATGGGTCGAGGGCGCGCGCCGGATGCCTCTCGCCGCCGCGCCGCTGATCGCCGCCGTCCTCCTCCTCCACCCCGCTCATGCGCCGGCGGCCCTGATCCTTCTCGTTCTCGGGGCGTGGCTCGGAGCGGGAGATCGGCGTCGCCGCGTGGTCGAAGCCGGCGCCGTCGCCGGCCTCGCCCTCGGTCTGTGCGCACTGTGGCTCCTGCCGCTCCTCGCGCATCTCAGCATGGCGCTGCCTCTCGCCTGGGGAGACGCTTCCCCGCTCGGCCTGCTGCGGGAACTCGCGCGCCCCCTCGTCGCCGTGCTCGCCCTCACCCAGCTCGCCTCGTGGATGGCGATGCGGGGCGCAGGTGATGGGCGCGAGGTCGAGCGATGGCTTCACGCCCAGAGCCCTGCCCTGCTCGTCGCGCTCGCGCTGGATGCTGTCGTCGCGCCGGCACTCGGCGCGCTCTGGCTCCCTGCCGATCGCCTCGTGGACAGCTTCCTCCTCGCGCTGATCATCGGCGCGTCCCTCGCCGCGCCGCGGCTCGCCGCGCGATTTCCTCGCCTTGGACCCGCCGGCGGCATCGCGGGCGCGCTCATCCTGATGGCGCTGCTGCTCGCTCCCGGCTCGCCCGAGCCTGCACTCACTCTCTGGCCGTCACGTGGAAGTTGGCCGACCTACGGCGAGGTGGTGCGGGGAGCCAGGCTCGATGCACTCTGGCAGGCGATCCGCGAGGCTCCGCCCGGCCGCGTCCTCTTCGTGCGCTCGGGCGTGCCGCTCGACTTTCGTCCTGAGTGGTGGCGCCCTCACAGCCACATCACGTCGCTGACCCCTCTCGAGACCGGGCGAGGGATCGTCAACGGCACGTTCACCCACCCCGCGCCTCTGGCCGGCCTGCTCTACAGCGGCTCCGCCGAGCCTCGGCCGATCACCAGGCTGGTCGAGGAACGTGACGGGTCGACCCTCTTCGGCCGGCCCCTCGAGTCATTCACCGCCGGCGAGATCGCCCCGTGGATCGAGCGGCTCGGCGTCTCCGTCGTGGTTGCCTCGGAGGAGGATGCCGGCAAGCTCGGGTTTCTGGATACAGAGAAAGGGTTTCTGCCTCCACGCATGATCGGCCCCTTCAAGGTCTACGTTGCCCGTCGGAGCGCCGCGCTGCCTCAGGCGTCCGGGCCTCAGACCTGGCGGGTGACGACGGATGGCCCGGCGGGTTGGCGACCCATCCGGTTCGCCTACTCTCCCCTCTGGAAGGCCGCCGACAGCCGTGGACCGCTGCCCGTCAGGCGCGACGCAAGCGGCATGCTCGAAGTCGAGGCGCCGGCCGGCGTCACGGACGTCATCCTCCGGCACCGACCCGGCCTCGCTGAGCGACTCGGCGTTCTGGTCTCTGCGCTCGCGGCGGCCCTGCTCGCGCTCGCGGTCGCGAAACAGATTGTGGGGCGGCGGGGCGCGCCGCATGATCGAAGGTGATGGGCTCCAGAACGGACGACGCGCGCCACACCCACAATCCGCTCGTCCGCTACTTCCGGATCCTCGGCCCCGGCCTCGTCACCGGCGCCTCCGACGACGATCCGAGCGGCATCGCCACCTACTCGATCGCGGGAGCGGCGCACGGCCCGCGGTTCCTGTGGGCCGCGGTAGTAACCTTCCCGCTCATGGCCGCGATACAGCTCGTGTGCGCGCGCATCGGCCTCGTCTCCGGACGCGGGCTGGCGGGCGCGGTGCGCCGACACTACCCGCGGCCCCTGATCATGGGCGCCTGCTTCATCCTGCTCGTGGCCAACATCTTCAACATCGCGGCGGATCTGGGGGGGATGGCGGAGGCGGCGGCGATGCTCACCGGTCTGCCTGCGCTTCCGCTCGTGCTCGTCTTCGGCCTCGGCATCACCCTGGTGACGATCTACATGAGCTACCCGACGTTCGCC
This sequence comes from Candidatus Methylomirabilota bacterium, assembly GCA_046723845.1. Taxonomy (GTDB): domain Bacteria; phylum Methylomirabilota; class Methylomirabilia; order Rokubacteriales; family CSP1-6; genus AR37. Next base: position 11,428 of record JBKOVG010000401.1, on the reverse strand, counting down.
CAGAGCCTCAAGTGGCTCACCGCGGTCCTCTTCGCCTACATCGTGGCCGCCTTCATGGCGCGCCCGCACTGGTCCGGCGTGCTGCGGGCAACCCTCGTGCCCGACCTGCGCTGGAGCCGCGACTCGATCGCCACCCTCGTGGGCATCCTCGGCACCACGATCTCCCCTTATCTCTTCTTCTGGCAGGCGACCCAGGAGGTGGAGGAGGAGAAGAGCATGGGGCGGAAGACGGTGGCGGAACGCCGCGGCGCCAACCCGCACGAGCTGGCGGATGCCCGCCTCGACGTCAACACGGGCATGTTCTTCTCCAATGTCGTGATGTACTTCATCATCCTCGCCACCGCGTCCACCCTCCACCGCGCGGGGCAGCGCGACATCCAGACCGCCACGCAGGCCGCGGAGGCGCTCCGGCCCCTGGCCGGCGATGCCGCCTACGTGCTCTTCGGCATGGGACTCATCGGCACCGGGCTTCTCGCCATCCCCGTGCTCGCGGGGTCCGCCTCCTTTGCGGTGGCCGAGCTCTTCTCCTGGCGCGCCGGCCTGGACTTGGCGCCGCACCGCGCGCCGCGCTTCTACCTCGTTTTCGCGGGCGCCATGGCCTGCGGCATCGGCCTCGGCCTCTTCGATACCAATCCCATGCGCATCCTCTTCCTCTCCGCCGTGCTCAACGGCCTCCTCGCGCCGCCCCTCATGGTCCTGGTCATGCTGGTGGGAGGGAACCGGAAGATCATGGGTGAGCACGTGAACGGCTTCTGGCTCTCCGTGCTCGGCTGGACGGCCACCGCGGTCATGACGGCGGCCGCGGTGGCCTTCTTCGCGACGCTTGGAGGCTGAGGCTAGCCGCCCACGGCGGTGCGCGTGGCGGCGATCTGCGCGATGTGCTCCCGGTCGTGGTCGACCACGTGCGTGGCGTATTCCAGGAGGGTGACGGGGCCGAAATAGCCGGAGAGCCCGATGCGCGACTCCGCCGAGGCGGGCAGGCGCTGGAGGAGCGCGATGGTCTCCGCGCGGGCCGCCTTGAAGGTCTGCCACTCCGCCTCGAAATCTCCCTCGCGATGATCACGCTCGCGCGCCCACGCGTCCGCGTCGAAGGAGGGGAACGAGGGACGCTCCGCGGAGACGATCAGGTTGAGGCGCGCCTGGAAGAGATCGCGCTCGACCTTCAGGAGGTGCGCCATGACCTCCTTCACCGACCAGCCGCCGTCTGGCGGCCGCTGCCGCATGAGGGCGGGCGTCATCCCCGCCGTCGCGCGGCGTACCTCCTCGGGCGCCCCCGCGATGGCCGCGATGATCTCGGGCATGGGCAGCGTCCGCTTCGCCTCCGCTCGCTTGGGATTGAGGCCGAGGCCTTCGCGGATGTCGTGAATCTGCCGGCGATGCTCGATGTCGTGCTCGGCGACGATGTTCGCGTACGCGGCTACCGTCACCGGGCCGCGAGGGACGACACCCTCGCGCTGCCAGCCTTGCGCGGTCACCGGCCCGAGGAGCTCCACCAGCTGCTTCCGATCGGCCGCGAAGGCGTCGAGGAGCGGCGCGAGCTCGCGGCCTGGCACGAGCACGTCCTCCACCGCGGCGAAGGTGGGGCGCGCCTCCGTGAGCATGCGCTGGATGCGTGGGAGGAACACCCGCTGCTCGGCGGCGACCAGGTGCCGAGCGACGTCGCCCATGGACCACTCGCCCGGCTTGGGCGGGGCCCAAATCTGCTCGGTCGTGGCGTCGGCGGTGAGGGCGCGCAGGACCTGCGGGCCCACGGTGAGGCTCGGCAGCACGAGGCTCTGGTCCATGCGTGCCTCCGTTTCAGACCATCGGATCGTAGTTGAAGTATTGGCCGGAGGTCTCGAGCGGGATCAGATGATGCTTGAGGGTGCCCGGGAACATGTCGGCCAGGCGCTCCGGCGTCCATCCCTGATCGTGATGGATGTTGCGGATCGGGCGCATGTGGTTGAAGAGCATGATTTCCTTGCCGCGCACCCCGAAGACCTGGCCGGAGATATCCTTGGCCGCCTCGGTGGCGAGGAACACCGCCACGGGCGCGATGTGCTCCGGCCCCATCTTCTTGATCTTCTCCACGCGCGCCCTTTGCACCTCCGTCTCGGTGGGGATGGTGCCGATCATGCGCGTCCACGCGAAGGGCGAAATGCAGTTGGCCGTCACGTTGTAGCGCGCCATGTCCAGGGCGGTGACCTTGGTCAGACCCACGATGCCGAGCTTGGCCGCCGCATAGTTGGCCTGGCCCACGTTGCCCACCAGCCCCGACGTCGAGGTCATGTTGACGATGCGCCCCCACTTCTTTTCCCGCATGTGCGGCACGGCGGCCCGCGTCACCGCGAAGCAGCCCTTGAGATGCGTGTTGATGACGCCGTCCCACTCCTCCTCCGTCATGTTGAAGATCATGCGATCGCGGAGGATGCCCGCGTTGTTCACCACGATGTCGACGCCCCCGAAGCGATCCAGCGCGGTCTGCACGATGGACTGCCCGCCCGCCATGGTCGCCACCGAGTCGTAGTTGGGGGCAGCCTTGCCGCCGTTGGACTCGATCTCCTTGACCACCTCGTCGGCGGGCCCGCGCTCGGCGCCCTTGCCGTCGGCGGCGCCGCCGTAGTCGTTGACCACGACCTTGGCCCCGTACTTGGCCATCAGAAGGGCGATCTCGCGCCCGATGCCGCGGGCGGCGCCCGTGACCACCGCCACCTTGTCCTTGAGCATCTGTGGTGTCTCCATCAGGACGGTCTCCTCGTTGAGAAGGTGTTCAGATGATCCGCTCCGCGGCGAGGGCGTCGATCTCCGCCGAGGTCAAGCCTGCCTCCCGCAGGATCTCCCGCGAGTGCTCGCCGAGAGCGGGCGCGCCCGTACGGATGGTGCCTGGCGTCTTCTCGAGCTTCACCGGGGTGGCCATGGTGGTGAACCGGCCCGCCCGGGGATGTTCCTGCTCCACGATCATGCCGGTGGCGCGCACCGCGGGGTGCTTGACGAGCTGCGGGTAGTCGTTGACGGGCGCGCAGAGCACGTCGAGCGGCTCCAGCACGGCCATCCACTCCTCGACGGTGCGTTGAGCCAGGATGCCTTCGAGGAGCGTGCCCAGCTCCTTCCGGTTCGTCACGCGGTCTGCGCGGGTGGCGAATCGCGGATCGCGCGCGAGCTCGGGATGGCCCGCCGCCGTGCAGAAAGGCGCCCACGTCTCGTCGCGCCACACCGCGACGAAGATCCAGCCGTCGCGGGTCTGGAAGGCCTGATAGGGCACGAGATTCGGATGCCCGCTGCCGTAGCGCGGCAGCGGCTCGCCCGTCTCGTGGAAGACGGACAGCCTCGCCAGGTGGGAGAGGAGGACGCCGTCGAGGAGCGAGACGTCGACGCGCTGCCCCTGGCCGGTGCGCCCGCGGCCGATCAGCGCCATGAGGATGCCCTGGGCGGCGAGGAGCCCGCCGATGGTGTCGACCACCGGCGCCCCGACGAGGACGGGCCCGCCGTCCGCCTCTCCCGTCACCGCCATGAGCCCGCCCACCGCCTGGGCGAGCGCGTCCAGCCCGGGCTTCGCGCGCCACGGACCCTCGGGACCGAAGGCGGAGACGGAGCAATAGATGAGCCGCGGGTTCATGGGCGCGAGGGTGGCGTAGTCGATGCCGAGCTTCTCGGCCACGCCGTTGCGATAGCCCTCGAGGACGACGTCCGCGGTCTTGACCACGCGATAGAAGGCCTCGCGCCCCGCCGGCTTCTGCAGATCGAGGCAGAGCGCGCGCTTGTTGCGGTTCACCGTGAGATGGAGGATGCCTTCCCCCGCCCGCGTCACGCCGTAGACGCTGCGCGAGGCATCGGGCGCCTCGCGGGACTCGACCTTGATGACGTCCGCGCCCATGTCCGCGAGGTACATTCCGCCGGTGGGGCCGGCGATGAGATGAGCCAGTTCCAGGATGCGGACGCCCTCGAGCGGCCGCACGAGCGGGTCAGTCATGGCCGCCACAACCTACCACAGCCCTCCGCCCGGCACTAGGCGCGGCGGCGTCCCATGAGGACGGCGGTGAACTCGGCACCCAGGATGAACACGATGCCAGAGTAGTAGGCGAACATGCCGAGGCCGACGAGGGCGCCCAGGGGGCCGTAGATCTTGTCGTAGACACCCACCTGGAGGATGTACCAGCGGAAGGCCTGCTTGGCCACCTCCCAGAGCAGGGCGGCGAGCAGCGCTCCCGCGAAGGCGGCGCCCGCGGGCACGCGATGGTGCGGGAAATAGCGATACATGATGAAGAAGAGCATGGTGCTGAAGCCCACCGCGAGGGCGAGGGAGAGCGAGCGAATCGACTCGGGAGGTAGCTGGCGCGGGGTGAGGACGAGGATCCGCACCCAAGTGAAGAGATCGAAGATCAGGATGCTGCCGAGGAAGAGCACGCCCATGCAGAACAGGAGGAGCAGGTCCTTGCCGATCTCGCGCAGGAGGCCGGGTCCGCGGTGGAAGCCGAAGATCCCGTTCAGCACGAGGCGGAGCGAGGCGAAGAGCTGGCTGGCGAAGATCAGCAGCACCACTGTGCCCAGGATGCCGCTCAGGCTCCGCCGCCGGATGATCTGGCCGAGGGCCTCGTGGAGCTCGCCCTTGTACACGGGAATGATGGCCGAGAGCTGGTTGAGCACGAGCTCGGAGGCGGTCCGGCGGCTCAGGACGAAGCCGGCCAGGGCCACGATGAAGAAGAGAATGGGGACGAGGCAGGTGAGGAAGCTGAAGGCGAGACCTGCGGCGGCGAAGAACCCCCGGTGGGCGCGAAAATTCGCGACCGCCGTGCGCAGAACCCTCATACCATCCGCTACGCTACACGACGCTCTTGATCAGGCCGCCGTCCACCTGCACCACGCAGCCCGTGACGTAGGAGGCGCGCTGGGAGCCGAGGAACACCACCATGTCCGCGAACTCTTCGGGGCGGCCGATGCGCCCCATGGGAATGTCGGGGGTGGAGCGCGTGGCGATCCATTCCTCGAGCGACTTGCCCGCCCGCGCCGCCAGATCTTTTTGATGGCCGATGAAGCGGTCGGTCTGGATGCGCCCGGGCAGGACCATGTTCACGGTGATCCCGTCCTTGGCGAGGTCGCCGGCGAGGGTCTTGAACATGCCCGCGACGCCCGGCCGGATGCCGTTGGAGAGGATCAATCCCTCCACCGGCTGCTTCACCGAGCTCGACTGGATGGCGAGGATGCGTCCCCACTTCCTCTTCTTCATGTCAGGCAGCACGCACCGGATGAAGCGCACGGTGGAGAGGTGCACCTGCTGGAAGGCCGCCGTCCAGTGCTCATCGGTCATCTGCTCGAAGGGACCGGGCGGGGGGCCGCCCACGTTGGCCACGAGCACGTCGATGCCGCCCCACTGCTCCCGCGTCTTCGAGACCACGCGCTCGATGTCTTCCAGCTTGTTGGCGTCGGCGGGCACCGCCAGCACCTCGGCCCCCGTGCGCGTGCGCACCTCGTCGGCGGCCGCCTTCAGGTCCGCCTCGCCGCGCGCGCACATGGCCACGCGCGCGCCCTCGGCCGCGAAGCCCATGGCCGAGGCCTTGCCCATGCCCTTGCTCGCCGCCACCACCAGCGCCACCTTGCCCTTGAGTCCCAGATCCACGGAGACCCTCCCGATCAGGAGATCTGCTTGTAGAAGTCCGCGCGATTGCCGCCCGTCACGTCGAGGCGCTTGAGCTTGCTGTCCCGCATCACTTCGAGCTCGATACGCTCGCCGGGGCCGCGGCGCCACAGCGAGCGGTAGAGCTCCTTGAGCGTCGGCACCTGCAGCGCGTCGAGAGACACGATGACGTCGCCCTCCTTGATGCCGCATTTGGCGCCCGGGCCGCCCGGCACGAGGCCTGCCACCACCAGCCCCTCTTCCAGCGGATGCGCGAAGACGCCGAGCCAGGCCCGTGGCGCCCGGCTCACCGCGCGCCCGTGACGCAGGTACTCCTCGCGGTTGCCCAGATAGCACTCGCCAGGAATGGCCAAGGAGGCGCGGACGATCTCCCCGAGGTTGAGGGAGACCACGCCGACCATGCGTCCCGTCAGCGTGAAGAGCGGCCCGCCCCCGAAGCCAGGATTGGATGCGGTGGAGACGAGGCTCCGCTCGAGCATGTACTCCCAGTACGCCTCGAACTCACCGAGGTAGGTGAGGAGCCCGCCCGACACGCGGCGCTCGCGCGGGCCCGTGGACGCCACGGCGAACACCGGTTCGCCGCGATCGAGATCCTCCGACGAGACCACGGGCACCGCGGCCAGCCCGGTCCGCTTGACCTTCAGGAGGGCCAGGCCGAGCTCGAAGTCCTGGGCGACGATCTCCGCCCGCTGCGCGCGCCCCTTGGCGAAGCTCACCTGTATCGTCTCGCCCCCCATCACCACGTAGTTGACGGTGAGGATGAGGCCGCTCGGGTCGATGACCGTGCCCGTGCCCATCCGCTCGTCGCCCAGCATGCGCGTCGAGGGATGCGCGGAGGGAACCTGGGTGTGGATGTGCACCACCGCGGGGAGGAGTCGCTTGACGAGCTCGATGGAGGCGTCCATGGGTCAGTCGCTCACGCTAGCACGCCGCCCGGTGAGAGGGCAACGAGGACTCCGCGTCACCGCGGCGAGCCGCCCTTGAGCACGCGGGCCAGGAAGGTCTCTACCTGCCGGTGCGCGTCGGCGGCGGCATCGGCATCGTAAGCGACGGTGACGCCGTAGGTACCGAGGTTGAAGGGCTGCTCGATCTCCTTGAGCACCGTCTTCTGCTGGCCGACCACGTCGAAGTAATGATACGCCGCGGGGTACTCCACGAGGGTGACGTCCGCTCCGCGCGCCTTCATGTTGGCGGCCATCTCCCGGCAATACCGGGGCGGCGTCCAGTCGTCCGAGCCTCCGATGAGCAGCAGGAGCGGGCGGATGACCAGCTCCTTGGCGTAGTCGAGGCAGCCCCCAGGGTACATGGCGATGGCCGCAGCGTAACCGACCCTGGGCAGGGCGACGCCGCGCGCCCGGGCCCGCTCGAGGGTCGGCCCGTTGATCACGGACATCGCGAATTCGCCACCCTGCGACCATCCGAACGAGGCGACGCGCTCCGGGATGACGAAGGACTGGGCTTGGAGATACTTGAGGGCACCGATGGCGTCGTCGAATCGTTCGGTGTCCGGCGCTGCTGGATTTCCGTCGTCCGCCTTGCAGTCGGCGGGCTCGTGGCGCGGCCCGAAGCTGTCCACCACGAACGCGACGTAGCCGCGGTCGGCCAGCCAGCGCGCCCAGTCTTTCACCTGCGGAGAGACGCCCTGGCATCCGTGCAGGAGGACGAGCGCGGGAAAGGGCCCGGCGCCGTCCGGCTTGCTCAGCCGCCCCGCGACGCGATCCGGGTCCTTCGGGGTCGCGCTCTCGAAACTGACGGGGCGCGTACAGCCCACGGTGACGAGCGCGACGAGGGCAAGGGCGGCGACGAGCGAGGATGTCCTCATGCGCGAAAGTATATCGCGGCCCCCTGCGGTACAATCGAGGCGACGGACACGATTCCCTTCCGAGACGATCGACGAGGCGCGATGGCGTGGAGTTGAACGAGAACGAGTGGCCGGCGGAGGCCCGCGAGCACTTCGAGCGGGGCTACGAGGCCCAGATGGTCGGACGTCTCGACGAGGCCATCGACCGCTATCAGCGCTCCCTCGCCGTGCGTCCCACCGCGGAGGCCCACACCTTCCTCGGCTGGGCCCTGTCCTATCAGGGCAAGCACGAGGAGGCCATCGTGGAGTGCAAGCGCGCCATCGCGGTGGATCCGAGCTTCGGCAACCCCTACAACGACATCGGCGCCTACCTGATCGAGCTCGGGCGGGCCGATGAGGCAGTGGAGTGGCTGGAGCGCGCCAAGGTGGCTCCGCGGTATGAGCCGCGTCACTTCCCCTTCTTCAACCTCGCCCGTGTCTACGTGCGCCAGCACAAGGTTCGCGAGGCCATTCGCGAGCTGGAGGGCGCCATCGCCATCGAGCCCCGCTACACTCTCGCACGCCAAGAGCTTCATCGCCTGATCGGCATGCTGAATTGACGCGCCCGCCGCTGCCGTTCTATGACAACCGTCTGCTCTTCGGACGGGCCGGAGTCCCCGGCCTCCTCGCGTTCGGCCCGGGGGACTCGACCATGCGCGTGTACTCGCGCGAGGGGGAGACGCGCGTGAGCATGGAGCCCTTCCGCCCCTTCCTGCTCCTCGCGGATCCCGATCTGCTCAAGGACTTCAAGGGCGACGTGACCGTCACGCCCCTCGATGACGCCGGGCTGTACCGCTGGCTCGCCGAGTTCCCCTCGTGGTCGCTGTGCCTCAAGGCCCGCGATCACTGCCGGGAGGTGTCCGAGCGCATGCCGGGCGCTCCCGATGCGCCCTACCAGTTCTTCCCCGATCCCGTGCATCAGTTCCTGCTCCGCACGGGGCGCACGTCGTTCCTCGGGATGAGCTTCGGCGATCTTCGTCGCATGGCGGTGGATATCGAGGTGACCACTGCCCCGGGCTTCGAGTTCCCCCACGCCGCCCGCGAATCGGACCGCATCATCGCCATCGCCATGGCCGACTCCACCGGCTTCCAGACCGTGCTGTCGGGCGCCGAGATGTCGGAGGCGGATCTCCTCCGCGAGTGCGGTCGCCTCATCGCCGAGCGCGATCCCGACGTGCTCGAGGGCCACAACATCTTCCGCTTCGATCTCGAGTACATGGAAGCGCGGGCGCGCCGCCTCCGGGTGCCGCTGCGCTGGGGACGCGACGGCTCGCCGCTCTCCGGCTACCCCTCGCGCATGCAGGTGGCCGAGCGCACCATCGGCTACCGGCGCTATCGCGTAGAGGGCCGGCACATCGTGGACACGTGGATCCTCGCTCAGCTCTACGACGTGGGGGCGCGCGATCTCGAGTCCTACGGGCTCAAGGACGTGGCCCGCCACTTCGGTGTCGCCGCCCCCGACCGGACGTACCTCCCTCCCGAGGATATCCCGCGCATCTTCCGCGAGGACCCGGCGACCCTGATGGCCTACGCGCGGGACGACGTCATCGAGACGCTCGCCCTCTCGGGCATCCTGTCGCCGTCCTACTTCGTCCAGGCGCAGGCCTTGCCCCTGTCTTACGAGTCGGTGGTCCTCCGCGGGAACGCGACCAAGATCGACGGGCTCCTCCTCCGGGAATGCCTCCACCAGGGACGCGCGGTGCCCGCGCCGTCCACGGGCAAGGGCGTGGCCGGTGGCTACACCGCCATGCTCCTCTCGGGCGTCGCGAGCAAGGTCCTCCACGTTGACGTGACGTCGCTCTATCCCTCGCTCATGCTGAGCCGCGGCATCGCCCCCGCCTCCGATTCGCTCGGCGTCTTCCCCACTCTCCTCCGCGATCTCCGCGAGTTCCGGGTGGCGGCCAAGCGGGCGGCGCGCGAGGCTCCCTCCGCCGAGGAGCGCTCGCAGGCAGGGGCGTTCCAGCAGACCTTCAAGATCCTCATCAATTCCTTTTACGGCTACCTCGCCTTCTCCCAGGGGCACTGGAACGACTACGACGCGGCCAACCAGGTGACGGGCGAGGGCCGCGATCTCGTGCAGGCCCTGGTGGCGCGCCTCGGTGAGCTGGGCGCCGCCGTGATCGAGGTGGACACCGACGGCATCTACTTCGTGCCGCCCGACGGCCACGACGAGGGCCAGCTCGTGGCCGCCCTCGAGGCCGCCCTGCCCGCGGGGATCCAGCTGGAGCTCGACGGACGCTACGAGGCGATGCTCTCGTACAAGATGAAGAACTACGTCCTGCTCGACGCGCGCGGCAAGCTCCTCGTCAAGGGCTCGGGACTCCGCTCGCGCGGGATCGAGCTCTTCCAGCGCCTGTGGATGGAGGAGATGTTCCGCCTCCTCCTGAGCGGCCGGCGGGAGGAGATCCCCGCCCTCGTCGCGCGCTGGCGCGAGGACTTCGAGGGACGCCGCGTGCCCGTGAAGCACTTCATGAAGACGGAGACCCTCCAGGAGTCGCTCGCGGGCTACCAGGACAAGCTCCGCGACGGCCGGCGCAATCCGGCGGCGGCCTACGAGCTGGCCCTCCGCTCGGCCCGCTCCTATCAGCCGGGCGACCAGGTCTCCTACTATGTCTGCGGCACCGACAAGCGGGTCAAGGTCAACGAGGCGGCCAAGCTCGCCACGGAATGGAATCCCGCCGAACCCGACGAGAACACCGCGTACTACGTCTCGAAGCTCGAGGAGCTCTACGAGAAGTTCCGCCCCCTCATCGAGCAGAACGGGCTCAGTCCCGTGACCGAGGCCGAGCCCGAGGACGAGTCCGAGCCCGGGACCGCGGTCCAGCTACAGCTCGAGCAGTAGCTGCCGAGGGCGGGCCGGCCGCTCCGCGGCCATACGGTCCGACCGCGTGCGTCCCGGGAAGCCGATCTCCGCGGTGAGGCGCCGTCCGAGCTCGTCGATGCGCTCGCGATACGCGGCGCTCGCCGAGGCGCCGCCGCCGTAGAGCGCGCGGTAATGCGGCGCGAGCTCGGGAAACTCCGTGCGGATGAAGTCCATGAAGAAGCCGTGGGTCTCTCCGCGGAGGAAGAGCACGTTCCAGATCGCCTCCCGCGCTCCCGCCTCGCGTGCCGCGGTGAAGAGAGCGCGGAGGGCGGCCTCGCCGTCGGTGAGGAAGGGGAGGAGGGGCATGGCGAAGAGCCGCGCGGGAACGCCGGCCGCCGACAGCTTCGCCATCGCGTCGAGGCGGAGATCGGGCCGCGGGGCGCGAGGCTCGATGCGCCGCAGGAGGCCGGCGTCCATCGAGGCGAGCGAGACATTGACGATCAAGTCGCTCCGGGCGGCGATGGCGGCGAGCAGGTCGAGATCGCGCGTGATCGCGGCCGACTTGCTCGTGATGGCCACGCGAAGCCCGGGCAGCCGCACCATCGCCTCCAGCACCTGCCGCGTCACCCCGAAGCGCCCCTCGGCCGGTTGATAGGGATCCGTGACCGCGCCGATGGCGACCTCCTCCCCGCTCTCCCGCGCCTTGGCGAGGCGTGTGAGGAGTCTCGCCATGTCCGCCCGCTTCACGTAGATGCGACGCTCGAACTCGGTGGGATCCGTGTGGCCGAGATAGCCGTGAGTCGGACGCGCGTAGCAGTAGCGACAGCCGTACTCGCAGCCGCGGAAGGGATTCACCGTCCAGCCGAACGGAAACCGCGGGTCCTTGAACCTGTTCACGAGCTCTTCCGTCTCGAGCGGCCGGAATTCCACGCTGCGGCGGAGATCCACGATCGATCCGATCCGCTTCACGAATGCTGGGGCAGGGACGCCGGGCTTGTTGCTCATGTCGTCACCTGACGAGTATATTAGGTCCGAGAAAAGGCCCCGGGGGATCTTGCCCCGGGGCCCGGTCTCTCGCTAGCGGCGCCAGCCCCCTCCGCCACCACCGGGGCCCCCGCCGCGCGGCCCGCTACCGGCGCCCCGAGGACCACCTCCACCCGCCCCACGCTGAGGC
>JBKOVG010000181.1:0-19064 GCA_046723845.1 Candidatus Methylomirabilota bacterium | reverse complement strand
GCCTCATCGTCCTCTGACCATAGCACCTGCCCTATATTTCAACCCTTTAGAAAAAACCTTCGACAAGTCTTGACAGAGCCATTAGCAGACTATATAAGTTATTCAGACTTAGATTTGGGGCGGCCCTCAGAGCCGCTCGACAACTCGATCAAGGAGGGCTTAGCAATGACGGTGATGCGTTGGCGTCCGTTGGGGCAGGGGTTGGAGCCGTGGGCAGGGGTACGAGAGATCGGTGACATTCAGTCCGAGGTCAATCGCCTCTTCGACACGTTCTTCGGCCGTTCGACACAGGCCGGCATGCCCGAGCGTTCGTGGGCTCCAGCCGCAGACATGTACGAGACGAAGGACGAACTGGTGATCAAGGTGGACCTTCCCGGCATGAGTGAGAAGGACGTGCAGGTGTCCGTCACGGCAGACATGCTGAGCCTCAAGGGCCAGCGGCAGGATCCCGAGACCGTGAAGCCCGAGCACTACTTCCGCGGCGAGCGCTGGGCGGGACGCGTGGAGCGCATCTTCCAGCTTCCGATTCCCGTGCAGGCCGACAACGTGAAGGCCAGCTACCGGGACGGGGTGCTGACGGTGACCCTTCCCAAGGTGGAGGCGGTCAAGCCCAAGGAGATCAAGATCGACGTACAGTAACGCGGCCGACCGGCGGCGGGGCGCCCCGCCCCGCCGCCCGGGGTCGCTGACGCGAGACTTTCCAACAGGAGATTGACGACATGGCGAAGGTGATTGGTATCGACCTCGGAACGACGAACTCCGTGGTGGCAGTGGTGGAGGGCGGTGATCCGACCGTCATCGCCAACCAGGAAGGCAGCCGCCTGACTCCCTCGGTGGTGGCATTCACCAAGGAGGGGGAAACCCTGGTTGGCCAAGTGGCGAAGCGGCAGGCGATCACGAATCCGGAGAACACCATCTTTTCCATCAAGCGCTTCATGGGTCGGCGCTACGACGAGGTCCTGCAGGAGACGAAGCTCGTCCCCTACAAGGTCATCAAGACCCAGAACGGCGCGGCCTCCATCGAGGTGAGGGGCAAGCAGTACGCGCCGCCGGAGATCTCCGCTCTCGTGCTGCGCAAGCTCAAGGAGGCGGCGGAGGCGTACCTGGGCGAGAAGGTGACCCAGGCCGTCATCACCGTGCCCGCCTACTTCAACGACAGCCAGCGGCAGGCGACCAAGGACGCGGGCACCATCGCCGGCCTCGAAGTGCTCCGCATCGTGAACGAGCCCACCGCGGCCGCCCTCGCCTACGGACTCGACAAGAAGAAGGACGAGACGGTGGCGGTGTACGACCTGGGCGGCGGCACCTTCGACATCTCGATCCTCGAGATCGGCGAGGGCGTGGTCGAGGTCAAGGCGACCAACGGCGACACGCATCTCGGCGGTGACGACTTCGACCAGAAGGTGATCGACTGGATCGCCGACGAGTTCAAGAAGGAGCAGGGCATCGACTTGCGCAAGGACCGGATGGCTCTGCAGCGCCTCAAGGAAGCGGCGGAGAAGGCCAAGTGCGAGCTCTCCACCGTGGTGCAGACGGAGATCAATCTCCCCTTCATCACCGCGGATGCGAGCGGTCCCAAGCACCTCGTGCTCACCCTGACCCGGGCTAAGCTCGAGTCACTGGTGGCCGATCTGATCGAGCGCAGCCTCGGGCCGTGCCGCGAAGCGATGCGGCAGGCCGGAGTGTCCGCGGGCGATCTCGACGAGGTCATCCTCGTGGGCGGCCAGACCCGCATGCCCAAGGTCCAGGACGAGGTGAAGAAGCTCTTCGGCAAGGACCCCAACAAGACGGTCAACCCCGACGAGGTGGTGGCCGTGGGGGCTGCGGTGCAGGCGGCCGTGCTCACGGGCGAGGTCAAGGATCTGCTCCTCCTCGACGTCACGCCGCTCTCTCTCGGCATCGAGACGCTGGGTGGGGTGATGACGCGGCTGATCGAGGCCAACACCACCATCCCCACGAAGAAGACGGAGACGTTCACGACGGCGTCGGACAGCCAGCCCTCGGTGGAGGTGCACGTGCTGCAGGGCGAGCGGCCCATGGCGCGTGACAACCGTACGCTGGGTCGCTTCCATCTCGACGGCATTCCGCCCGCCCCGCGGGGCGTGCCGCAGGTCGAGGTCACCTTCGACATCGACGCCAACGGCATCCTGAACGTGTCGGCGAAAGACAAGGCGACGAACAAGCAGCAGAACATCACCATCACTGCCTCGTCCGGGCTGACCAAGGACGAGATCGAGCGCATGAAGAAGGAAGCGGAGTCGCACGCGGCCGAGGACGCCAAGAACCGCGAGGCGATCGAGGCCAAGAATCAGTGCGACTCCCTCGTCTACACGACCGAGCGGACGCTCCGGGACAACGGGGACAAGATCTCGGCCGAGGACAAGCAGACCATCGAGGCCGCCATGGCCGAGGCGAGGGAAGCCCTCAAGGGCGACGACCTCGATCGGATCAAGCGGGCCCAGGAGGAGCTGACCCGCGCCTCCCACAAGCTCGCGGAAGCGATGTACCGGGAGGCTCAGGCGCAGGCCCAGCCTGGCGCGGGGCCGTCCGGAGCCGACGGCGGCGCTGGCCAGGGCGGGGCGAAGGGCGATGTCATCGACGCCGAGTTCAAGGATCTCGGCGACAAGAAGTAGAGCGAGCGAGGGGGACGGTGCCGATCGGGTGCCGTCCCCCGCGACACCACCATGGCCCGTGACTACTACGCGGTTCTCGAGATCGGCGTCGGCGCGACGTCCACCCAGATCAGGCGGGCGTACCAGCGCCTGGCGCGACGGTACTCGCCGGACGTCAATCTCTGGGAGCACGACACGCAGTCCCTCTTCGAGGAGATCGTCGAAGCCTATCGCGTCCTGAGCGATCCGACCGCTCGCTCCGTCTATGACCGGCAAGGCAAGCTAGGCGGGCCTCGAGCGGAGCGCGCGAAGACTGCGACCTCGGCGGCGGGCCGCCGGGGAGACGACGTCCGGGTCGCCATCGAGCTCTCGTTCGTCCAGTCGGCTACGGGCACCTCCCTCGACGTGCCGTTCGACCGCCTGTCGCCATGTCGCACCTGCGCGGCGACGGGCGTGCGGGCCGACGGCCAATCCACGCGGTGCGATCACTGTGGCGGAACCGGCTCCGTGTGGCACGACGCCGGTACGCGGGAAATCTGTCCCGCGTGCAGCGGCGCCGGCAAGCGGGTCAGCGATCCGTGCCCCGACTGCCGAGGCCGCGGCGTCACGCCCGGCCGCGCCACCGTCAACGTCCTCATTCCCGCCGGCGTGGAGACAGGGGCTCAGATCCGAGTCGCCGACGAGGGACATGCCGGGCCGTTCGGCGGCCCCCGCGGCGACCTCGTGGTGATCACGCGTGTGCAGGACGACCCCGCTTTCTCGCGCAAGGGTCACAACCTCTGCACGGAGACCTGCGTGACCATCGGCGAGGCCGTGCTCGGCGGCCGCGTGCCCGTGCACACGCTGGAAGGCGTGGCCGAGCTCGTGGTGCCGCCGGGAACCCAGGGAGGGCAGGTCCTGCGCCTGCGCGGTCGGGGCCTGCCGCGCCTGGCCGGTGAGGGGCGCGGCGATCTCTACGTGACGGTGAAGGTCGAGATTCCGCGCGGCATCGACGCGCGAACCCAGGAGCTCTTCCGCGAGCTCGGACGGCTCCTGCCGCGCCCGGAGGGCCGCCCGTGACCGACAAGGGCAAGCCGCTCTACATGATCGGGGTGGTCGCCGACATGCTGAAGCTCCACCCCCAGACGCTGCGGATGTACGAGAAGAAGGGGCTGATCCGGCCTTCACGTACCGAGGGCCAGACCCGCCGGTACTCCGCGGAGGACGTGGAGGAGATCGCGCGCGTCACCCGCCTCGCGCGGGACCTCGGCGTGAATCTCGCAGGGATCGAGATCATCTTAAAGATGAGGCGCCGCATGCTCGACATGCAGACGCAGATCGAGAACCTGACCAGCTACGTGCGGACGGAGATGGGCGAAGTGCCCGACCAGGTCCGCCGGGATCGCAGTGAGGCGCTGGTGCGAGCGGCCTCGAGTCAGTTGAAGCCCGTGGATCTGTTCTGAGCGGGCTCGGAAAGGACGATCGATGGCTGAAGAGCTGAAGGCCGACGCGGCACAGCCAGGTATCCATACCGGTGTTCCCGAGATCGTCTCCGTGCTGCCCTTGCGGGACGCCGTGCTGTTCCCCCACGCCGTGATGCCCCTGGGCGCCGGGCGTGAATCCTCGATTCGCCTGATCGACGACGCCATGAGCGTGGGCGGACGCGCCATCGGCACGTTCGGCCAGCTCGTGGCCGCGGTGGATGCGCCCGAGGAGGGCGATCTGCACCGCATCGGCACCTACGCCACGATCCACAAGGTCTTCAAGCAGCCCGACGGCTCCGTGCGTCTCGTGGTGCAGGGCACCACCCGCATCCGGCTCATCGAGGTGATTCAGATCCGGCCCTTCCTGCGGGCCCGCGTGGAAGAGGTGCCGGACATCATGCCCGCGCCAGGCGACCTGGAGGCAGAGGCGCTCACGCGCAACGCTAAGACGCTCTTCGAGAAGATCGTGGAGCTGTCGCCGGTCCTCCCCGACGAGGTGGCGGAGGCCGTCAACAGCCTTGGCCATCCCGGCCGCGTGGCCGACGCCATCGCGGCCTCGCTGCCGTCGCTGACCAGCCAAGGGAAGCAGGAGCTCCTCGCCACCTCGGACGTCAAAGCCCGGCTCGGTCGGCTCATGGCCATCCTCACCAAGGAGCTAGAGGTCGCCGAGCTTGGCTCGCGCATCCAGTCGCAGGTGGAGTCGGAGGTGGGCAAGGGTCAGCGGGATTACTATCTCCGCGAGCAGCTCAAGGCCATCCAGAAGGAGCTGGGCCAGACCGACGAGCGCACGCAGGAGATCGACGAGCTGCGCCGAGCCATCGAGGCCGCCGGCATGACCGAGGACGCGCAGAAGGAAGCGCTGCGCGAGCTCGACCGGCTCTCCAAGATGCCGCCCGCCGCCGCGGAATACACGGTGGCGCGGACATATCTGGAGTGGCTGGTGGCCCTGCCGTGGAGCAAGGAGACCGAGGACGTCCTCGACCTGACCGAGGCGCGCCGCGTGCTCGACGAGGATCACTGGGGGCTCGAGAAGGTCAAGGACCGCATCCTCGAGTATCTCGCGGTGAAGAGCATGCGCCCGAAGGGCAAGGACCCGATCCTCTGCTTCGTCGGCCCTCCTGGCGTGGGCAAGACCTCGCTCGGACGATCCATTGCGCGTGCGCTAGGACGCAAGTTCCATCGGATCTCGCTCGGAGGCATGCGCGACGAAGCGGAAATCCGTGGCCATCGGCGGACCTACATCGGCGCTCTGCCGGGTCAGATCATCCAGGGGCTGCGGCGCGCGGAGTCGAAGAATCCCGTGCTCATGCTGGACGAGATCGACAAGCTCGGCATGGACTTCCGGGGCGATCCCGCCTCCGCCCTTCTCGAGGTGCTGGACCCCGAGCAGAACGTGGCCTTCCGTGACCACTACGTCGACGTGCCGTTCGATCTCTCGCGGGTGCTCTTCATCACCACGGCGAACCTGCTCGATACCGTGCCGCCCGCCCTGCGTGACCGCATGGAGATCATCGAGCTCCCCGGCTACACGGAGGAGGAGAAGGTGCGGATCGCCGGTGCGCACCTCGTGCCCAAGCAGGCCAAGGACCACGGCCTCGTGGAGGGCGAAGACATTCGCTGGACGGACGCCGCCCTCGCCCGGCTCGTGCGCCACTACACGCGCGAGGCCGGCCTGCGCAGCCTGGAGCGCGAGATCGCGGCCATCTCCCGCAAGATCGCCAAGCGTCGCGTGGAGGGCCAGACAGGGCTCGTCGAGGTGACGCCCGAGCTGGTGGGCGAGCTGCTCGGCTCGCCGCGCTTCCTCGTCGAGGAGCTGGAGGAGCGCACCCGGGTGCCCGGGGTGGCCGTCGGCCTCGCGTGGACGGCCGCCGGCGGCGACATCCTCTTCATCGAGGCCACGCGTATGAAGGGGGGCAAGACCTTGACGCTCACCGGCCAGCTCGGCGATGTGATGAAGGAGTCGGCCCAGGCGGCCCTGTCGTGGGTGCGGTCGCACGCCGCCGATCTCGGCATTCGCTCCGATTTCTGGGACAGCTCGGACATCCACGTGCATATTCCTGCCGGCGCCATCCCGAAGGACGGGCCGTCGGCGGGCGTGACCATGGTCACCGCGCTGGCCTCGCTCATGGGACAGCGGCGGGTGAAGCCGCGCCTGGCCATGACCGGCGAGATCACCCTCTCCGGTCGGGTCCTCGCGGTGGGCGGTATCAAGGAGAAGGTGCTAGCGGCGCGCCGTGCGGGGGTGACCACGGTCATCCTGCCTAGGCGCAACGAGCGGAACCTGATCGAGGACGTGCCTCAGGCGCTCCGGGAGAGCATGACCTTCCACCTGGTCGATTCGGTGGAGGAGGTGCTCGACATCGCGCTGGAAGATGCGCTGCCGCGGGCGGGCCGGATCAAGGATGCGCTCCTGACCTCGCGCAACTAGCCAAGTCCTTGGCCTAGAAGGCCGAAACGGCTGCCGAGATCGGCAGCCGTTTTCGTT
The DNA here is from genome assembly GCA_046723845.1 of Candidatus Methylomirabilota bacterium. Taxonomy (GTDB): domain Bacteria; phylum Methylomirabilota; class Methylomirabilia; order Rokubacteriales; family CSP1-6; genus AR37. The sequence continues at coordinate 12,504 of JBKOVG010000181.1, read as the reverse complement.
TTGAGGTCCAGAGGCTCTTTCGCTATGTTCGTTTCATAGTGTTCTGGCTTCCCGTCCTCGGCTTCCTTGCCCTGCTCACGACCGTCTTCGCGCCACCGGCCTTCGCGTCGTCGCTGTATCGCCGCGTGGACGAAGAGGGCGTGACCCACTTCACCAACGCGCCGACGGACCCGCGCTTCAAAAGGGTGGGCGGGCTGTCGGGCACGGCCCAGGGCTGGCTCAGACTGCCTGAGGTTGTCCGCACGCGCTACAGCGAGGAGATTCGCGAGATCGCCGCCCGCCATGGCGTGGACCCCGACCTCGTGGGAGCAGTGATTCGCGCGGAGTCAGCCTTCAATCCGCGCGCCGTCTCCAACAAGGGCGCGCAGGGCCTGATGCAGCTCATGCCCCGCACCGCTTCCGCCCTCGGCGTGCGCAACGTCTTCGACCCGTACCAGAACATCGAGGGAGGCGTGCGGCACCTGCGCTACCTCCTCGATCGCTATCCCGGCAACGTTCCCCTCGCCCTGGCCGCCTACAACGCGGGCGAGAAGGCGGTCGACTACTACCGCGGCATTCCGCCGTACGCGGAGACCACGCAGTACGTGCAAAAGATTCTGGGCCAGAGCCCGTCGCTGGGCAGCAACGGGTCGCAGACGGTGATCTATCGGTACATCGAGCGGGATGGGACGGTGACCATCACCAACGTGCCCCGCGGTCACGCCATCAGCTTCCGCTAGCCTTAGTACCCGCTACCGACGCTTCCAGACGAGGTTGAGGAAGCGGTCCAGCCAGCCATCCGCCACGAACCGCTCGACGGCCTCTCGCGTGGCGTCCGAATCCATGCCCCACAGGGCCGCGCGCTTGCCCGGCTCCTCGCTCATCTGGATAAAGACCCGCTCGTCGCGGGTGAAGGCCACGGGTAGCTCTTCGTAGATCTGGGCGGCGAAGGCATTGACGCCGGGACCGCCCACCGCGATGGCGGGGAAGAGCTCGGCCATCTCCTGATTGAGCATCCACATGTCTGTGACCACGACCGCGCCGCGGCCCTCTGCGCCCTGGCTGCGGGCGGCGATGGCGCGCTTTAGGTCGTAGGCGAGGGGGCGGTCCTCGTCCTCGGGGAGGATGCCGTAGCCCACCGTGATGAGCACGGTGGAGCGGATGTCGAAGTACCGAGGCATCAGCGGATGAGGCGCGCGATCTCCCGGAACTCGTCCGTGTCGGCCTTGCCGAGAAGCTGGAAGGCGAGCGTCTCGGTGGCGCTCACTACCGCGCCGGCCTGGCGCAGCTGCTCCGTGCCGAGGCGCCAGTTGGCCTGGGTGCGCGACGTGACGGCATCCGCGCCCACGTGCACGACCATGTCCTCGCCGAGGAGATCGAGCGCGGAGAGGAGCACGCACACGTGCGCCTCGATGCCGGCGAGAATGACCTGGCGGGTGCCGGTGGCCTTGAGGCGCGTCCGCACCTCTTCCACGCCCCAGCAGGAGAAGTTCACCTTGGGCACGGGCTGCACCTCGGGTCCGAGGGTATCCCTGAGCTCGGGCAAGGTGTGACCGAGCCCCTTGGGATACTGCTCGGTGGCGATCACGGGCAGACCGAGGCGGCGGGCGGCGGTGATGAGGATCTTGATGTTGCGCATCACCTCCTCACGATGGTCCGCGTCCATGGCGGGGAAGAGGCGCTCCTGAACATCCACGATCACGAGAGTCGTGCCTTCGCGAGGAAGGGTCATTGGATGTGTGGCCGGCATGCGAGGTCTCCTTGGGGAAGGATCAGAGGCAGCGGTCGAGGCCGCGATACTGGACGGCCTCGGACACGTGCTCCACGGCTATCCTCTCACATCCTTCAAGGTCGGCGATAGTGCGGGCGACTTTGAGGACGCGGTCGTGGCCGCGTGCGGAGAGGCCCAGCCGGCTCACCGCCTCCTGGAGGAGCCGGGCGCCCTCGGGCGGCGCCGCGCAGAAGCGCCGCACCTGGCGTCCGCTCATCCGGGCGTTCACTCGCGCGCCGGAGCCGGCCAGGCGCTCTCCCTGACGCTGGCGAGCGGCCTCGACCCGCGCGCGGATGGCCGCCGAGGGCTCGCCCCCTCCAGCCGTGAGATCGGCATACGGCACGGCCGGTACCTCAAGGTGGAGGTCGATCCGGTCGAGGAACGGACGAGAGAGCCGGGCGAGGTACTGCTGCCGCTCCCCCGGCGAGCAGATGCAGGCATCCAGGGAGGCGCAGCCGCGGCGACAGGGGTTGGCGGCGCCCACGAGCTGGAAGCGAGCGGGGAAGGCCGCGCGGCCGGCTGCTCTCGACACGACCACCGTGCCGTCCTCGAGGGGCTGGCGCAGCGAATCGAGGACGCGCACGGAGAACTCGGGTAGCTCGTCCAAGAAGAGAACGCCCAGATGGGCCAGGCTCACTTCGCCGGGGTGGGGCACGCTCCCTCCTCCGATGAGTCCCGCCCCGGAAATAGTGTGGTGAGGCGCGCGGAAGGGGCGCTCCCGCACCAGTCCGTGCCCGGCCGCGAGCAGGCCCATCACGCTCCACACCGTGGTCACCTCGATGGCTTCCTCCACGGCCAGTGGCGGGAGGATGCTGCTGAGCCGGCGAGCGAGCATGGTCTTGCCCGATCCGGGCGGGCCGACCATGATCAGGTTGTGCCCTCCCGCGGCAGCGATCTCGAGGGCCCGCTTGGCCCAGAGGTGACCGCGGACGTCGGCAAGATCCAGGCCCTCCTCCGAGTCCGCGGGGCGGCGCAGCCCTCCCGGTCGATACGCGGCGATCTCGCGCTCCCCGTTCAGGTACTCGAGGGCATGGTGGAGCGTCTCGAGGGGGATCACGGTGATGCCGCCCACCACCGCCGCCTCCTCGGCGTTGCCGGCGGGGACGAGCAGGCGTGGGACGCCCCGCCGCCGGCAGTGGAGGGCGATGGGCAACACCCCGCGCACGGGCTGGATGCGTCCGTCGAGGGACAGCTCGCCGAGCGCCACCACGTGCTCGAGGCGGTCCGGTTTGAGCGTCTCGGTGGCGACGAGTATCCCCAGGGCCATGGGCAGATCGAAGGCCGTCCCCACCTTGCGCACCTCGGCCGGAGCCAGGTTGACGGTGATCCGGTCCATGGGAAACTCGAGCCCGGCGTTGCGGATGGCCGCACGGACGCGATCGCGACTCTCGCGCACGGCGGAATCGGGGAGGCCCACGGTAGTGAAGGAAGGCAGGCCGGGCGCGACGTCGACCTCCACAAAGACGTCGTCGGCCTCCACGCCGAAGACGGTGGCCGACCGCACGCGCGCCAGCATGGGCCGAGTGTCGGGACGAAATGAGGCACCGTCAACGACTCGGATCGGATACAGCGGAGCGTCAATGGTCCGATTGACCTCGCTCAGAGGCCGCGGAAGGGAGTCGACCCGTGAGTCGGACGATCAGCAGAGCGTGCGAGCACGAGCGCGCGGACCCGGGTTCGACGATATCGGCCCCGAAGGATGGTGTCCACCCCTGCATCAGATCCGGTGCATGCCGCGCGCATCTGCTACTCTCGCCGGAGTCCATCCTCGCGCAGTCATGGAGGGCAGGGTGATCGAATCGGAAGACGAGCAGGAAGCCAGCGCGCAACGGGTCTCGCTGCGCGCGCGAGCCGCGCCGGAGCACGTGCCCGGCGAGCTGGAATAGTCCGGGTGGACATCGACGCCCTGAGGCTCGACGATGGGCTGCCCCTCCCCGGCCACGCCCGGCCGGGCGACGCGGGGCTGGACCTGCGCGCGTCCGAGCGCGCGCGGCTCGAGCCGGGAGAGCGGCGCCTCGTGCCGACCGGTCTCGCCGTGGCCATTCCCCCGGGGCACGCGGGGCTCGTGCTGCCGCGCTCTGGGCTCGCCATGCAGAAGGGGGTCACCGTGCTCAACGCGCCTGGCCTCATCGACTCCGGCTATCGAGGCGAGCTCAAGGTGCTCCTGATCAACCACGGCGCCGAGCCCGTCGACCTCGCGCGGGGCGAGCGCATCGCCCAGCTCGTGGTGCAGCCGGTGGCGGAGGTGAAGCTGGTGGAGGTGGACCGCCTCCCCGAATCGGAGCGCGGGATGGGCGGCTTCGGCAGCACCGGCGCCTGAGCGTCTACTGGTTCAACCGGCGCTTGGCGAAGCCGAGCAGGCCCTGGGGCATGAAGATGACCATGGCCGTGAAGATGATGCCCACGGGAATCAGGTAGTACTCGGTGAAGTAGCGCGAGAACCCTTCGCGGAGGAGCAGGAAGAAGGCGGCGCCGGCCACCGGGCCTACCAGCGTGCCCACCCCGCCCATGACGTTGAAGATCACCACCTCGCCCGAGATGAGGAAGAAGACGAAGTCGGGCGCGGCGAACTTGTTCTGGATGGCGTAGAGCACCCCCGCCAGGCCCGCGAAGAGCCCGGAGAGCATGACGGCCACGATCTTGTACCGCTCGACGGAGTAGCCGATGGCGCGGGCGCGCGGCTCGTTCTCGCGGATGGCCTGCAGCACCATGCCGAAGGGCGACTGGGTCACGCGCCGGAGCAGGAGGAACGAGATGGTGACCACGGCCAGCACGAACCAGTGGAGCGTCACCGGGGTGAAGCGCCCCGACCAGAGGCCGGGGAGGGAGAACGGAGGCTGGCTGAAGGCCAGACCGTTCTCGCCGCCCGTCACCTCCGTCCACGTGAAGATGATGACGTAGAAAATCTGCGAGAAGACGAGCGTGGTGATGGAAAAGTAGATCTCCCGCAAGCGCGTGGCGAAGAACGCGACGAAGGTCGCCACCGCGGCGGCGCCGGCCAGGCCGTAGAGGAGGGCGAGCCAGAGGTTGGGCGGCTTGACGCTCAGGAGCGCCGCGGCCGCGCAGTACATGCCGAGCCCGAAGAAGACCGAGTGGCCGAAGGAGATCATGCCCGTGTAACCGATCAGGATGTCCGAGGACATTGCGAGCAGGCCCCAGATCAGGATCTCCGTGACGAAGCGGCGCCAGAACTCGGGCAGCACCAGCGGCGCCACGACCAAGAGCGCGAGGATGACGCAGAAGCCGATCCAGTAGGCGGTGGCCGAGCGCGGCATGGCTATTTCGGCGTGGGCACGAAGAGCCCGGTGGGCCGGAAGAGGAGGGTCAGGATCAAGGCGATGAAGGACACGATCACGGCCTGGGCCGGGCTCACGATCAGCGCGGCGTACGCCTCGAGCAGGCTGATGAAGATCGACGCGAGGATCGAGCCCCCGAGATTGCCCATGCCGCCCACCACCACCACGATGAAGGCGCGCAGGGTGAAGTCGAGGCCGATGTTCTGCGTCACGCCGCCGAGCGGACCGAAGAGCACGCCGGACGCGGCGGCCATGCCGGCGCCGATGGCAAAAACGGCGGTGTGCACGAGGGGCACGGGGATGCCCATGGCCTGCGCCATCACGCGGTCCTGGGTGGTGGCGCGGATCCAGATGCCGTATCTCCCGTAGCGCAGGAAGAGGTAGAGGGCGCCGATGATGATCCCGGCGAGCACCGCCGTGAGGAGCCGGTACCACGGGTACTGGAGATAGAAGAGACTGAAGTTGCCGGTGATTGGCTCCTGAATGCGCCGCGCCGACGGACCCCACTGCCAGATGGCGTACTTCTGGAGCACGAGGGAGATGCCGAAGGTGGCGAGGATGGTGGTGAGGGGATCGCGCCCGATGAGCGGCCGGAGCGTGGTCGCCTGAAGCGCGGCGCCGAACACCGCGATGACCACCGCGGCGACGAGGAGGGCCAGCCAGAAGTTCCCGGTCGTCGCGATGGTGGTGGCGCCCACGAATCCGCCCAGCATGACGAGGTCGCCGTGGGCGAAGTTCACCACGTCCATGATGCCGAAGATCAGGGTAAGCCCCGAGGCCACGAGGGCGAGGATCATCCCGTTCACGATGCCGTTGATCGTCTGGATGAGGATCTGCTCGAGCGGGATGGCCATGCCTAGATGCCCAGGTACTGGTGGATGACCGCGTGGTTGGCGCGGAGGTCGGCGGCGGGCGCGTGGTGCCGCACCACGCCTTTTTCCATGATGTAGACGCGGCTCGAGGCCTCGAGGGTGAGGGGCACGTTCTGCTCAACGAGGAGGATGGCCACGCCCTCGCGGTGCAGCACCCGGATGATCTCCGAGATCTGCCCGACCATGCGCGGCATGAGACCTTCGGTCGGCTCGTCGAGCAGGATGATCTTGGGCTCGAGCATCATGGCGCGCGCGATGGCCAGCATCTGCTGCTCGCCGCCCGACAGGGTGCCCCCGGCCTGGTTCTGCCGCTCCGCGAGCACGGGAAACGACGCGTAGATCTTGTCGAGCATCGTCTTCCGCTTGGCCTCGGTGACGCCGGCGCGATCCAGCCCCGTCCGGAGGTTTTCCATCACCGTGAGCAGGCGGAAGATGCGCCGCTCCTCCGGGACCCAGGCGATGCCGAGGTGGGCGAGATGGTGCGGCGCCATGCCGCCGATCGACCGGCCCTCGAAGGTGACCGTGCCCTGCGACGGACGCACGAGACCCATCACTGTCTTGAGCGTGGTGCTCTTGCCGACGCCGTTGCGGCCGAGCAGCCCCACCACCTCCCCAGGCTTCACCTCGATGGAGACCCCGTGAAGGATGTGTGATTTGCCGTAGTAGGTGTGGACGCCGTCGAGGGTGAGCATCAGGTCTTGAGGTAGACCTCCTGCACCCGGGGATTGGCCTGGATCTCTGCCGGTGTGCCCTCGGCCAGGACCTCGCCGTAGTGGAGCACGGTGATCCGGTGGGCGAGCCCCATCACCACCTCCATGTCGTGCTCCACGATCACGATGGTCAGATCTTTGGCGATGCGCCGCACGAGCTCGACGGTGGCGAGCGTCTCCGTCACGCTCATGCCCGCCGTCGGCTCGTCGAGGCAGAGGAGCTGGGGCTCCGTGGCCAGCGCGATGCCGATCTCGAGGTTGCGCTGGGCGCCGTGGGAGAGGTTGGCGGCCAGCTCGTCTTCGTCGCTCCGGAGCCCGACCGCATCGAGCACGGCGCGAGCCCGGTCCATCAGGTCGGGGAACGCGTAGCGATGGCGCAGCATGTTCCAGGCGTGGTGCCGCGACTGGACGGCCACCCGCACGTTCTCCAGCACGGTCGCTCCGGGCAGGATGTTGGTGATCTGGTAGGAGCGGGCGAGGCCCTTGTGCGAAACGGCGTTGGGGGGCAGGCCCGCCACGTCCTCACCGTTCAGGTAGATGTGTCCCGCGGTGGGGCGGAGCACGCCGGTGAGGCAGTTGAAGAAGGTGGACTTTCCCGCGCCGTTGGGCCCGATGATGGCGCGGATCTCGCCGCGCGCCACCGCGACGCTCACGTTGTTGACGGCGGTGAGCCCGCCGAAGCGCATGGTCAGCCCCTCCGTGCGCAGGAGGGGGCCGGAGACGGCGGCCCCGCTTCCCTCCGGGCGGAGGGTAACCGGAGCCGCCGTCTCCTTTGAGCCGTCCGCCGCCACTAGGCGAAGGTGCAGGCGGGCGGGAAGATGGTCTTCTCCTTCGGCACGACCTCGAGGATCTTGTGCTTGCCGTTGGCGACGGTGAAGATGAACTCGCGGACGAAGGCCTGGTGGTCCTCCTTGCGAAGCGTCTTGTCGCCTTGCGGGAAGTCGTCGCCTTCCTTGACCTCGAGCCCTTCGAGGGCGGCAATGAGCTTGGGCGTATCCTGCCGACCTTGGAAGCCGGACTTCTGCATGCCGATCTTGAGGAAGTTCATGGCCTCGAAGTTCGACTGCACGTAGCGGTCGGGGAGCGGACCGGACGGATCGATCTGCTTCAGCCGCACCACCGCCTCGTCGAGGAACTTCTTGTGCGAGGGCGTGTTCAGCGGGCCGTCGAGGACGGGCAGGTAGCGGTTGATGCCCACGAAGCCCTCGATCTTGGTGCCGAGGCCGGGCAGGTTCGTGGACTCGGCAATGGCGCCGTCGCCTGCCCACTTGTACTTCTTGGTCATGCCGAGGTCGTAGGCCTGGTTGCCGATGGTGACGCCGTCCTTCCCGAAGAAGATCCCGAAAAAGCCGTCGAAGTTGCCCGTGATCTTCGAGAGGAAGGCTGTCATGTCCGCCGTGCCGAGCTGGATGCCGGTGGTGCCCACCACCTCGCCGCCCGCCTTCTTGATCTGCTCGGCGTAGGCGTCCTTGGTCGACTGGCCCCAGGAGTAGTCGGCGTAGGCGAGATGCCACTTCTTGCCCAGCTTGTTCACCAGGTACGGCGCGAAGGCCACCGCCTGGGCGGGCGCATAGTCGAAGGGCCGGAAAGTGTAGCGGTTGCACTTGCTCGTGGTGATGGTGGTGTCGAGGCACACCCCGATCATGTTGAGGATCTTGTGCTCGTCCCACACCGGCATGCAGGCGAGGCACACGTTCGAGAGGAAGCCGCCCTCGTGCACGTCGATCTTGTCCTCCACGGCGAGCTTCTCGGCCTTGCGCCGCCCCACGTCCGGCTTGGACTCGTAGTCGGCGATGATCAGCTCGACGGGGCGGCCATTGATGCCGCCGGTCTTGTTGATGTGATCCACCGCCATCTGGGTGCCCACCAGCGCGGTCTTGCCGCCGGCCGCCGCCGTCCCCGACAGGGGCTGCATCGTGCCCACCTTGTAGGCCTTGGCCTGGCCGAAGGCATCCCGCCACCACGCGGGTACCGCCACCGTGGCACCGAGGGCGCCCGCGGCGGCCGCGGAGAAGCCGAGGAACCGGCGCCGGGTGGTCTTTCCGCTGTACCAGAACTGTTCAGCCTGGGCCCACTGCTCGTCTTGCCAACGCTCTGCCATCGGTTCAGCCCTCCTTGCGGGCATTGGGGTTGTTGCTGGCCACGGCCTCGAGGGCCGCGTTGAAGGATTGGACGGTCCGCTGGATGTCTTCTTCAGTGTGGGCGAGCGACACGTAGATCTTCTGCGCGGCCTTGACAACGCCACGCTCAAGGAGCGCGCGGGTGAAGACGGCGTGGCGCGCGCGATCCGCGGCCAGGGTGGCGCGGTAGTCAGTGATGGGGCGATCGGTGAAGTAGATCTCGAACACCGGCGCCTCCCCCGCGACCTGGGCCGCGACGCCGACCGCGCTTGCCGCCTGCTCGAGGGCGCTCTTGACGCGGCGGCCCGTCTCGAAGAGCCGAGCGTAGGTGCCCGGCTTGCGCAGCTCGGCGAGGGTGGCGAGCCCCGCCGCCGCGGCCACGGGATTGCCGTTGAGGGTGCCCGCCTGCTGGACGAAGTCCCCGGTCTCCTCGAGGGCGGGGGCGAGATGCCGCATGATCTCCTCGCGTCCCACCACCGCCGCGAGAGGGAAGCCGCCGCCGATGATCTTGCCGAGGGCGGCCAGGTCCGGCACCACCCCGTAGTACTCCTGGGCGCCGCCGTAGGCGAAGCGGAAGCCCGTCACGATCTCGTCGAAGATCAGAGGCACGCCGAAGCCCTGCGTCAGCTCTCGCACGCCGGCGAGGAAGGCCCGGTCTGGCACGATCAAGCGCTGGAAGGGCTCCATGATGACGGCGGCCAGGCTCTCGTGATGCGCGGCGATGATGGCTTCCGTCTCCGCCAGGTCGTTGAAGGGGGCGACGAGCACCTCCTCGTTGATCGCGTGGGGAATGCCCGCGGAGTCCGGGGTGGGGGCGGGAAAGGCCTTGGGGGCGCGCGGTCCCACGCTCATGAGCGAGTAGTCGTGGGTGCCGTGGAAGCCTCCCTCGAACTTCAGGATGCGGTCGCGCTTGCGGAAGGCCCGCGCCACGCGCAGCGCGAAGAAGGTCGCCTCGCTCCCCGAGGAGGTGTAGCGGAGCTGCTCCGCGCACGGGACGGCGCGACAGATCTCCTCCGCGAGGGCGATGGCCGGCTCGGAGAGCTGGAAGTAGGTCGTGCCCTTCCCGAGCTGCGCCTCCACCGCGGCCATGACCGCGGGATGGGCATGCCCCAGCACCATGGGCCCGCTGCCCAGGATGTAATCGATGTACTCGCGTCCGGAGAAATCGTAGAGGTGGGCGCCCCGGGCTTCCTTGACCACGAACTGGAGGTCGTCAGGGGCGTAGTACCCCCCGAGCACGCCACCGGGGAAACGGCGGAGGGCGGCCCGGAGCAGGTCGCTTTCGTGGGAGCTGCGGGCCGTCAAGGGGCTTTCCGGCACCATCGGGTGGCCCTCTTATACCGTAAACACTCGGGGAGCCGCAAGCTGGGCCGCCGCGAAGGCGCCGAGGCCTCTCGGCGCGCGCCCACGAGGAACTAGGCGCTGAGACCCGCCGCGCGAAGGGCCAGACGGATGCGGTAACGCTCGTCATCCAACACCGCCGTGAGGGGCGGGCGGACGTGCGCGGAGGGAATACGGCCGAGCAGGGCCAGCGCCTCCTTCATCCGGTTGTGCATGTCCACGAAGGGCGGCGCGTAGAAGACGTTGACGAGCGGGGCGAGCCGCTCGTTGATGCGCTGGGCCTCCGCGAGGTTCCCCGCGGTGACGGCGGCGTAGAGCGCGGCCTGCAGATCGGCGGCCACGCTGCCCATGCCGGAGATGCAGCCGTCGGAGCCCAGGAGGAAGGTCGCCATGAGCGACATGGTGAACGACGAGAGCATGGCCACGGGGCGCCCGGAGGCGCGGAGTGCGCGGAGATTCTTCTCGTAGGCCACGATGTCGTTGGACCAGTCCTTCACCCCGACCACGCTGGGGATCTTGCAGAGTTCGCTCAGGGTCTCGGGGCTGTAGCCGAGCCCGGAGACCGGCGGATACTCGAAGACGATCAGGGGCAGATCGATGGCGTCGGCGAGCGTGGAGAAGTGCCGCAGCACCATCTCCGGCTTCACCTGCGCGCCCCACATGAAGATGGTGGGCGGGAAGACGAGGAGGCCCTGGGCGCCCGCCGCCTTCGCGTCCCGGGCGAGGGTAATCGCCTCCTGGGTCCCGTCCGCGTACACCCCCGCGATGATGGGGACCCGATCGCCCACTTCCTCGAGGGCGAGGGCGAGCGCGTGCTGGCGCTCCTCGCGCGAGAGGGACGACACTTCCCCCGCGTGCCCATTGGCCACGATGGCGGCGACGCCCTTCGTGTTGGCGAGCCAGCGCAGGTGCTGCTTATAGGCGGGCACGTCGATCTGCAGATCGGCGGTAAAGGGGAGGAGGTTCGCCGGGATGCAGCCGGAGAAGCGGAGGCCGTCACTCATGCCCACGACGCTACCACACTCGGGCGGACGAGGGCTACCACTGGGCCAGCTCCTCTGCGACCTGCTTGGCGGTGAGCACGCGGGCGTAGGCGCGGCGGATAACGTCGAGGGTGGTACGCTGGATCTCGGGGCTGAGGGTGGCCGTGGCGTCCTCCACCACGGTCATGCGGTACTCGCGATTCATACCGCCCACCACGGTGGCGAGCACGCAGATGTCCGTCATGGTGCCGGTGAGGACGAGGTGGGTGACGCCTCGCGCGCGCAGGGCGTGATCGAGGGGGGTGCCGTTGAACCCGTCGTAGTAGTGCTTGGTCACCACGAGCTCGTCGGGTCGCGGGGCGAGCTCGGGCACCACGTGGACATTGGCCTCGCCGCGGAGACAGGAGGAGGAAGGCCGCCCGAATCCGCGCGGGGCGCCGGCCGCCGCGCGCCGATGCTCGGGATGGAGGTGCCCGACGAGCAGGGGCACGGCTTCTGCATAAGTGAACTCGGTGAAGACGACGGGAAGGCCGTGGCCGCGGAAGAGAACGAGGAGAGACTGGATCTGCGGCACGATGTCGCGGGCGGCGGGCACTTCCATGGCCTCGCCCGGATCGAGGAAGGCGCGTTGCATGTCGACGACGACCAGCGCGCTCTTCCCGGGGACGAGCTTCAGTGCGGTTTCGAAGGCCTCGGTGCGGCCCACGATCGACTCAGCCCTCTGCGACTTTTCGAGCGGTCCTTACAGCTTTTCACCCATCGAACTCAGCTCTCGGCTCGCCTTCGGCTCGCCTCGAGCGATCAACTCCAGTCTGTGCGACTTCTCGATCCATCTACTCAGCTCTCTGCGACTTTCGAGCGGTTCGTCCGGTCGCTACCGTTTTCGAACCATCTACTCAGCTCTCGGCTCGCCTCGAACTACCACGCCCCCACGGAGAAGGCGTTGGGAATGTGGCGGATGGCTTTGACGCCGCCCTCGTCGTTGACGACGACGGCCACCACGTCGAAGCGGCAGGGCTGCTCACGCAGCCGCTTGGCGCGCAGGTAGCTCTGGGCAAGCTTGCCGAGCTTGTTCTGCTTGCGCGTGTGCACGGACGCCTGGGGCGGCGGCGCGTTCTCCAGATCGCGCCGGGTCTTGACCTCGACGAAGACGAGGGTCTTGCCCTCCTTCGCCACGAGGTCGATCTCGCCCATGCGCGTCCGGACGTTCTTCTCCAGGATGGCGTACCCGCAACGGGACAGAAAGCGGGCGGCCTCGTCCTCCCCCTTGATGCCTGAGAGCTTGCGTGTGTCAGCCGGCACGGTTCACTCCTCGTCCGCAATGATGGAAAACAGGTCCTGCTGTACCACCACTCCACTGAACGTGCGACGGTGCAGCGGGCAGGGCCCGTGCATCATCAGCGCGGCCAGGTGCTCCAGGGTCGCGTAGCCC
>JBKOVG010000135.1:0-15753 GCA_046723845.1 Candidatus Methylomirabilota bacterium | reverse complement strand
GGCTCCGGCCAGCAGGCGGCCAACTTCGCGGCCATGGGCGTGATGTCCGGCCAGTACGACTGCGTCATCGCGGGCGGGGTGGAAAGCATGAGCCGCGTGCCCATGGGCTCGAACGCCGACGGCCCCGGCGAGGGCGCCCTCTCGCCGCGGCTCCAGGCCCTCTACAACATCGTGCCCCAGGGCATCTCCGCCGAGATGCTCGCCGAGCAGTGGGGGCTCAAGCGGGAGGAGCTCGACAAGTTCTCCGGGGAGAGCCACGAGAAGGCGGGGCGCGCCATCGCCGAAGGGCGTTTCAAGCGGGAGATCGCGCCCATCACGCTGCCCGACGGCAGCGTCTTCGAGGTGGACGAGGGCGTGCGGGTGCCCGTGAACTGGGAGAAGCTCGCCTCCCTCGCGCCGTCCTTCAAGCCCGACGGCGTGGTCACCGCGGGCAACTCCTCACAGATCTCCGACGGCGCCGCGGCCCTCCTCATCATGTCCGAGGCTCGGGCCAAGGCGCTCAAGCTCCCCCCCCGCGCGCGCATCGTGGCCACCTCGCTAGCCGGTGTCGATCCGACCATCATGCTCACCGGGCCCATCCCCGCGACCCAGCGCGTGCTCAAGAAGGCCGGGCTCAAGATCGACCAGATCGACCTCTTCGAGATCAACGAGGCCTTCGCCTCGGTGGTGCTGGCGTGGGAGCGGGAGCTCCATCCCGACATGGAGCGTGTCAACGTCAACGGTGGCGCCATCGCTCTCGGCCATCCCCTCGGCTGCTCGGGCGCGCGTCTCATGACCACGCTCCTCCACGAGCTCGAGCGTAGCAAGAAGCGCTACGGGCTCCAGACCATGTGCATCGGCTTCGGGCAGGGGATCGGCACGATCATCGAGCGGCTCTAGTCGCTCCACGTGACCCTGCGCCCGGGCTCGCGGGTGCTCGGCATCCTGGTGGCGGCGATGGCCTTCGCCCTTGCCGTCACCAGGGTCGAGGATCCCGACACCTGGACCCACCTCGCTCTCGGCCGCCTAATGGTCGAGAGCCGGGCGCTTCCCTCCCACGAGCTTCTCGCGTTCCCCAGCGTCGCGCTGCCGTATCACGACACGGAGTGGTTGTTCGACGTGGTGCTGTATCTCGCCTTTCACTCCGCGGGCCTGGCCGGCGTCGTCCTCCTCAAGGCGGCCACGGTGGCCCTGGCCTTCTGGATCCTCTTCAAGGACGCCGCGCTGCCGCGGGAGCCCGCCGCCGATCGCGGCCTGCGCGCCTGGATCGCCGCCGCCGTCCTCCTCGCGTGTCTCCCCATGGTCCGCTATCGCTTCGTCGAGCGGCCCGACCTCGTCCTCATGCTCTGTCTCGGCTTCACCATCTATGCCCTCGACGCCTATCGCCTCGAGGGGCGTCGCTGGATCTACACGCTGCCCCTGGTGCACGTGGTGTGGGCGAACATGCATCCGAGCGTCATCCTCACCCTCGTGCCGTTCGGCGCCGTGCTCGTGGGCGGCGTGGCTCTTCGGCTGATCGGCCGGGTCGGCGGGCACGAGCTGCCCGGGCCGCCGTCGGCACGACAGCTCCGCACGGTGGCCTCGGTGCTCGTGCTGAGCCTGCTCGCCTGCCTCCTGAATCCGCGCGGCGTGGAGAGCCTCACCCTGCCCTTCCGGCTGGCCGGGATGCGCTGGGCCGCGCAGGAGATCACGGAGCTCCAGCGGCCGCCCGTGGATCTCTACCCCGGCGTGTACATCCTGGCCGGCCTGCTCTTCCTGGCGCTCCTCGCGGCGTGGCGGCAGGCGCCCATCGTGCCGGCGCTCCTCGTCCTCCCGTTCGCCTATCTCGGCCTCACCGGCGTGCGCTTCATCTTCCTGTTCACCATCGTGGCGGCACCCGTACTGGCGCGCACCCTGGCCGCGCTCGCGGCGTCGTCGAGCGCCGTGCGTCTTCGTCGACCCGCCCTGGCGGTGGCCGTCGCAGGAGTCGTGGTGTGCACGCTGGCCGCGGGGCTCGCCATCGCCCAGGTCCGGCCGCTCGCGGATGGACGCAAGAGCGCGGGGCTCGGCGTCGACGCGCGCTTCGTTCCCGAGGGCGCCCTCCGCTATCTCGACGGCATCGGCATGACGGGGAGGCTCTTCAACGCTTTTCACTTCGGCGGCTACATCGCCTGGCGCGATTTCCCGAAGCGCGCGGCCATCGTCGACGGCCGAATGTATCTCCCCACTGGGCTCAGCGAGGAGATCCACTTCGCCCGCGCCTACCCGGACCATCTCGCCCGGCTCCAGTCCACCTACGGCTTCGAGGCGGCGGTGATGGACTATCCGCTGTACTCGGGGGGAGGCCTGGAGAATCTCGCGCCCGACGCCGACTGGGGCCTCACGTCGCCCGACTGGGCGCTCGTGTACTGGGACGACTACGCCCTCGTCTACCTCAAGCGCAGCTCGCGCTGGGACGGCGTGATCGCCCGCGACGAGTACCGGTTCGTCCATCCCGCCAACGGCCTGCCCGCCTTCTGGCGGACTCTCGCCGACAAGGCGCGGCTCCCGGAGATCCACACCGAGCTCGATCGCAACGTGGCGCAGACGGGCTGTGCGCGTGGCCGGACTCTGCTGGGCTTTGCCCTCCTGCAGGAGGGCAAGCCCGACGCGGCCCTCGACGTGTTCGCGACGGTGCGGGACTTCGAGCGCCGGCTCGACGTGCTCCAGGGCGAGGCCCTCGCCTGGCAGCAGAAGGGGGACAAGGCGCGCGCCGTCGAGACCTACGAGCGCGCCGTCGCCACCCAGGAAGATGCGCTCACCCTCTACGGCCTCGGCGCGGCCTTGATGGACGCGGGGCGGCCGCGGGAGGCGATCCATCCGCTCGAGCGTGCGCGGAAGCGGAACCCGGCGCTCCTGCCCGTCTACTCACTCCTGATCGATGCCTATCGGCGCACGGGCGACACGCAGCGAGAGGCGGAGATCGCCCAGGCGGGTGCGGCGGCGGTGAAGCGCGCCCAGGCCATGGAGCGGGCACGGATCGGGCTCGGCCTCAACCGGGCAGGCCGTCTGCCCGAGGCCGTGGCGGAGCTCGAGGCGGCGGCCGCGCTCGATCCCGACAACGCGAGGACCAAGAGCGACCTCGGCTTCGTCTATCTCTACGCCGGGCGCACCGAGGATGCCGTGCGCCAGCAACGGGCCGCCCTCGCGAGCGACCCGCGCCTGGCCCAGGCACACTACGGCCTCGGGCTTGCCCTCGAGAAGAGCGGGGACGGAGCGGGCGCACGCCGGGAGCTCGCGGAGTACGCGCGGCTCGAGCCCCGCAGCTACCTCGCCTGGCGGCTTCGCGAGGAGCGGCAGACGCCGTGATGGACGTGGGTGCGCCGCGCGGTGCCCGTGAAGGGGGAGGCGCCGTGATGGCGTGGCGTGCCGCCGCTGTCCTCACCCTCGTCGCTTTCGGTGCTTTCGCGGCACGGAGCGACGCCCAGTCCATCCTCGACTTCATCACCTTCGACGGTATCGACTACATCCGCTGGACCGAGGAGCCCGGGCGCGCGCTCGGCGCCGACGATCTCGGCGTCGAGTTCGCCGTGGTCGGCTGCTCCTTCACGGAGGACCGGCGCGGCTGTCCGTTCGGCACTGACGCGGCCGCCGCCTTCATGCCCACGGGAAGCAAGATTCACGTGGTGAAAGGGCACTCGACCGATTTCCGGCTGGCCGCGGTGTGGCAGGGCAAGATCTTCCTGTACCAGGCGTGGCGCAATCCGCGGGCTAAGGTAGGTGGCGACCTCTACGCCCTCGCCGGCAAGGTGCGCGCCATCGACGTGCTGCGCGGCGAGCCCACCTGGGCGTCGACCGGCATCGCCGTCCGCATCAGCTCGCCGCAGGACGCCGATCTCCTCGTGGACATGATCGTTCGCAGCGCGGTGAGCCGGCCGCAGGCCCACGCCTTCGGGGAGGCGCGCTACTGGCTCACGTTCTGGCTGTCCGACGGGACGACCCTGGGCCGGCCGTACTTTGTGGAGACGCGCGAGCTCATGGGCGGCGTCCTCCTCCCGGAGGACTTCACGCGCATCCTCGAGCGATACGTGCCGGGATGATTCAGCTCTCAGAGCGCATCGGAGAGGTCAATCGGCGAGGAGGCCCGCCGTGCTTGACACCCGGAAGGACGCCACGCTATCTGTTCACGCGGGAAGGGGAAACCCCGAGGGAGGAGCGCGCATGAGCGCCTATCTGATTCGCGACGTGAAGATCCTGGACGGCACCGGCCGCGCGCCCTTCGCAGGCTCCGTGCGGATCGAGGGCGATCGCATCGTGGCGGTCACGGAGGGGCCCGGCCCGTCCGCCGCCGGAGAGGCCGAGGTGATCGACGGCGCGGGAGCGACCCTGATGCCGGGGCTGATCGAGTCCCACGCCCACATCGGCCTGGCCGACCTCGGCTCGGCCGATCTGACCCGCGTGCCCCCGGAAGAGCACATGCTCATCACGGTGCGCAACGCCCGCACCATGCTCGACGCCGGCTACACCAGCGCGTTCTCGGCGGGATCGCCCAAGCGTCGCCTGGACGTGGTGCTGAAGCGCGAGATCGAGGCGGGGCGCCTCCCGGGGCCGCGGCTCCTCGCCAATGGGCCGGAAATCACCGTCACGGGCGGCCTGGGCGACAGCAATCTCGCCCATCTGCCGTTCTACGAGACGCCCACCTTCGCGTGGATCGCCGATGGGCCCGACGCGGTCCGCCGCGTGTGCCGGCTCCTCGCCCGCGAGGGCGTCGATCTCCTCAAGCTCAACCTCTCCGGCGATCTCGGCACCTCGAGCTATCCCTCGACGGAGACGCCCATGACCGACGCGGAGGTGGCCGCGGCCATGGAGGTGGCGCGGGCGGCGCGGCTGCGGGTGGCCGCGCATTGCCGCAGCGCCGAGTCGGTTCGGATGGCGCTGCGCAACGGCGTCGAGATGATCTATCACGCCAACTACGTCGACGAGCAGACGCTGGACGCGCTGGAGGCCGCGCGCGATCGCGTCTTCGTGGGTCCCGCCCTGGGGCTCACCTACAACCTGAGTCAGGGCGTCGGCGGAGTCCCCGTGGAACGCATCCGGGAGTTCGAGCGTGAGCTCGAGATCTCGGTGGAGGCGGTGGCGCGCATGCGCAAGCGCGGTATTCGCATCCTGCCCGGCGGCGACTACGGCTTCCCCGCCACGCCGCACGGGACCTATGCGCGCGACCTCTGGCTCTTCGTCAAGATTCTCGGCTTCTCGGCCATGGACACGCTCGTGGCCGCTACCCGCCTCGGCGGAATCCTGATGGGACGGCCGGACGAGCTCGGGGTGGTGAAGGCGGGCGCCCTCGCCGATCTGCTCCTGGTGGACGGCGACCCTCTCGCGGACATCGCCATCCTGCAGGATCGGGGCGCGCTCCGCATGATCATGAAAGGCGGCGCGCGGCACAAGGGATAGCGCCGCGCCGAGAGCGGCTAGTGCCGGGCCAACTTGACTTCGCCAGATCGACTCAGCTCTCGCCTCGCCGCAGAGCGGCTCAGCTCGAACTGCCACGTTCTCGGTCGGCCGCCGCCCTCAACGTACGATCTACTCAGGCCTCGCCTCACGGCTTCGCCCTTCGGCTCGAAATGCCACGTACGCCTCGGGCTGCGGCCTCCCTCGGGCCTCGTCTGGCTCGCAATTTGGCCCGGCACTCTGCGGGGCCACGTGGCGTGTGGCCAATACTTGTCGGAGACGCACTAGCGGAGGCTGGGCTTGCGGAACACCGCGACGATCTCGACACCGCGGAACCAGCCGGCGAAGAGCAGGTCAATCGAGAAAAGGCCCGTCAAGGCCGCGGAGGCGACGCGGAGGGCCGCCCGCTTGAGGCCCGCGGGCCGGGCCACCGGCACCACGGCGTCGTGGACGCGTCCCAGCACGTTGAGGTACATGCGCATGAAGGGAAAGCCGTAGTCGAAGAGCGTCTCGGGTGCGCAGGGACGGAAGAGCTGTACCACCTCGTCGCGGTGATAGCGTCGCAGGTGGCCGTTGGCGGCGTCGGTGCGCGAGTACAGCGCCTGGTTCTCCGGAACCATGCAGAGGATCCGGCCGCCGGGCCGCAGCACGCGCACGGCTTCGCGCGCCACTCCCGCGTCGTCGGCGATGTGCTCGAGCACGTCGATGAGGAGGAGGGCGTCGAAGCTCTCGTCCCGGAAGGGCAGGTGCTCGCCGCCACCCACCACGAACGCGCCCGGCCGCTGGCGCCGGTCGCGCGTGGTCCGCACGCCCTCGAAGGCCGGATCGTAGGAGACCACGCGGTTGTCGCGCTCGAGCATGCGGCTCAGGTGACCAGTGCCGCAGCCGAGATCGAGCACGTCGACTCCCTTGAACGGCGCGCTCACCTTGCGGATCACGCGATCCATGAAGAGCGCCGTCGGCCCGTACGTGCGCACGAGGTCGAGGTGGTGCTGGTACTCCTCGTAGTCGAAGGTCTCGGGCGGCGCGGCGCCCGAGGAATTCGTGGCCATGCGGCGAGTGCCCTCGGGATATAGTGAAAGCTGTGTCTCGAGTCTCGCACACGGGGAGCACGCCCGCCAAGTTCGCGGTGCAGCCCGGGAGGCGGGACGGCGAACGCCCCCTCGTCTCCGCCATCGTGGTGAACTGGAACGGCCTCGCCTACTTGCCGGAGTGCCTGGACTCGCTGGCCGCGCAATCCTATCCCGCCCTGGAGATCGTGGTGGTGGACAACGGATCCACCGACGGCTCGACCGCGTATCTCCGAGCGCAGCCCGCGGGTCGTCTTCATCTCGTCGAGAGCCCTAGCAATCTCGGCTTCGCCGGCGGCAACAATCTCGGCATTCGCGCGGCCAAGGGTGTCTACCTCGCCCTGCTGAACAACGACGCGGTGGCCGAGCCGCATTGGATCGAGGCGCTGGTGAGGGCGGCGGAAGCCGATCCCGCCGTGGGAATGTGCGCCTCACGAATCTGCCTCTGGAGGCGGCCGGACCTCCTCGACGGAACGGGGCTCCTCGTATCCGGTGACGGCATCGGGCGGGGGCGCGGACGTCTCGAGCCGGACGGCGAGGGCTATCGAAGGGAAGCCGACGTCCTCATCCCGAGCGCCTGTGCGGCGCTCTATCGGCGCGCCATGCTCGACGAGATCGGTCTCTTCGACGAGGATTTCTTCGCCTACTGCGAGGACACCGACCTCGGCCTGCGCGCGCGCATCGCGGGCTGGCGTTGTCGCTACGTGCCCGAGGCCATGGCGCGCCACCGCTATTCGGGATCGTCCGCGCCCTACTCACCGTTCAAGGCCTTTCACGTCGAGCGCAACCGCATCTGGGTGGTGGCGAAGTGCTTTCCCTTCCGCCTCGTCCTGGCCAGTCTCTTCTACACCATGGGTCGCTACGCGATCCAGCTCTACGCAGCGTTCTCCGGTCGGGGGGCGGCGGGTAAGCTGGCCGCGAAGCAGTCACCGGCGACGCTGGTCGTCCTCATCCTTCGCGCCTGGTGGGCGGCCCTCCTCGGCCTGCCCGCGATCTGGCGCCGCCGCCGAGCCGTCCAGGCCACGGCGAGGATCGGCCCGCGAGAGCTGGCGGCGCTGCTGCGCGCCCACCGGGTGAGCCTGCGCGAGCTCGCCCTCAAGGACTGATGGCCTGCCTCTTCTGCGGATCCGTCGCGCTCGCGCCCCTCTACGAGGGCATCCGCGATCACTACGGCGTTGCCGAGGGAACGCACCGTTTCCTGCGCTGTGACGACTGCGGCTCGGCCACCCTCGATCCCCTGCCCACTCCCGAGCGCCTGCTCGCCCTGTACTCGAGGGACTACACGTTCAAGCCCGAGCCGGAGTGGCCCGTGGGTCTCCGTGGTCTGCTCCAGACCATCGAGTGGCGCTGCTTCTACGAGCCCGGGTACCGCCGGCGGCTCGCCCTCATCCGCCGGCTGACCGGGCTTCGGCACGGGCTCGTGCTCGAAGCGGGCTGCGGCAGCGGCCTGTTCCTCCGGCATCTCCAGGAGGAGGGCTACGACGTGGAGGGCGTGGAGACGTCGGCCGCCGACGTCGCCTACGCTCGCCAGCGTCTCGGGCTCACGGTCTTCGAAGGCTCGCTGGAGAGCCTGTGCCTCGAGCCGGGACGCTATGACGCCGTGATCATGGTCTACGTGCTCGAGCACATTCCCGATCCCGCGGCCACCCTCGCGCGCATCCGCACCCTGCTCAAGCCCGGCGGGTGGGCAGTGCTGGGCGTGCCCGTGATGGACAGCGGGCAGGCGCGCTGGCTGGGCGCGCGATGGAGCGCGGTCACCGAGGCTCCCCGGCACGTGGCGATCCCGTCCGTGGCCGGCGCCCGCCGGCTGCTCGAGTCCGCCGGATTCGAAGACATCCGCTGGGCGCCGTCTCCGCTGGGCGAGAACGCGGGACACATCGCCCTCTCGCTGCTCCCCGCGGCGGCGAGCCCCCGCGCCTACGCCAAGACCGGGGAAGGGCCCATGCTGGCGCGGCGGGCGGCCGGCGCCCTGCTCATGCTGCCGTCGCTCATCCTGGCGGCCGTCGAGCGGCTGCCCGGTGGGCCGGACGCCACCGCCGGCACCATGTTCTTCTGCGGCCGGCGGCCGGGGGACCCCGATGTTCCGTGACACGCGGGTGCACGTGGTCATTCCCGCCTACAACGTGGCCGACCGCATCGGCGCCGTCATGCGCGACATGCCGCGTCTCGTTGATGCCGTGACCGTGGTCAACGACGGCAGCACCGATGGCACCACGGCGGCCGTGCGCGCGGTCGGCGATCCGCGCGTCACGCTGCTCGAGAGTCCCCGCAACGAGGGGGTAGGGGGTGCCACGGTGCGCGGCTTCCGCCACGCCCTGAACGAAGGCGATGGCATCATCGTGAAGATGGACGGTGACGGCCAGATGGATCCGGGCGATCTGCCCTGGTTGCTCGCCCCCATCGCGGAGGGGCAGTGCGACTACACGAAGGGCAACCGCTTCCTGCGCAGCCGCGAGCTCGAGATCATGCCGCGAGCCCGGCTCATCGGCAACTTCATCCTCACCTTCCTGACCAAGCTCGCCTCGGGCTACTGGAACGTGTTCGATCCCCAGAACGGCTATCTCGCCATCACCTCGGGCACCCTCCGCCTCCTCGACCTCGATCGGCTCGCCCGGCGTTACTTCTTCGAGAACGACATGCTGATCAACCTGAACATCTTCGACGCGCGCGTGCGTGACGTGGCCCTGCCCTCGCGCTACGGCGGCGAGCGCTCCTCGATGCGGCTGGCCCGCGTGGTCTGCTCCTTCCCCTTCCATCTCTGCCACGGCTACTGGTATCGCTTCTATCGCAAGCACGTCCTGCGGGACTTCTCGCCGGTGGCCCTCTTCATGCTGACGGGGCTGCCCCTTCTCGCCTGGGGCACGGGATTTGGTCTGTACACGTGGGGGCAGTCATGGCTGCACAACCAGTTCGCCTCTACGGGCACGGTGATGCTGAGCGTGCTGCCCTTCCTGGTGGGCTTCGAGCTGGTGCTGCAGGCCCTCGTGCTCGAGATCCGGGATACGCCCCGCTAGGCGGCGGGGCCGGGCTTCGGGGTAGAGCCGGCCAGCGCCTCTTGCACGGCCTGGTGCAGGTCGCCGGGGCGCAAGGGCTTGAAGAGCACGTTCTGGACGCCGAGCTGCCGGCAGCGCTCCCGATCCTCCGCCTGCAGGCCCCATCCCGTGATGAAGACGATGGGCACGTGGGGATCGCTCGTCCGCACGCGCTCGGCCACGTCCCAGCCCGTGAGGCCCGTCATGCCGAGGTTGGTCATGACGAGGTCGAACGCGCCCGGCACGAACACCCGGATCGCCTCCGCGCCGCTCGCCACGGGGAGCACGTGGTGGCCCACCTCGGTCAGCATGTCGCCGAGCACGGTCATCACGGGAAGCTCGTTGTCCACGAGGAGGATACGGCCGCGCCGGGTGCCCGGCGACTCCGGTCCCGCGGGGGCCTGGGTCCGCTCGACGGTGCCCACGGGCAGCACGATGGTGAAGGTGGTGCCGCGTCCCGGCTGGCTCTCCGCTCGCATCTCGCCGTCGTGGCGCTGGATGATCGAGTAGGACACGGAGAGTCCAAGCCCCGTTCCCACCTCGCCCTTGGTGGTGAAGAAGGGATCGAAAATGCGCTTGCGCACGTGCTCGGGCATGCCTACGCCCGTGTCGGCCACCGTGAGCACCACGTGCTCGTCACCTTCCGGCCGCGTGTAGATGCCGAGGGTCCCGCCCTGCGGCATGGCGTCGATGGCGTTGAGGATGAGGTTGGTGATGACCTCGTTGAGCTCCGACGGGCGGCCCATGACGGTGGGCAGCGGGGTGAGGCGGAGATCGAGGCGGAGCGGCACCCCGCCCTTGGCCACGCGCTCTTCCCAGCGGGGGCGGGTGATGGCCACGGAATCGTGCACGACCTGATTGAGCTCCACGGACACGAAGGGCTCGTCGGGGCGGAGCCGCGCGAACTTCTGGATGCGGCGCACGGTCTCCGCGCCCCCCACCGCTGCCGTCTCGATGACGGACAGCCCGCGGCGGACGACGTCGGTGTTCTGCAGGTTCTTGCTCATGAGCTGCGAGTAGCCGAGGATGGCCTGGAGCAGGTTGTTGAAGTCGTGGGCGATGCCTCCCGCCACCTGACCCAGCGCGGTGAGCTTCTCGGACTGGTGCATCTGCGTCTCGAGCTCGCGCTGGGCCGTCATGTCGCGCACGATGGCGAGGAGCCCGTCGACCCGTCCCTCGCGGCCCGGCACCCCGGAGAGCGTCACCGCGAGGTCGAGCATCTTGCCGTCGGCCCGCTTGGCGGTGAGGTCGAAGGTGCTGGCGGGGCGTAGGCCGGTGAGGGCGTGGCGCGCCGCCTGTTCGTACTGCTGGGGGAACATGCCCACGAGGGAGCGTCCGATGGCCTCTCGCGCGCTCCAGCCGAAGATGCGCTCGGCCGCCGGATTCCAGCCCGTGATCGATCCGCGGCGGTCGATGGAGATGATCGCGTCGCCCGCCGAGCGCACCATCTGCTCCAGCGAGCGCTTGGTCTCGGCCACCTCGCCGTAGAGCCGCGAGTTGCGGATGGCCACCGCGAGGGAGTCCGCGAGCATCTCGAGGAGCTCGCGCTCGCGCGGATCGATGGGCCCCGAGCTCGAGCGGTTGGCCACGACCAGGTAGCCCACGATGGAGGCCTCGTCCCGGATGGGACAGACGATGGCGCCCTCGGACTGCATGCCCTCGGGGAGGAGCTCGCTCAGGATCACCTGCGCCTCGTCGTAGCCGAGGGACTCCTTGAGCTTTACGGCGATGCTCGCGGTGAGCTCGGCGAGATCGAGCTGGCCCAGGATGCCGCGGGAGATCTCGCGCAGGATGGAGAGCTGGGTCACGCGCAGCGACTGCTCCGCCTGCTCCCGGCGCGCGTCCTCCTCGAGGGTACGCGTCTTGGTGGAGAGGGCGCGCATCTCGTTCACGAGATTGCTGAGCTGGTTGGTCTTGCCTAGCTCGGCCTGCCGCCGCGCGAGGGCCCGGCGCACCGTCTCCTCGAGATCGCTGCGGCTGAAGGGCTTGATCAGGTACTCGAAGGCCCCGTGGGTGAGGGCGTTCTTGACGGTGTCGAGGGAAGCGTAGGCGGTGATCATCACCGCCTCGATGGTGGGATCGATCGCCTTGATGCGCTGGAGCAGCTCGATGCCGTCCATCTTCGGCATTTTGATGTCCATGAAGACGAGATCGGGATTGAAGGCGGGGATGGTCTTGAGGGCGGTCTCCCCGCTGTCCGCGGTGGCGATCTCGTAGCTCGGCTTGAGGATCATCCGCAGGGATTCCCGGGGGCCGATCTCGTCGTCCACCACCAGGATCCGTGGGCGATCGCTCATAGCTGGGTCGTGGGCAGCGTCGCCGAGAAGGTGACCTCGGCGCGGCCCTGCTTGACGTCGAGCCGCCCGCCCTGCGCTTCCAGGATGCGCTGGCTGACGCAGGGCCCGACGTCGATGAGGCTTTCCTGGGCGACCTGGATGGGATCAAAGATGCGGAGCAGCTCCTCCGGTCTCACCTCGGCGGTGCGGGAGGCCACCGTGATGCGCAGGGGTTCCGCTGGGGTAAGGGAGGACACGCCCACCGCGATCTTGGCCTCTTGGCCGGGCGTCTTGCGCAGCAGGTACCAGATCAGGTAGGCCACGGCCTTCTTCAGCATGGCGCGGTCGCCCTTCACGAAGAAGGGACCGCCTTCATGGGAGAAGTTCACCGTCACCAGCTTCTGGGTCGAGTCGTCGGTGAAGCTCAGGAAGTGCGCGTCGGAGGGCAGGGCGGGCAACTCCGCCACCCCCATCTCGATCAGGCACTCCTCGATGGCCCCGCGGATGTCCACCACGTCGTTCTTGTAGTCGCCCTCGTTGACGAGGGCAGCCAGCTTGTCGAACATATGCACCAGCCGCCGCACGTCGCGCCCCACCACCGAGGTGAAGTGATGGCGGAAGGACACGTCGTCGTAGCGCTCCTGCAGGAGCTCCATGAAGGTGTTGATGGAGACGAGGGGATTCTTGATCTCGTCGGCGATGCGGGCCACCACCCGTGTGAGGAGCTGGAGCTGCTCGGCGTGGCGCCGCTCCGTGGCGAGCTGCCGCTGGGCGGTGATATCTTCGAACACCACCACCGCGCCCAGAGGGGCCGTACCCTCGCCCATCACGGGATAGGTCGAGACCTCGAGAGGCAGGCGGCGCAGGGCGAGCTGGATCTCGCTGCGGGTGACGGAGTGCCCCCGCGAGAGCGTCTCGAAGAGGAGGTCGCCGAGCGGCGAGGGAAGCACGCGCAGGTCGCGGTTGAGCACGTCGCGGGCGGCCATGCCCAGGATCTCCTCGGCCCGGCGATTCATGATCACCACTCGCTGCTCGGGGCCGATGGTGACGACGCCGCTGGACATGCGCTGAAGGATCCGCTCGTTGAACTCCTTCTGATACTGGAGCTGGTGGTGCACGCGGATGTCGCGGATGGCCGTGGCGAGATGGCTCGCCAGGTTGAACAAGGTCTCCGTCTCGCGGCGGCCATAGGCCCCGCCCGTGATGCGTTGCCCGAGGGTGAGAATGCCCACGAGCTGGCCGTGAGAGGCGAGAGGAATGGCCACCACGGCCTGGAGCACGGCCATCTCGCGCGCGATCTCCCTCGCGGCGGATTCCGTGGAGCGCGCCTGTGCCTCCTCCATGGAGATGAGACGCCCCTCCGACATGAGCCAGAGGGGCAGGCCGCTGTCCGCGGGGAAGCTGACCGACTCGACCACGTGCGGGGCGAGCCCGCGCGAGGCGCGCACGCGGTACTGCCGGTGCTCGTCCTCGGAAAGGAGGATGGCGCTCCGGCTCGGGTGCGCCAACTCCGAGACGGCATCCAGGAAGAGATCGAGCATGCGGGGAAGGTCAAAGCCCGCGGCCAGCGCCTTGGCGAACTCCTTGGCGACCTGGGTCAGTTCGCGGGCCGAGGCATCGAAGGCTGGCCCGTGGTCTTCTAAGGAGATCTCGGGGCCGACGGACCTGCGGGCGACCCGGAGCGCGGTGACCTCCTGCAGGAGGCGAAGCTTCTCCTCGGCCTGGCGCAGCACCGCGTGCACGTGGGGTGTGGTGAAGGGATGGAGGAGGACGAAGTCGGCTTCCTCGGCGGCGGCCTCGTCATCGGCCGACAGCCCTTCCGCAGGCATTACGCACACGAGGACGGCCGTGGGTCTCAGCTGCCGCGCCTTCGCGATGAAGCTGTCGAGATCGCGAGCGGGATGGGCCGCGTGCTTTACGATCAGGTCGACCTCGGTGAGGCGCAATGTCCGCAGAGCTTCCTCGTCGGTCTGGGCGGGAAAGACGGAGTAGTCGGTCAGCGCCTTGAACAGCCTTGCCCTGACCGCCTCGTCCTCCGCGACCAGCAGGACCGTCTTCACGCAGGCACTCCGGCGGGCTTGGCCGACGGCACCGGGAACTCGATGGTGAAGGTGCAACCGGGCCGTCCCGTGTGATTGCGCGCTCGCAAGATCGCCTTGTGGGCGTCGGCGATGGCCCGGGAGATGGCCAGACCGAGCCCGGTGCCCCGAGCCTTGGTGGTGACGAACGGGTTGAAGATCTGCTCGATCATGTCGTCGGGAATGCCGCAACCCGTGTCGGAAACTTCTACCAGGAGGGTCGAGCCCCCGCCCTGGGACAGATCGGCCACCCGAACCGTGAGCTCCCCGCCCGGATCCATGGCTTCTAGGGCATTTAAACACAAGTTGAGAAAAAGCTGCTGCAACTGAGACGCATTCCCGAGGACTTGGCGGTAGATGCCCTTGGTGATCGGCCGGAGGGTGATGCCCTGCGCCTCCAGCTTGGGCTTGATGAGCGACAGGGTGTCGTCCAGGGGAACCGTGACGTCCAGTGGCTCCATGGGCTGCCGGAGAGGGGCGGACAGCATCTGGAGGCGGTCCAAGAGGCCGTCCACTCGATTGATCTCCCGGCCCACCGTCCGCTCACAGTCGCGGAGGTAGTCGAGATCACCGAACCGACTGGGGAGCATCTGGGTGAAGGTCTTGATGGCCACCAGCGGGTTCCGGATCTCGTGGACCATGCCGGAGGCGATGGCCTCGATCGAGGCCAGGCGCTCGGCCCGCTGACGCTCCCGCTCCAGCTCCTTGATCCGGGAGAGGTCGGTGAAGACCGCGACCGCGCCGGTGAGGGCCCCTTGAGGGGTCCGGAGGGGGGAGATCGTACACATGAGGGGGACCATCTGTCCCGCCTGGTCGGGCAGGGCGATCTCGACCTGCGAATGGCCATGCCCATCGGCGAGGGCGTCCTCGATGAGCCGGCCCAGGACCGGGGGCAGCTCGGCGATGCCTCGCCCTTTCAGGGTCTCCGCCGCGCGCCCCGTGAGATGCTCGGCCGCCTTGTTGAAGACGTTGACCCGCCCCCGCGCCCCCACCGCCACCACACCGCTCTCGATGGTGGCCAGCGTCTTTTGCAGCTCCTCGTTGACCTGGAGCACGCGCTCGTGCGTCTGGGCATTCCGGATGGCCACCGCGGACTGGTGGGCCAGGGTCTGCAGGAGACTCGCGTCGTCGCTGAAGTACGGGCTCCCCGACCGCTTCGGCCCCGCCACGATGAGCCCGAACAACCACCCCTCCTCGAGCAGGGGCGCCACCACATCGGCGTTGAGGCGGGACATTTCTGTGCGAGTGTTCGCCGCGCCAACGATGCTTGCTAGTTCGTCAGAAAAGACGAGAGCTCGCACTGATGAGGATCGACACGCCATTGGCGAGGTCAACGGAAGTAACTTGGGCTGATCCACCTCGTCTGTCTTCCAAACCCGATCGAATTGTTCCGCGTATTCATCGAGCAGATATATCGCGATCCACTCTGGCCTAAGGACGTCAAGGATTACGCCACCGACGCAATCCAGAATGGCCGGTAGTTCAATCGTGTTGCTAAGGGCACGACTTGTTTCACGGATTACACGTTGATAGTCGTACGGTTCTCTGTACAGGTACCGATCAAAGGTCAGTTGAATGCGCGTCTTGAGCGGGTGGAAGAGAACGGCGACTCCCAAAGCTAGCAGGATTTCGAGAGCCGTAAACCAATGGCCATCTGGGAAGACAAGATTCGAGCCTGCTAGGAGAAGCACTAGAATTGTACCTGTAGCAAGAAACGCAGCAAGATACACCGCGCCCTGTTTGATGACTACACGTATATCCATGAATCGGTGTCGGATGATGGTATGAGCAATCAGGACGACCATTAGAAGTGAGAACAGAGGGCCGTATCTTCCGTACGTTGAGATGCCGAGCGTGAGGGGCAGGAGCACATTTGTCACAAGAGCAGGGGCAATCGGAACGGCTAACG
>JBKOVG010000342.1:0-8546 GCA_046723845.1 Candidatus Methylomirabilota bacterium | reverse complement strand
CCCTCATCCTGTGCGCAGCCCGCAGGGCTGCGATTCAGGCGAGTGGGTGACGCAGCTGGAGAGCTCCCCCGCCCCCGCCGACGGGCCCCGACCCGCCTCGCGCTCCGTGGGTTCGGACTAGAGGGGGAGCGCGAGGAGGGTGTCGATGCGGTTGCTGTCGCAGACGACGATGCGCTCGCGGAGCTTGAGGTGGCCCGAATCTTCCTCGACGTGGTCGAGGTAGCGGCCGGTGGCGAAGAGCTCCATGCGTCCGTCGCGCATGATGCGGACGACGAGGAAGGGCGTCTCCGCGAGGAGGGCGCCGTCCTTGTCGCCCAGGATGGCAGGGAGGCCGACGAGGTGGCGGTAGCTCTGGCGCTCGTAGATGTTGGCCTCGCGGAGGGCGGCGACGCGGTCCTGCAGCATGCCCCGAGAGTCGGCGTAGATGAGGCCCGCGGGCAGGCCCTGGCGATGGTTGTCGGCGGAGGTGATCGAGTAGAGGCAGGGATCGGTGAAGAACGCGGGCCAGTCCTCGAGGCGGTCGTCGTCGAGGGCGCGGGCGTACTCGGCGTTGAGCCGAGTGAGTCGGGCCGATGGACCGGCCGTCACCTCACTGATCCATGTAGCGGCGATAGGCCTTCCAGAAGCCGCGCACGGAGGCTTCGGTGGCCCGCGTCTCCGCCGACTCCGTGCCCTCGCCGCCCATGTTGACCACCGACACCTCGTCGGCCGCCGCCGCCGCACCCCGGCGCACGAAGCCACCCACGCAGCCGTCCTCCATGGAGACATAGCCCGCGGGCCCCACGAGGTTGAGCTGGCGAAGCCGTCGCGTGCGCATCTCTGGCGCGTCGTCGGCGAACCCGAAGTAGGTCCAGTGGAGCTCCATGCTCTCCGGGCCCTTGGGCAGCACCTGGCGTACGGCGAGACAGTTCTGGATCTGCTGGAGCACGAAGCCGGGGAACACGGTGAGGATCTGGAGCTGGATGCCGTCGCCGAACTCGTCCACGCTTTCCAGCAGGCGCGGATCGGCCAGCCGGTAGCCCACGCGCTCCGAACGGATGCCCTGCTCGCGGTAGGCGGTGCTCGTGCGGTCGTCGGCGCGGTCGATGGTGTAGCTCGTGTGATGCGCGCCGTCGGGACTGACTAGGACGCCGCCGCCCTGGGTCAGCCGCGTGATCCGGAAGGTGCCGAAGAAGGCGTGGAGCAGGCTCGCGTGATACGTGTCCTTCACGTTCTCCACGTAGAGCTTCCAGTTGTTCGGCAGGATCTGGACGAAGCGCCCGAGCACGCGGATGGGCTTGCGCAATACGCGCGCGATGCGTCCGAGGATCTCCGGGCCCAGGTACTCCTCGATGGCCGGCGCCTCCGCGCAGAGGCTCGCGAAGACCAGGCCGTGGAGGGTGGTCGTCCGGAGCTTGCGCGGGCCGTGGGCGGCCTTCGAGAACGAGGGCGGCATGCCGCCTCGGCCGTTCGAGCCCTTCTCGAAGGCAATCCCGGTAAGGTTGCCCTCGAGATCGTACGTCCACGCGTGGTACACGCACTGGAAGTGCTTGGCCGTGCCCCCGTCGTCCAGCGAGATGAGGGCGCCGCGATGCGCGCAGCGATTCTCGAAAGCGCGAATGGCGCCGTCGGCCGCGCGCACGACGATCACCGGCATCTCGCCGACGAAGGTGGTGCGGAAGTCGCCGGGCTGCGGGAGATCGGCTTCCAGGCAGACGAAGCTCCACGTCGGCCCCTCGAAGATGCGGCGGAGCTCCGCGCGGTAGTTGGCCTCGTCCTGATAGACCCAGAACGGCACGCGGGTCAGGCCGCCGTCCGGCCAGGCGTGCGCGAGCTCGCGGTCGCTCATCACTGCCTCGGAACGCCGCTACTTGATCATGCCCTTCAGGGCGGTCCATTGCTTCTCGAGCTCGGTGAGCTGGTTCGCGAGCTGCGTGAGCTTGTTGGGCGGCACGGAGGGCTTCTCGAGCTCGCTAGTCACGGACTGGGCCTTGGGCAGCATGCTGTCGACCTGCTTCGTCTGCGCGGCGTCGAGCTTGCCGCTGCTCTTCATCGAGGTGAGGTCGGAGACCAGCCCCTTGGCCTGCTGCAGCAGGGAATCCTTGGAGAGCGCTCCTGTGGGCAGTGAGCCCGTGCTCGGCGCCTGCGGCACCTGGACGCCTCCCGGCATCTGGGCGTGCGTGACGAGCGGCGAGGCGAGGAACGCTGCGACGGTGAAGAGGGCGAGCAGCACTCGCTGTGTCATCGCTGGCCTCCGTGGTGGGTGATGGGGACGCCGCGATTAGACCACGCGGGCCGACGGCCCGCAATGTGGCAGGGGACCGGGCTACGGTGCGGGCTCGAGGAGCTCCAGACGATTGCCGAAGGGATCGTGCACGTACACGCGGTAGTAGCCGGGGAGGGGCTCGTCGTCCGATACCACGTAGCCCGCCTCGCGCAGGCGGCGCACGAGCTCGCTCAGGCCCTCGATCAGGAGACCGGGGTGCGCCTTGCGGGCGGGCCGGAAGTCGGCGTCCACGCCGAGGTGGATCTTGACCGACCCACTTTCGAACCAGGCGCCGCCCCGCTTGGCGAGCTCGGGCGGCTTCGCCGTCTCGGGGAGCCCGAGGAGGCCGCCGTAGAATCGCCGCGCATCCTCCTCGCG
This sequence comes from Candidatus Methylomirabilota bacterium, assembly GCA_046723845.1. Taxonomy (GTDB): domain Bacteria; phylum Methylomirabilota; class Methylomirabilia; order Rokubacteriales; family CSP1-6; genus AR37. Next base: position 5,923 of record JBKOVG010000342.1, on the reverse strand, counting down.
CCCGGCGGGCATGGCGAGCTGGACGTGATCGACTCCCACCACGCGCATCGGGCGATCAGTTCTGGACGTCGGTGGCGATGAAGGGTGTGTAGCCGCGCGTCACCAGCTCGTGCAGCTTGGCCTGGGCATCCGCGCGGCTCGTGAACGGGCCCACGCGCACCCGCACGAGGGCGGGCGTGGGGTGGCCGGGCAGCGTGGTCAGGGCGGCGTTCCACGCGGTGAGCCCGGCGCGACGGAGCTCGGCCGCCACCCGTGCGGCGGCGTCCGCGGTCTTGAACGCGCCGACCTGCACCCAGTACGACGTCATGGCCAGCACGCTCGTGCGAGTGGGCGGCCCGCTCTGGGCAGGAGTGGGCTGGGGCGGCGGCGCGATGGCCACGGGCGGCTCTTCGACCGACACGGCGGCGCCCTTCGGCGGAGAGGCCGGCGAAGGGGGCGTGGGAACCGGCGTCGGGGCTGGCGCCACCGAAGGCGTGGCGACGGCCACGGGAGCCGCTGCGACGGGCGCCGACGCGAGAAGATGCGGCACCACGGGCACGGGGACGACCGGCGTGGTCTCGACAGTGACCACCCAGCGCCGCTCGCGTGGGGCCTCCTCCGTGTCGCCGCGCATCTTCGCGATGAGCCCCGCGTAAGACGACGCGCGGATCACTCGGGCGAACTGCGCGCGATAGTTGGCGATGAGGCTCACGCCCTCGATGATGACGTCGCGGACCAGCCAGCGCCCCTGGCCCTGGACCATCGAGTAGTCCACCGGCATCTCCCCGCCGCTCCGCGTCCGCACGGTGGTGGAGACGATGGCGGAGTCGCCCTCGATGGACTCGCTCACGTACTGTACGGTCACGCCGCTCGACACGCTGGCCTTGGAGCCGATCATGGCCACGAAGCCGCGCTCGAGGAAATCGGCGAAGAGCCGCACGAACTCTGTTCGCTGATCGGGCGTGCGCGTCTGCCACACCGGTCCCAGGACGAGCTCGGCCGCTTCCTGATAGTCGAACACCTGGTCCACGAGCTCGCGGATGGCCCGCCGAGGCTCGTCCAGGCTCCGCATCGGATCCACGGTGGCGAGGATCGCGTTGGCGCTTCCGAAGAATCCCTGCAGCGTCCCCGTGGGCGAGGCGGCCCGGGCCGGTGAGGCGAGGCTGAGCACGACGGCGAGGGCAACGACGGAGGGGGCGAGCCCGCGCGTGGTCATACGAAAAAAGGGTAGGGCGATGAGCCCGATTCCCTGAAATTTTTTCTGCGGGCCCTTCCACGGCCGAGCCGCATTGCGGCATGCCGGGGCCTGGCCTATGCTCGCGCCATGCCGTCCGGATCCATTGGTCTCTCCAAGTCTCGTGTGATGGCGGGCCTGCAGTGCCACAAGCGGTTGTGGTGGACGGTGCATGAGCCCGAAGCGCCAGAGCTCGAGCCCGACGACTTCACCCAGGCGCTCTTGGACGATGGCGCGCAGGTGGGCGTGGCGGCGCGCGCCTACGTTCCCGGCGGGGTCCTCATCGATCTGCCGTATCGGGCGTACGCGGAGCGCCTCGCCGCTACCCGGGAGGCGATGGCTCGCGGCGCGCGGGTCCTCTACGAGGCGGCTTTTCGCGCCGACTCCGTGTTCGTGTCGGTGGACATCCTGGAGCGGACGCCGGCCGGGCTCGGCATCGTAGAGGTGAAGAGCACCACGCGGGTCAAGGAGCAGCACCTGCCCGACGTCGCGTTGCAGGCGCACGTGCTCGGCCGCGCTGGACTCGACGTCGCGCGGCTCGAGATCATGCACCTCAATCGCGCGTGTACCCATCCCACCCTGCGCAATCTCTTCGTGCGCCGCGAGGTGACGGAGGCCGCGCGGTCCGCGCGGGAGGCGATGCCGCGCGCCGTCGACGAGCAGCGCGTGATGCTGGCGGGGCCGCTGCCCGCCGTCGCCATCGGCGAGCACTGCCGCGCGCCGTACGAGTGCCCCTTCATGGACCGCTGCTGGCCCGCGCGGCCCCTCCACCACGTGAGCACGCTCTACTCCGCGGGGCGCCGGGCGCTCCTGCTCGAGGAGCAGGGGTACGCGACCATTCACGATCTCACCGACGAGGTGCCGCTCAAGGCCGTCCAGGATCGCCAGCGGCGCGCCGTGCAATCCGGCCGCATGCTCGTGGAAGGAGGCCTCGGCGTCGCCCTCGAGGCCTTCGAGGCGCCCGTGGCCTTTCTCGACTTCGAGACGCTCGCTCTGCCGATTCCCGTCTGGGACGGCTGCCACCCTTACGACGCCGTGCCCGTGCAGTTCAGCTGTCACGTTCAGGACGCCGACGGTAGCGTCCGCCACCACGAGTGGCTCGCGGAGGGGCCGGCGGACCCTCGCCCGGCGTTGGCCCCGCGGCTCCTCGAAGCCTGCGAGAAGGCACGGACCATCGCCACCTACAACGCGCCCTTCGAGCGCAGCTGCATCGAGCGCATGGCCGACGCGCTTCCCGTGCACGCCGATCGCCTACGCCAGCTGGCGGAGCGCGTGGTCGATCTGCTCCCCGTCGTGCGCAACCACGTGTACCATCCGGACTTCGGCGGCACCTTCGGCCTCAAGAGCGTGCTCCCCGCCATGGTGCCGGAGCTGCGCTACGACGCGCTCGCCATCGCCGACGGCGCCACGGCCAGTCTCGAGCTCGAGCGGCTGCTCTTCCCGGAGGCCGAGCTCGATGCGGCGGCCCGGGCCCAGCTCCGCCGCGATCTCCTCGACTATTGCCGCCAGGACACGTGGGGCCTCGTGAAGCTCCTCGAGTGTCTCCGGCACCTCGCGCGGGGCTAACCGTGCTCCCGCCCACCGCCTTCGCGCGGCACGACGAGTCGCCGGACGAGCAGTTCTACAGCTTTCCTCGGAAGGTGGTGCACATCGACGACGGCGCCATCGCCGCCCTCGGGCGTCTCTACGCCGAGGTGCTGCCGCGGGACGGGCGCATCCTCGACGTGATGAGCAGCTGGCGGAGCCATTTCCCCGATGGCGTGCCGTTCGGTGAGGTGGTAGGGCTCGGCATGAACGCGGAGGAGATGGCGGACAACCCGCAGCTCAGCCGCTTCGTCGTCCACGATCTGAACCGTGATCCCCGCTTGCCTTTCGCGTCTCAGTCCTTCGACGGCGCAGCCTGCGCGGTGTCCATCCAGTACATGGTCCAGCCCGTGCCCGTGTTCCGGGAGGTCCGCCGCGTGCTGCGGCCCGGCACACCCTTCGTGCTGTCGTTCTCCAACCGCTGCTTCCCGACCAAGGCCATCGCGGTTTGGCTGGGCGGCTCCGACGAGGATCATGTGGAACTGGTCCGCGCGTACTTCGGGGCGGCGGGCGGCTTCACCGCGGTGACGGCGGAGGACCGCTCCCCGAGCGACGGCGGCGATCCGCTGTATGCTGTCTGGGCTCGCACCATCCCCTGAGGAGGCTTTCATGCGGAGCATCGACATCCACGCCCATCTCATGCCCGCCGCCGCCTGGCGCGCGGCCGCCGCCGGCACGGACTGGTATGGCTATCGGCACGAACCGGGAGACGGACCGGGTCTGTACGTCGGCGGCGGTCGGCGCATCGGCTTCACCTCGCCCAAGGTGCGCTTCACGCCGGAGGAGCGGCTCGCGGACATGGACGCACAGGGCGTGGACATGCAGGTTCTCTCCATCCACACCCCCTTCTTCGGCTATCACCTGCCGGGCGAGGAAGGGCGAGCGCTCGCGCGCGGGGTCAACGACGAGATCGCGGGCATGGTCCGGCGGTGGCCCCAGCGCTTCGCCGGGCTCGCCACCCTGCCCATGCAGGACGTGACGGCGGCCATCGAGGAGCTGGAGCGCGCGGTGACCCGGCTCGGCCTCAAGGGCGCCGAGCTCGACACCGAGGTCAACGGCGCGCAGTGGGACGAGCCGACGTTCCTGCCCTTCTTCAAGGCCGCGGAGGCCATGGGCGCCGTCCTCTTCTTCCACCCCCAGCCCCACCACAACTTCCTGATGCAGCGCACGGTGCGCGACGGGCTCATCAACAGCCTGGGCGTGATCCTCGACGATGCCATCGTGGTGGCCATCCTCATCGCGGGGGGCGTGCTCGAGGCCTGCCCGAATCTCCGCGCGTGCATCGCCCACGGCGGCGGTCCCGCCTGCTACGCCATGGGCCGGCTCGATCGCGGGTGGGAGCGACGGCCCGAGGCGCGCCGCATCCCGCAGCCGCCCAGCGCCTATCAGCGCCGCCTCTACTACGACAGCGTGGTGGGGAGCGAGAAGGCGCTCCGCTTCCTCCTTGACGAGGTGGGCGCCGACCGCGTGGTGCTGGGCAGCGACTGGCCCTTCGTCCCCTGGCATCCCTCGCCCGTGACGTGGGTGCAGGGGCTCCAGAGCCTCAGCGCGGAGGAGAAGGAGCGCATCCTCTGGCGCAACCTGGAGACGCTGCTCGGCCTCTGACAACCGGAGCCGCGCTCGATGTTGTATGCTGGCGACCCATGCGATTCGGTCTCTTCTTCCAGGCGCCGGAAGCACCCGGGCAGACGCACGCCGAGCGCTACGCGGAGATGCTCGACGTCATCGCCCTCGCCGACTCTCTGGGCTTCGACGTCGCGTGGCTGGCCGAGCTGCACTTCGGCGGCGCCTTCTCCCTTCTCGCCAATCCCCTCATGGTCGTGCCCGTCGTCGCGCAGCGCACGAAGCGCATCCGCATCGGCACCGCGGTCACCCTCCTGCCTCTGCACCATCCCTTGAGCTGCGCGGAGGAGGCGGCCACCGCCGATCTCCTCTCCGGGGGGCGCCTCGAGTTCGGGGTGGGGCGCGGCTCCATCCCCTCGCAGTTCCACGGCTTCCGCATCCCCGTGGCCGAGAACCGCGCGCGCTTCGACGAGGCGCTCGAGATCATCCGCCTCGCGTGGACGCAGGATCGCTTCAGCTATCACGGCCGGTTCTACGACATCGAGGAGCTCACCGTGGTGCCCCGACCCGTGCAACGGCCGCATCCGCCCCTGCGCGTGGCCGTGCACAGCGAGGAGAGCTTCGCCCACATCGCGGACAGCGGCCTGCCCATCTACTCGGGTACCACCACCACGCCCCTGCCCCAGCTTCGCGAGTTCATGGCGCTCTATCGCCAGCGGCTCGCCGCGGCCGGCTACGCCTGGCAGGACGATCAGATGGCCCTCATGCTGCCCGTGCACGTGGGGCCCACGGGGGAGTCGGCGCGCCAGGCCATGCGCGGGGGCGTGCACAAGTACTACAAGAATCTCCAGACCATCTTCTCGCAGCTGCCCGAATCTTATCGAGACCACCTGCCGCGCCTGCGCAGCATCGAGGAGAACGTGGCCAATCTGCCCTTCGAGAAGTTCTGCCGCGACCAGGCCGTGTTCGGCGACGCGGCGGAGGTGATCGACAAGCTGCAGGCGGCGCGCGACGAGTTCGGGCTCTCCCAGATCATCTGCTGGTTCGATCAGGGATCGATGCTGCCGCGGGCCGAGGTCGAGCGCACCATGCGGCAGTTCGTCGACCACGTGAAGCCCAAGCTCGCCTAGCCCGCCGGGAGGACGCCATGGCCGCCTATGTGATCGTCGACATCGAAGTTACCGACGCCGCCCTCTACGAGGAGTACCGGAAGCGCGTGCCCGCCACCATCGCCAAGTACGGAGGCAAGTTCCTCGTGCGGGGCGGGGCGTTCGAGCAGCTCGAGGGCAGCTGGCAGCCGACGCGGCTGGTCCTGCTCGAGTTTCCCAGCTTCGAGCAGGCCAAGCGCTGGTACGAGTCCGAGGAGTATCGGGAGCCCAAGGCCATCCGCCTCAAGGCCTCGAAGGCGAACCTGATCATGGTGGAGGGCGCCTAGCCTGGATTATTCACGAACGCGGAACGCCAGGCGGATCGGGGTCCGTCGTCGGGGGCGGGGGAGCGCTCTGGCTGCGTCACCCACTCGCCTGAATCGCCGCCCGGCGGGCGGCGCACAGGCTTCGGGGG
>JBKOVG010000424.1:0-34178 GCA_046723845.1 Candidatus Methylomirabilota bacterium | reverse complement strand
TCGCCATCAAACAGCTCGGCACCAACGGCGGCGGCTTCTTCAACGCGAATTCCGCCCATCCCTTCGAGAATCCGACCGCGCTCTCGAACTTCCTCGAGATGCTCGCCATACTGCTCATCCCCGCCGCTCTCTGCTACACCTTCGGGGTCATGGTGCGGGACACGCGCCAGGGATGGGCGCTCCTCTCCGCCATGATGCTCCTTTTCGCCGCGCTCCTGCTCGTCTGCGTGACGGCCGAGCAGCGCGGCGCCGTCTTCGTGAAGCAAGGCGCCGATCACAGCGCGGGCGCGCTCCATTCCGGCGGCAACATGGAGGGCAAGGAGGTGCGCTTCGGCATCGTGACCTCCGCCCTGTGGACTTCCGCCACCACCGCCTCCGGCAACGGCTCGGTGAACGCGATGCTCGACTCCTTCACCCCCCTCGGCGGTCTCGTGCCCATGTGGCTGATCCAGCTCGGCGAGGTGGTCTTTGGCGGCGTGGGATCCGGCCTCTACGGCATGCTGATCTTCGTCGTCATCACCGTCTTCATGGCGGGCCTCATGGTGGGACGAATGCCGGAGTACCTGGGCAAGAAGATCGAGGCCTTCGAGATGAAGATGGCGGCTCTCGTCATCCTGATCGTGCCCGCTCTCGCGCTGGTGGGCACGGCGGTGGCCGTTCTCACGGCCGTGGGCCGCGGGGGAATGGGGAACCCCGGCCCGCACGGATTCTCCGAGGTCCTGTACGCCTTCTCCTCGGCGACCAACAACAACGGAAGCATCCTCGCCGGCCTGAACACCAACACGCCCTTCTACAACAGTGCCCTCGCGGTGGCGATCCTCTTCGGCCGGTTCTGGGTCGCGGTGCCCGTGCTCGCCGTGGCGGGGTCCCTGGCCCGGAAGAAGATCGTGCCCGCGGGTCCCGGCACGCTGCCCACGTGCACGCCCTTGTTCGTGGTGCTGCTGGTCAGCGTGGTGATCCTGGTAGGCGCGCTCACGTATTTCCCGGCCCTCGCCCTGGGGCCGATCGCGGAGCACCTCATCCTCATCGGGTCGCGATGACGGGTCAGGCGGCGGGGTCGGTCCTCTTCTGCCCCTGCGTCAGCTCGCCGAGCTCGCGGTCGGCCTCGGCGATCATCATGGTCGCGGAGTGCGGGGAGATGGAGCCGTCGCGCACCGCCTCCTCGATCGAGCTTCTCTCCGCCGCGAGCAGTCGCCCGCGAGCGGCCCGCATCTCCTCGACCAGGCGCGCGTCGTCCTGCTCGAAGATCCGGTCCATCTTCGCCCGGGTCGCGGCCATCCGTCCGTCGAGCTCGGCACGCAGGCGCTCGTGAACGGGCACGGAGAGCACGTGCTGGCCCAGCATGACGTCGAGCTCGGACCGGGCGGCCGCCAGCGCGATCTGCCTTACGCGCGTTCGCTCGAACTCGCCCTCCTCGGGACCGGCCAGACGCAGCAGGCGAAGCGTGGGCTTGATGGTGAGTCCGTGGGCGACGATGGTGAAGGCCACCACGCCGAACGTCATAGCGAGGATCTGGGAGCGATAGGGGAAATGAGTGTCCAGGCTCAAGGCGAGGGCGAGAGACAGCGCGCCTCGCATGCCGGCCTGGAAGAGCACGTGGGCCCATGGCCCCGGAATCCGGGTACCGAGGAGATTACTCACGGGCACCAGGGTGTAGACGACCACGGCCCGGCCGACCAACACGGCCACCACGGCGAGAGCGATCGGACGCCACCCTCGGAGCAGCTCCCCCATCTGCACCTGCAGGCCGATCAGAAGAAAGACGATCGAGTTAATGACGAAGGCCGCGTATTCCCAGAAGGACCACAGCGCGATGCGGGTCCGCAGGCTCATCCCCTGGCGGGCGCCCACGTTGCCCATGAGGATCCCGCCGGCCACGGTGGCGGTGACTCCGGACACCCCGACAGACTCGGCCGCGAGGTAGGCGCCGTAGGCGAGGATGGTGGTGAGCATGATCTCGACCTGCGGCTCGTCGATGTGCTCGGTGACCTTGCTCAGCACGAAGCCGAGCGCGATGCCCACGGCGGCTCCTCCCACCACCTGGACCATGAACTCGCGGAGGCCCGCCGCGATGCCCAGGTGTCCCGTCACGGCGCCCATGGCCATGATGCTGAACAGCACCGCCGCCGCGCCGTCGTTGAAGAGGCTCTCGCCCTCGACGATGACGGACAGCCGCTTGCTCACCGCCAGATCCTTGAAGATGGCGAGGACGGAGATCGGATCCGTGGCCGCCACCAGGGCCCCGAAGGTGAGGGCGACGAGGAGGGGCATGCCCACCATCCAGTGGAGGACCACGCCGGTGACCGCCGTCGTCATCACCACGCCGACGGTGGCGAGGAGGAGGACGGGCGTCACGTTCTGACGCAGCAGCCGGATGGGGATCTTCAGGCTGCCTTCGAACAGCAAGGGAGGCAGGAAGATGACCAGCGTGGCATTCGGCGAGAGCCACTCCGGCTTCTGGCTGACGAGGGTGTCGATGACGGGCAGGTGTATCGACCCGAGGGCGATGCCACCCAGCACGAGCGCCACCGTGTAGGGAATCCGCAGCAGGCCGGCGAGCGCGGCGATCACCGCGGCGGCGATCAGCATCCAGACGAGGAACTCGATCGCGAAGCTCGGTGTCATGACGCCGAGCGGGAAGACGAGCGCGACGGCCGCCCCCCGGTCGCGCGAGATACTACCACAGGGGCCGGGCCCGCCACCGTGAGCCTGGCACGCTGCGGGCGCTCAGGCGCTGCTATCTCTCGCGGCCTCACCGACACCGCCCCATGATCTCCATCTCGCTCGTCGGCCGCGTGCTCCGACGGCTCGTCCAGGTCTCGTGCCGTCTGCCCTGGCTGACCATCGCCTCCTCGCTGCTCCTAGGGCTCCTGGGCGTCGGGTATGCCCTGCACACTCTCACCTTCAAGACCTCGACGCGGTCGCTCTTGCCGGCGCATGCCGGCTACGTCGTGCGCTACGACGAGTACGCGAGGGAATTCGGCGAGCTCCAGGACATCGTAGTGGTGGTGGAGGCGGGTTCGTTCGAGGGAGCTCGCGCCTATGCCGCCCGGCTCACCGAGGAGCTCCGCGCCTCCCCCGTGACCTTCCGCCGGATCACCTACCGCATCGATCCCAAGCGCTTCGAGGGACGCCAGCTGCTCTATCTCTCGACGGCCCAGCTCGAGGCGATCCGGGACAAGATCTTCGACTACCAGGACTTCATCGAGAGCTTCGCGGGCGACCCCACGCTGGCCCGGCTCCTGGAAGGCGTCAACACCCAGCTCGCGGCCAGCTTCGTGTCCAATCTCTTCGATCTCGGGCTGCAGAAGCGGGACACGCCGGACGACGTCCACTTTCTGCGAGTGCTGCTGGATCAGATGACGGATCGCCTTCGGCAGCCGGCGCCCTATCAGTCGCCGTGGGGCACCCTCTTCGCCTTCGGCGAGAGCGAGCCGGCGGACGCGGGCTATTTCCTGTCCGAGGACAAGAGCCTTCTCTTCATCCTCATCGAGACGCCGACGGGAGACCAGGGCAGCTTCGTGGGTGACCAGCGAGCCATCGAGGTGATCCGCGGGACCATCGCGCGCCTGCGCCCGGCCTTCCCGACCGTCCAGGCCGGCGTCACGGGTGATCCCGCCCTGTCCAACGACGAGATGGCCGCATCCTTCCGCGATAGCCAGTGGGCCTCCGTCCTCGCCTTTGTCCTCACGCTGCTCGTCATGAGCGTGGCCTTCGCGCGCGTGGGTAAGCCGCTCCTCATCCTGGGCGTCCTCGTGGTCACCCTGGCGTGGTCGATCGGCGTGGTCACGCTCGTGGTCGGTCATCTCACACTGTTTTCGGTCATGTTCATCTCTATCGTGGTCGGGATCGGCACCGACTACGGCATCTACGTCCTCTTCCGGTACGAGGAGGAGATCGTGCTCGGCCGCAACCTGAGGGACGCCATCGAGCGGACGGCGGCCCGGAGCGGTCCCGGCACCCTTCTCGCCGCCCTCGCCGCGGCGGGGACCTTCTTCGTGCTCATGCTGACGAGCTTTCGGGGCATCCAGGAGCTCGGCTTCGTGGCCGGGATCTCCATCCTCCTCGCCTGGCTCGGCATGATGACGCTCCTGCCCGCGTGCCTGGTCGTGCTCGACCGGCGTCGCGGGGCGCGTCCCCGCGACCACACGCCGGCGGCCCATCAGCTCGCGCGCATTCGCGTCCCGCTGCTCGACAAGATCGCGGGGTACCCGAGGACGGTTCTCACGGTGGCGCTGATCGTCACCGCGCTCTCCCTCGGCGCCGCCCCCTTCGTCGGCTTCGACTACAACCTGCTCAACCTGCAAGCGCGAGGCACGGAATCAGTGACCTGGCAGAAGCGCGTGCTCGCCGCCACGGGCCGCTCCGGGTTCAACGGCCTCTCCTCCGCGGTGTCCCTCGACGAGCTACGCCGCAAACAGGAAGCCTTCGAGCGCCTGCCTTCGGTGGCCGACGTCGACTCGGTACTCCGCGTCATCCCCGATGATCAGAAGGAGAAGGTCGCCATCGTGAAGACCTTCGCTCCCGCCATCGCCGGCGTGCGCATCGGCCGACCGGATCCCGTGGACGTGGGAAGGCTCCAGAAGGCCCTCATCGACATCAAGCGGCGCTTCGACATCGCCGCCGTCGAGGCCGGGGACTCGCTCCCCGCCGAGGTCCGCCTGGTCCGCCAGAAGGTGACGGCTCTGCTGGGTCTTCTCGACTCAGCGAACCGGGATTCCGTGCAGGCGGCCATCGACTACCTGCAGGCGCAGCTCTATCGCGACTTCGTGAGCAAGTTCTACCGCCTCCAGTCGAACCTGAATCCCACCCCCATCACCCTCGCCGACATCCCCGAGGATCTCCGGCGCAAGTTCGTGGGCAACAGAGGTCATCTGCTCCTCGAGATCCATCCCAAGGTCGACATCTGGGAGCGGCAGGGAGCGACGCAGTTCGTCGAGGAGCTGCGATCCGTGGATCCCGACGTCACGGGACCTCCGGTCATCACGTACGAGGCCACCCGCCTCATGGAGCGCGCGTACCGGCAAGGCGCGGTGTACGCCTTCATCCTGGTGGGAGCGCTGAGCCTACTGATGCTCCAGCGGATCCGGGAAACCTTGTTGACCATGCTCCCCCTCGCGCTCGGTCTGCTGTGGACCCTCGGCCTCATGCGGGCCCTCGGCGTGCCGTTCAACCTGGCGAACATCTGGGGCCTGCCCCTCATCATCGGCACCTCGGCGGAGTTCGGCCTGAACGTCGTGCTCCGCTATCTCGAGGGGCACGCTCATGGAGGCCCGCTCGTGGCGCGCAGCACCGTCATGGGCGTGGCGCTCAGCGGCATCCAGACGATGGTCGGCTTCGGCAGCCTGATGGTCGCCACGCATCGTGGCATCTTCACCCTCGGCCTGCTCCTCACCCTGGGCATGGCCTCGAGTCTCGTCGCGGCGCTGGTGGTGCTTCCCGTGGTGCTGCGGCTCGTCAGGCGAGCACCGGCGCACATCGGCGCCGACGTGGCCATGACCAAGCGGACTTCCGAGGCGCTCGACTAGCCCGGATTATTCACGAGTGCCGCACGTGAGATCGGGGCGGGTGGCCGGGGGCGTGGGAGCGCTCCGGCGGAGTGGGACCCCCGAAGCCTGTGCGCCGCCCGCCGGGCGGCGATTCAGGCGAGTGGGTGATCCAGCTGGAGCGCTCCCCCGCCCCCGCCGACGGGCCCCGACCCGCCTCGCGCTCCGCGTGTTCGTGAATAATTCAGGCTAGGACTGGCCACTCTTCGTGCTCCGAGCCTTCCGCAGCTCGGCCTCGTGACGCCGGCGCGCCAGGCGGCGAATCCTCCGAATGGCGGTTCTCGTCTTGGAGTGCGAAGCCATCATAACCTCCTCTCTCGGGACGACCCGAACCAGATAGCCACGGGGGGCCACTCAGCGTCAAGCACCTACGCGACTCCACGCTCGTCTTGACAGTTTCTTGACGCGTTCGAGCGTCGGCTTGACGACTTCTTGATGCGAGCCGCGCTACAAGATGAGAGCGAGCCCGCTTCGATGAGGAGAGGGATGGAGCGTGTCGATTCAAGCGGGCGAAGGAGAGTGCACCATGGGCCGGAAGCCAGCAGAAAGAGATCCGAAAGTCACGGAGCTGGGCAAGTCTCTGGGGTTCGAATCTGCCGTTCCTTGCGGGTGCTGCGGCGCGGCGTCCCGCCGTCTCCGTCAGCAGTGGCGCGTGTGCCTCAACGGGCATCAATTCGTGAAGAAGAGCGATCAGTAGGGATGCTCGTCGCCGGGAACCACGCGACAGGATGTAGTAGGCTCGGAGCCCTCAGTTCCGGCCCGGGCTCGCATCCTGTTTCGAGCTGTCCCGACCCGCGCCGTCGCGTGGGGGAGGAGGAGTGGCATGAGCGGACGGAATGACAACCTGGCATGGATGGCGATCGGCGGTTTTGGCGCGCTGATTCTCGGGGTCCTGCTCGTCCCGCTCCGCACGGTCACCTCGGCGTCCAACCTCGCCTTCACCTTCCTCGCCTTCACCATCGTGATCGCCGAGGTCGGCGGCCGGTCCGCCGCGCTGCTGACGGCGGTGGTGTCGGCCATGAGCCTCAACTTCTTCCTCACGGAGCCGTACCTGACGCTGGCCATCACCAAGCCGGATGACGTGGTCGCCTTCCTCGCCCTCGCCATCTGCGGACTCATCGCGGCGGCCTTCGGGCGGCGGCGGGAGCGCATGGCGGACGCGGCCGCCCGCGCGGACGAGGAGCTGAGCATTCTGAAGAACCTTGTGGATCAGCTCAGGGGAGGCAAGCCCCTGGCCGGCATCCTGCGCGAGCTGGCTCGACGTTTCAAGCTCGGCGCCATCGTGCTGCGGGACAGCAAAGGGCACATCGTGGCCGCAACGCCATCCGACACCACGCCACTGTCGACGCCCACGGTCGCGCTCGCTGCCGACACCCTCTTCCCCCTGGAAGAGAAGCGGCTTCAGTTCGGCGCCAGCGGCCTGCGCCTTCCCGAAGGAGGAGGACGCCTCAGCTTCCGGACCGCCCGCGGGGACGTCTCGGTCGATCTCTGGGAAGGTGATCCGGCCGGCTTCGGCGTGGACGAGGGCCGAACGCTGGCCATCGCGGGCTCCATGCTGGCCCTGGAGCTCTCTCGTCGGGAGTCCGGGTAGAGATCCGATCCGCGCTCAGCTCTCCTCGGCGACCAGTCGGTACCCGACGCTCGGCTCCGTCAGGAGATACCGTGGCCGCGCGGGATCGGCCTCGATCTTCCGCCGCAGCTGCGCCATGTGAACGTGCAGGTAGTGCGTCTGCTCCGCGTAGGCACGTCCCCACACCTCGGTCAGGAGCTGCTTGCGCGTCAAGAGCTTGCCCGCGTGGCGCGCCAGCGTCGTGAGCAATCGATACTCGATGGGCGTGAGGTGCACCTCCTTCCCCCTGACCAGGACCCGCCGCTGGCCGAAATCGATCTGGAGCTCCCCGCTCTCGAAGAGAGACTTGTTCTGGGCTCCTTCGGGCCGCTCGGCGCGACGGAGGGTGGCCCGGATGCGGGCGAAGAGCTCGCCGACACCGAAAGGCTTGCTGAGGTAGTCGTCCGCGCCGGCGTCGAGAGCGGCCACCTTGGTGGTCTCCTGCTCCCGCGCGGAGACCACCACCAGCGGCACGCTGCTCCACGACCGCAGCCGCCGGATGATCTCGAGGCCGTCCATGTCGGGCAAACCCAGATCAAGGATGACCAGATCGGGTTGACGGGTCTCGGCAGCCTGAAGACCTTCCTGACCGGTCGTCGCTTCGACGAGGCGGTACCCCTGACCGAGGAGCGAGGCTCGAAGAAAACGCCGGATCTCCGGCTCGTCCTCGATCACGAGGATCACCGGCCCCTGATGGGAGACCGGTGTTTCCTCGGGCGACGCGGGCCGGGAATCGGACGGCATGTCAGGCATCAAGGCGTCCTTTCTCAGGGGACGAGGCCCCGAGAGGTGGTCGCGAGCATCGCGAGCACATCCTCGGCGGCCGATGTCTCGCCACGATCATACCCTCGGTGTTCGGCAATCAGTTGATTGCAGACGGGCACCACGACAGGTGACCGAACGTGGCGAACCGGTGAGGGTGAGGCCCTCTCACGTCAGGGCGCCCGGGACGACGACTGGCCACGAAGCCTTTGCGACCTCGCGGCGAGGCGGGACGGGCTCGGATCGACGCTAGAGCACGACCTCCGTGCCGAGCCCGGTGTGGGGGTGAAGAGCTTCAGGAGCAGCGCGTTCGGCGGCCGGCCATCCACGATGTAGGCGCCCTTGACCCCGCCCTTGATACTCCCGGCCAGGACCATCTCGACGATGGACATCGTCTCGTCGTCGGTAACGCGCAGGCCACCGATGAAGTGCGGAGACTTGCCCAGGCGCTTCATCAGACGATCGATCTGCGGGCCCCCGCCATGCACCACCACCGGCCGCACGCCGAGCGTGCGCACCAGGGCTACGTCGCGCGAGAAGAGATCGCGGAGGCCGGCCTTCTCTCAAGAATGGGAAGGGAGCATTCAAGATCCCCTCAAGACGCGTGGGCGGCCCTGGGTCGCCGCGAGTGGCACAAGTGCCCACCGTATAGGAGGAATTGCCATCGCGGTCACCGAGCCCGCCCTGTACAATCGGCTCTGGAGATCCCATGGATGCGAACGAGCGCCTGCTCCGCTCAGCGGAAGAGCTGCTGCAGAACCGCGATGATCCCCGCGCGAGGCAGGCCATCGTCGAGGCGCATGCAGCGGACCTGGCACAGGTGCTCCAGCATCTGCCCGCCTCCGATCGCGCCGCCATCTTTCGCACCCTGCACCCGGAGCAGGCGGGCGACGTCCTCTCCGAGCTCGACGACGCCACCCTCCTCGGCCTCGTGCGATCGCTGGACGACGTGGAGGTCTCGCAGATCCTCGATCGCATGCCCGCCGAGCACGCCGCCGACGTCGTGGACGAGCTGTCCACCGAGCACGCCGAGAAGATCCTCGACCTCATGGAGGAGGAGCGCTCCGAGGAGATCCAGGAGATCCTCGAGTATCCGGAGGACTCCGCGGGCCGCCTCATGTCGCCGGACTTGGTCGCGGTGCGCGAGACCTCCACGGTCGAGGAGGCGGTGCAGCACATCCGCAAGACCGTCACCGAGGAGCGCCCCTTCGGCGTCTACGCCGTCGACGACCATCAGCACCTGATCGGCCGCGTGCCGCTCCGGCGCCTCCTCCTCTCCGACCCGCGCAGCCTCATTCTCGCCATCCTCGAGGACGAGGATGTTGTGAGCGTCAACGCCACCATGGACCGGGAAGAGGTGGCGCGCGTGGTCGCGAAGTACGATCTCGTCACCGTGCCCGTGGTGGACGATCAGAACCGGCTCATCGGCACCATCACCGTGGACGACGTCATCGACGTCGTCGAGGAGGAGGCCTCCGAGGACATCTTTCGCATGGCCGGCTCGGACGCCGCCGAGCTGGAGCGGCGCTCGCCGGGCCAGGTCGCGATGCTCCGCCTACCCTGGGTGCTGCTCACTCTCCTCATCGAGATGCTCGCCGGGGTCGTGATCCACTACTTCGACCGCACCCTGGGCAAGGTGATCCTGCTCGCGTCTTTCATGCCCGTGATTCAGGCCATCTCCGGGAACACGGGCCTCCAGTCCGTGACCATGGTGGTGCGCGGTCTCGCTACCGGTCAGGTCCAGCTGAGCCGCTGGTGGGAGCCGCTGTGGAGGCAGATCCAGACCTCGGCGATCCTCGGTGCCGTGTGCGCGGTTGTGGTGGGCCTGATCGGCCTCATGTGGCATTCGGTCACCTTCGGTCTCGTGGTTGCCATCTCGATGTTCGTCTCGGTCAACCTCTCGGGCTGCGCCGGCACGGGCATCCCGATGCTCTCGAAGCGGATGGGCTTCGACCCCGCGCTGACGGCAGGTCCCTTCGAGACCGCCTTCCAGGACGTGCTCGGCGTTACGATCTTCCTCTCCCTCGCTACCGCTCTGCTCCACTGGCTTATTTAGACTTTTCAGGTATTTACAGATCTTCCGCCGTTCCTTGCAATTCCTCCGTTCATAGTGTATCAATGTATGCGTACACTATTACGCGACGCAGCGAAACGGGTCGAGGACCCGGGAAGGAGGAGACGTGTTGAACTACTACCTGGCAGAGCAGATCGCGAAGGACAGGCTGTGCGAGGCCCGGGCCATGGCAGCCCAAGGCCGGCTCATGGACAAGGCGCGGATAGTGCCGGAGCCCCTGCGGGTGACCCTGGGACTGGCGCTGATCAGGCTGGGCAGGGCGCTGGCAGGCCAGGCCCCCAAGAGCACCACCGGTCCGCGACGAGCGACTGCCTAGCCCCATGGCGCGCGAGTGCTGCCGTATAGCGCCCCCGTCGGGGCTCCGGGTGAACCGGAAGAGCGCTGTGCCCGTGCACGTGCAGCTCATGACTCAGATCCGGCACTTGATCTCGACGGGGGCGCTGAAGCCCGGCATGCAGCTCCCGACCGTGCGCCAGCTCGCGGGCTTCCTCCGCATCAATCCCAACACCGTCACCCGCGCCCTCGCCAATCTCGAGCGGGACGGCTACGTCGAAGGGCAGCAGGGCCGTGGCACCTTCGTGGCCGACCGGCCCACGCGCGAGGGTCGGGCCGCCCATAGCCTGGCCCGCCTGGTCAGCGAGAGCCTTACCCGGGCGCGCCGCTTGGGCTTCACCCAGGACGAGTTCGTGGCCACGCTTGCCTCGAGCGGTCCCACCGGACAGGTGGCCAAGGCGGCTCGGCAGCGAGCCGTGCTCGTCGAATGCAACGATGCCGAGCTGGTGCGCTACCGCGACGAGCTCGAGGCGGAGCTACCGCTCCACGTGGATCGCATGCTGGTGGAGGAATTCGAGGCCAAGGCCGGGCGCGATCCCGGCTTTCTCAAGAGCTATCGCGTCGTCATCACCACGTTCTTCCACATTCACGAGGTGAAGCGCCGCATGCCCGTGGACGGCCCCCCCGTGGTCGCGCTCCTCGCCGAGGCCAGCATCAAGACGCTCCTGCGCCTCACGGAATTGCCGGAAGGTTCCACGGTCGGCCTCGTCTGCACCACCGCCACGGGGGGTCAGAACCTCCTCCGCTCCGTGCAGTCCGCGGGCCTCCTCCACGTCACGCTGGTGCTCGCGTCCACGGACGATCCATGGTCGCTCGATCGCATGCTGGAGCGCACGCGTACCGTGATGTGCTCCGAGCAGGCGGCGGAGCGCATCCGGCCCAGCCTGCCCAGCGACGTCGAGCTAATCGTGGCCGACCGCACCCTCGATCGCGGCGGCATCGAGCTCCTGCGCGACCTCCTGCTGGACGTGGAACCAGGGCCCGCTCATCGCTCCTGAGGCTGTGACGCCGCATCCGCCCGTCTGCGTCTTCGACCTCGACCACACCCTCGTCAGCTCTCCTCTCGATCTGAAAGCCGTAGGCCGCGAGATGGAGGTGTTCGTGCGGGAGCGCGGCATTGCCTTGCCCGTGCGCGAGCTGCGGTGGTCGGGCGCGGAGATCTTCGGCCACGTGCGGGCACATGCCCCGCACCTCGAGGCCGAGATCCTCGCCATCCCCCAGGCGCACGAGCGGCGTGCCATGGAGCAGGCGGTGCTCGAGCCCCACGCCGCCGAAGCGCTCGAGGCGCTGCGTCAGCTCGGCTTCGCCGCCGCGATCTGGACGAACAACGACCGGGTGGTTACCGACTTCGTCCTCGCCCGTTTCGATCTCCTCCGCCATCTCGATCTCGTGGTCACCCGCGACGACGTCACCGCGCTCAAGCCCGATCCCGATGGCCTCCGCGTCGTCCGCGAGCGCTGGCCCGGGGCCGAACACATCGTGATGGTGGGCGATGCCTGGGTCGATGGCGTGGCCGCGCAGGCCGGCGGCATTCCTTTCATCGCCTATCGGGCGGACGCGGCCGAGCTCGGGCGCCGCGGCGTGGTGGTCACCGCGAGCATCGACTCGCTCCTCGATCTCCCCGTCGCCCTCGCCTGACCACACACCCTCTCCTCTCCGGGGAGAGGGCAGGGTGAGGGGGTAAGCAGTCTCTTCCGCAGCGTATACTTCACTCCGTGGACCTGTTCGATCCTCCCGTTTCCTCCGCGCCGGCGCCTCCCGCTCCCCTCGCCGACCGGATGCGCCCCCGCAGTCTCGACGAGGTGGTGGGCCAGCAGCATCTGATCGGGCCCGGCAAGGTGTTGCGCCGGTCCCTCGAGGACGGGCGGCTCCACTCCATGATCCTGTGGGGCCCGCCCGGCACGGGCAAGACCACGCTCGCCTCGCTCATGGCCCAGGTCGCGGGCGCCCGCTTCATGCCGTTCTCGGCGGTGATGGCGGGGGTCAAGGAGATCCGCCAGGTCGTCTCGGAGGCCGAGGTCGACCGCGCACGCGGCAGCCGCCGAACGATCCTCTTCGTGGACGAGATCCATCGCTTCAACAAGAGCCAGCAGGACGCCTTTCTCCCTCACGTCGAGAAGGGGACGCTGATCCTGATCGGCGCCACCACCGAGAATCCGTCCTTCGAGGTGAACGCGGCGCTCCTCTCGCGCTGCCGTGTCTACTCGCTCCAGCCGCTCTCCGAGGACGACGTGGTGAGCATCCTCGAGCGTGCACTCCACGACGCGGAGCGCGGCCTGGGCGCCTCCGGGGCCACCGCGGAGCCGGACGCCCTCCGTCTCATCGCGCGGCTCTCGGACGGGGACGCGCGGGGGGCCCTCAACATCCTCGAGCTCGCGGTGACTCTCCACGGCGGCGCCATCACCGAGACGGCCATCCGCGAGGCGGTGCAGAAGAAGGCGCTCCTGTACGACAAGTCGGGCGAGGAGCACTACAACCTCATCTCCGCGCTCCACAAGTCGCTGCGCGACTCCGATCCCGACGGCGCCCTCTACTGGCTCGGCCGCATGCTGGAAGCCGGGGAGGACCCCCTCTACGTGGCGCGCCGGCTCGTGCGCTTCGCCTCCGAGGACATCGGCAACGCCGATCCCCAGGCGCTCCGCCTCGCCCTCGACGCCAAAGAGTCGTATCACTTCCTGGGCTCGCCCGAAGGCGAGCTGGCCCTCGCTCAGGCGACCTGCTACCTCGCCCTCGCCCCGAAGTCGAACGCGGTGTACACGGCGTGGAACCAGGTGCGGCAGGACATCCAGGACAAGCCGGCGGAGCCGGTGCCTCTCCATCTCCGCAACGCGCCGACCGGCCTCATGGCCAACATGGGCTACGGCAAGGGCTATCAGTACGCCCATGACGCCACGGGCGCCCGCGTCGCCCAGGAGCACCTGCCCGAGGCCCTGCGTGGCCGGATCTACTACCGCCCCGTGGACCGCGGACTCGAGAAGGAGCTGGCCGCCCGCCTCGCCGCGTGGCGGCGGTGGCGGGTGGAGCAGGGCACGCGGTGAGGCCTGGCAACAAGGACTACACGCTCGGCGGGGCGCCGGTTTAGAGTAAGAGAGCATGGCGAAGAAGCTCCGCGTCGGTGTGATCTTCGGCGGCGAGTCGGGCGAGCACGAGGTGTCCCTGGCCAGCGCCGCCTCCGTTCTCGCCGCCATCGACCGCGAGCGCTTCGACCCCGTGCCCATCGGCATCACCCGCGAGGGGCGCTGGCTGGTGGGCGGCGATCCCATGCGGGCGCTGGCCGATCAGGCGGCGCGCGCTGCCCTCGGCGAGGGCGGCGCCGAAGCATCGGTGAAGCAGGCGCTGGCCGTGCGGGCGAGCGATACCACGAACGTCACGGCGCTCCAGCGCATGGAGACCTCGGAGAGCCTGCCTCCCGGGCTGCGTGACCGGCTCGACGTGGTGCTGATCATGCTCCACGGGCCCCGCGGCGAGGACGGCACCATCCAGGGGCTGCTCGAGCTGGCCGGCGTGCCCTACGTCGGGGCCGGCGTGCTCGCCTCCGCCGTGGGTATGGACAAGGCGGCCATGAAGGACATGTTCCGCGCGCACGGGCTGCCCATCGTGGACTACGTGCTCGTGAAACGGCACGAGTGGCGGCGCCAGCCCGCTGCGGTGGAGCGCGCCGTGGGCGAGGCCCTCGGCTTCCCCTGCTTCGTCAAGCCCGCCAATCTCGGCTCGAGCGTGGGCATCAGCAAGGTCAAGGCGGCCGAGGACCTTCCCGCCGCCCTCGCCTTGGCCGCGCGGCACGACCGCCGCATTCTCGTCGAGCGCGCTGTGCAGGGGCGCGAGGTCGAGGTGGCCGTACTCGGCAACGACTACCCCCAGGCCTCCGTGCCCGGCGAGGTCTGCTACGCCGGCGAGTGGTACGACTACGAGACCAAGTACGGCGAGGGCCACACCACCTTCAAAGTGCCCGCGCCCTTGTCTTCCGAGGTCACCCGCCGTGTGCGTGAGCTCGCGGTGGAGGCCTTCCGCGCCGTGGACTGCGCGGGGCTCGCGCGCGTGGACTTCTTCATCGAGGGGGAGAGCCGCGTGCTCGTCAACGAGATCAACACGCTGCCCGGCTTCACCGCGACCAGCGCCTATCCCAAGCTCTGGGAAGCCTCCGGCGTCTCCTACACCGAGCTCATCTCGCGGCTGATCGACCTCGCCCTCGAGCAGCGCTGAGAGCGGTGCGGGTCGTCATCGCCGGCGGCGGCACCGGCGGACACACGAGCGCGGGACTGGCGGTGGCGGAGGCGCTCAGCCGGGGCGGCGCCGACATCCACTGGATCGGCAGCCGAGACGGCATCGAGTCGCGGCGGGCTCCCGAGGCGGGCCTGCCCTTCCATCCCATCAGGACGGGCAAGCTCCGGCGCTACTGGGACCGCCGCAACGTGAGCGACCTCGTCGTGAACGTGCCCGCGGGACTCGTGCAGTCCTGGTCGCTCCTGCGACGGCTCAGGCCGGCCGTGCTCTTCAGCACGGGAGGCTTCGCCAGCGTCCCGCCCGCCCTGGCCGCTCGCGCCCTCGGCATCCCGCTCGTGGTCCACGAGCAGACGGCGGTACTTGGCCTCGCCAACCGCATCGCTGGCCGCTTCGCCACCCGGGTCGCCCTGTCCTTTCCGGGCTCGGGAGGCGGGCTCCCCGCGGATCGCCTCGTGATCACGGGCAACCCCGTCCGCCCCGGCCTCCTAGGCGGACACCGAGAGGCCGCCCTCGCCGCCTTCGGCTTCGACGCGACCCTCCCGCTCGTCTACCTGACGGGCGGCGCCCAGGGCTCGCATCGAGTCAATCGCGCGGCGGCGGAGGCCCTGCCGCGGCTCCTCGAGCTCTGCCAGATCCTCCACCAGTGCGGAGACAACGCCGAGACGGGCGATCACCGCTGGCTCCAGGAACGGGCCCGTGCGCTGCCGCCCCGGCTGGGCGCGCGCTACGCCGTGCGGCCCTACGTTGGCGCCGAGCTGCGCGACGTCTACGCGGCGGCCGCCCTCCTCGTGGGCCGGAGCGGAGCGGGCACGGTAAACGAGTGCTGCAATCTCGGGCTCCCGGCCGTCTTCGTGCCCCTGCCGGGGGCGGGCGGCGACGAGCAGACAGCCAACGCCAGGCTCGTGGAGGCCGCGGGTGCCGCCGTCGTCCTTCCCCAGGCCGAACTCTCGCCTGAGCGCCTCGTAGACGTCCTCACGCGCCTCCTGGCGGATCGCGTGGAGCTCGCCGCCATGGGCACGCGGGCACGTACGCTGGCCACGCCCGAAGCGGCCGAGCGGCTCGCCCGGCTCATACGCGAGGTCGCCGGCCCCTGAGATCGAAGGCAAGAGGGCAGCCCTCACAGCGCGGCCGCGAGCGACAATGCGCCGAGGCCAAGGCGACCAGAAGAGCGTGGAGCTCGTTGAAGAGAGCGGGGTCGCCGGGCAGGTGCTCTTCCAGGAAGCGACGGAGCGCCTCGTAGTCGCCGTGGCGGGGCACGATCCGGTGCCGCGACAGCACCCGCCGTGTGTAGGCATCGGCCACGAAGACGGGTCGCCCGACCCCGTAGAGCAGGATGGCGTCGGCCGTCTCGGGGCCGATCCCGGGTACGGCGAGGAGGTCGCGGCGCAGCGGCTCGAGCGGCGCCCTGCGCAGCCTCTCCGGTCGGCCGCCCGCCCGCTCCAGGAGAAACCTCGCGAGGGCGAGCAGGTTCCTCGCCTTGAGCCGCCAAGTGCCAGCGGGACGGATGAGCCGGCCGAGCGCCGCCGGCGACAGCGCGGCCAGGCGCCGCGCCTCGAGGCGGCGGGCCGCGTCGAGATTGGCGATGGCCCGTGCGGCGCCGGGCCAGACGGTATGCTGGGTGAGCACGGCGCCCACGGCGACCTCGAAGGCGTTCCGTGCCGGCCACCAGCCCTGCGGGCCATAGCGCGCGTGCAGGGCGGAGTAGAGCCGGAGCAACCGCCGCTTCATCGACGCATCACCGGGATTTCGGAGGCTCCGTGACGGGACTCGGCGTGGGACTGCTGGCGGCCATCACCATCGCGGTGGCGGGGCCCCCCACCTCGCCCGAGTATCTGCCGCTCCAGGTCGCACGCGCCGAGGGGTACTTCGCCCAGGAAAACCTCGACGTGGTCCTGAAGATCGAGCGGACGGAGGGTGATGCCGCGCGGGCCCTCGCGCGAGGGCAAGCCGATCTCGCGGCCACCTCCCTGGACGCGGCCTATCGCCAGGGTCACGTGGCCGGCGTGCCGCCTCCGCTCCTCTTCGGCCTCACCGCGGCGGCGCCGGTGGCCATCCTCGTCTCGCCGAACCACAAGGACACCATCCATGCTCCGGCGGAGCTGCGCGGCCAGCCCGTGGGCCTGCCGGGCGCGGGCACGCCCGAGCACGTGATGCTCAACGCCGTCCTCCTCCACGCGGGCGTCAAGATCCATCAGGTGCCGCTGCGGAGCTTCAGCAATCGCGCGCTCGAGGGGGCGCTCGGGCGTGGCGAGGTGGCGGCGGGCGTCATGGGCGATCCGCAGATCACCCGCATGGTCGAGGATCAGACGGGCTTCCTCCTCGTGGACCTCCGTAAGCGATCGGACGCTGCCCGCTGGCTCGGCGCGGAGACGGTCTACGCAGCCCTGTTCGTCCGCGCGGGTACCAGGCCCGACGAGCGCGAGCTCACCGCCCTCGTGCGGGCCCTCCTCCGCGGGGTGACCCGCGTCACCGAGGCCTCGCCCGGGGCGCTGATGTCCGTGCTGCCGGAGCCCGTCACGGGCCCGCAGGTGGACTTCCGGGCGCGGCTCGACGGCGTGCGCCAGAGCTTCCTCCCGCGCGGCCAGGTCAGCGACGAGGTCCTCAAGGCCAGCATCAACCAGGCGCGCGCCCGGGCGGCCTTCCCCGCCGTCGTCAAGCTGCCGTGGTTCAGCTGGTCCTCGCTGCTCCTCGATGCGCCCCTGCAGCGGGCGCTCGAGGCGCCCGCCGCGCGCTAGAGCACGCCCCACCGCTCGAGCAGCCGTCGGGTGGTGTCCACGGGCAGCCCGATCACGTTCGTGAGGCAGCCGTCGACCCGCGCCACCAGCCGCCGTCCTTCTCCCTGGACGGCGTAGGCCCCGGCCTTGTCGAGCGGCTCGCCCGTGGCCACGTAGGCGACGATCTCCTCCTCGCTGGCCGCGGTCATGGTCACGCGCGTGGTCACCGACGCCGTCTCCTCGCGTCCGGACGGCGGCGCCTCCACGAGCGCCACGCCCGTGACCACCTGGTGGGTCCGGCCACTGAGCTCCCGCAACATGCGCGCGGCGTCCGCGCTGTCGATGGGCTTGCCAAGATAGCGGCCGTCGAGCACGACCTCGGTGTCGGCGCCCAAGATCACGGCCGATCCCGCCGTCCACCCGCGCGCCACCGCGCGGGCCTTGTCGAGGGCGACGGCGGCCACCGCGGCCTCGGGCGCTCCCGGCGGATGGATCTCCGGGACGTGACTCGCCCGCACTGTGAACGGCGCCCCGAGGCGGGCGAGGAGCTCGCGGCGACGGGGCGAACCGGAGGCGAGGACCAGCGTGGAGGCGCGGCGCGGAGCCAACCCGCGGCTCAGGAGACGATGAGGGGGTGCTTGTCCGTGATGACGCGGTCGTTCTTGGCGAGCGAGGTGCTGAGGAACTTGGGCAGGTTGAACGAGTGCAGGTGAGCGGCGCCGTTCCAGTAGCCGAGGCTGTCCGGGTTCATCCGGGCCGCGATGAGGGCGTCGATCTGGGCCGCCGTCTGCTGGCGTGGATCGGTGCCCTTGGAGGCGAGGATGAAACCCCAGGGCGTGCCGAAGCAGGAGATGAAGCCCTGGTAGGGCGCCACGACGGGGAAGACCTCGCGCAGCGTCCGGTTGACCGCGCCGAAGAAGAACAGCTCGTTGATCTTGGTCATGCCCGCCTGCATGGTCATGACCCCCTGCTCGGTGAGCCGGTCACGGATCAGCGTGTAGAACTCCGTGGTGAAGAGGAGACAGGCGGGGCCTTCCTCGAGCGGCTCCGGCAGGTCGACCACGATGAGGTCGAAGCGCTCCTTGGTCTTCTCCAGGTAGGCGCGGGCGTCCTCGTGAAGCACGCGAGTCCGCTTGTCCTCGAAGGCACCCTGGTGCATCTCGGGCAGGTGCTTCTTGCACTCCTCGACCACCTCGCCGTCGATGTCCACCATGAGGCAGTCGGTGATGGTGGGATGGCGCAGGATCTCGCGGACGGTGGCGCCCTCCCCGCCCCCGATGACCATGGCCCGCTGGGGCCGGGGGTGCGCGAGGAGGCCGGGCTGGACGAGGATCTCGTGATAGATGAACTCGTCGTGCTGGCTCGACTGGATCCGCCCGTCCAGCACGAGTACCTTGCCGTAGGAGTGCGTCTCCAAGATCTCCATGAACTGGAACTTGGTCTGCCGCGTGCTGATGGTGCGGGCGATGGCGTGCATGTGGCCTTCGACCGGCGTGGTCGTCTCGAAGAACCACTTGTACTGCGGAGGACCGCTCATCCCCCGATGGTGACCTGGCGGTCCGGGATGCGGGCGCCGACCGGCTTGTGGGGCATGGGAGCGGAGTGGAGGAAGATGCCGCGCTGGAGCTCGACCACGGAGGCCCGGGAGGCTCCGAGCTGTTCGACGAGATAGTCGGCCGCCGTCTGGGGCTGGAGCACGTCCCCGCAGGAGAACACGTCGACGGCGGCGTAGCGGTACTCCGGCCAGGTGTGGATGGCGAGGTGCGACTCGGCAATGACGACGACGCCGCTGATGCCGAACGGGTTGAACTCGTGAAACACCACGTCCACGATGGTCGCTTGCGCGCGCTTGGCCGCCTCGACCATCGACGTCTTCACAGTCTCAAGGCTGTTGAGCGCTTCCGCGTCGCAATCGAACAGCTCGAGCAGCAGGTGTCGCCCCAGTGCTTGCACTCTCTCCCTCCTCTCCGTTCGTCTTTCCCTCGCGCGAAATTTTTCCGGCGGTTTTTTGAATGTAGGGCCATGTTTTTGCCATTGCAAGGAAAAAATGGCCGGGAAGGCGATTTTCAGCGGCACCCGCGGCGGCGCCGACGGCTCTCGGAGCCGCTCGTGGAGCGGTCGCGCGAGGGCCGCGAGGCCGCCGAACCGCGCCGGAAGGGCACTTTTCTCTTGCGTTCCCACTCCGAGCCGCTAACATAAACAGAGTTTTTTTCGAGTCGCGTTCTGCACTATACGAGGGAGGGCCGAGCGAACGATGGGATGGAAACCGGTGACCAAGGCAGCGACGACGTCCGGAAGCGCCGAAGGTGCGACCGCGCTCAACGCCTTCGACAACGCCTTGCTGGCCGCCGGCATCGGCAACATCAACCTCGTGAAGGTCTCGTCCATCCTTCCGCCCGACACCGAGGTCGTCGACCTGCCCGGCCTACGTCCCGGGGCCATCGTGCCCACCGCCTTCGCGGCCATGACGAGCGAGGTGCCCGGCGAGGTGGTGGCAGCCGCCGTGGGCTGGGCTCGTCCCGACGACCCCACGAAGAACGGCGTCATCATGGAGTTCCACGACAAGGCGACCCGCGAAGAGGCGGAGCGGGCCATCGTGCACATGCTCCAGGAATCCTTCAAGGTACGCGGCTGGAAGATCCGCGACATGCAGGTGTGCGCCGTCGAGCACCGCGTGGAGCGGACGGGCTGCGCGCTGGCCGCCGTCACCCTGCTCTCCGACGACGACGTCGTCTAGCCTCGCGCCGGACGGGCGCGCGGGGCGCCGGCCCCCGCGGCCGAGACGAGTGAGCCCGTGAAGCCCGCCGACCCGCGCTTCATCGCCTGCCGCCCACCCTATCCGGAGGCCCGCCTCGTCCTCTTCGGTATTCCTTTCGAGGGCACCGTCAACCTCCGGCGCGGGGCGGATCACGGCCCGCGCGAGCTCCGGATCGCCTCGGACTCGATCGAGACGTACTCCCCCGCCCTCGACCGCGACCTCGAGGACCTGGGCATCGCCGATCTCGGCGACTGCGAGCTGGGCACGGGCACGCCGCGCGAGCAGCTCGCGCGCGCCCGGGAAGAGATTCGCGCCTTCTGGCGGCCCGGTCTCTTCCCCATCATGCTGGGGGGCGATCACACTGCGACGCTCCCCGTGGTGGAGGTGCTCGCTCCCGCCGTCCCCGATCTGCGCATCCTCCAGCTCGACGCCCATCCCGATCTGCGGGAGGAGTTCCTCGGCGAACGCTACAACTACGCCTCGGCCATGGCCCGCGTGATGGACGTGGTCGCCCCCGAGCGCGTCTACCAGGTCGGGATGCGGACAGGCGCCCGGGAGGAGTATCGGCGCAATTCGCCCCATCTCTTTCCCGCCTACGTCGTCCGGCCGGTGGACGCGGTGCGGAGCCTCCTCCCCGAGCTCGTCCGTCACCCGCTGTACGTCACCATCGACGTGGACGTGCTCGATCCTTCGGAGGCGCCGGGCACGGGCGCGCCCGAGCCCTGCGGCATCACGGCCGCGGAACTGGTGGAGATCGTGCGGCTGCTCGAGCCCTGCCGTGTCGTGGGCACCGACCTGATGGAAGTCGCCCACGCCTTCGACCCGTCAGGTCGCACGGGGATCACCGCGTCCTGGATCCTCCGGGAAGCGATTCTCACCTGGTGGGGCAAATGAGGCCCAGCCGCGCCCTGACCGTCCAAGCGTCCACGCGGCGATGGATCAGCCCCCAATCGCCTGAATATCTACGTGGAAAACAATCAGACCCTACCGATTGCCCCGAATGTCGCCGTGGGAGACGATGAGCCCTAACCAGCTTCGCCCACGGTCAACATGGCTTCGCCATGTTGAGGCTAAATGACCCATTATTCCTCGCCGCGCTACTACGAGATCGCCTTCGACATGAACCGCAAGCAAGAGGTGGATTTCCTCGCCTACTGCTTCCGCCGCTTCGCCAAGCGGCCCGTCAAGACAGTGATCGACATCGCGTGCGGCACGGGCCCGCACTTGATCCGCCTCGGGCGCCGCGGCTACCAGATGTCGGGCCTCGACCTCTCTCCCGAGAACATCGACTTCCTGCGCGAGCGCGCGGCCGAGGAAGGCCTCGACGTCCGCCTCCACGTGGGCGACATGACGCGCTTCACCCTGCCCAGGCCAGCGGACGCGGCCATCTGCATGCAGGACTCCCAGGGCCACCTGCTCACGAACGAGGCGATCCTCGCCCACCTCCGCTGCGTCGCCCGCGCCGTCAGGAAGGGCGGGCTCTACATCTTCGATCGCTACATGTGCTCGTCGTGGACCGATCCCGCGCGACGCTGGTCCTGGACGCGCACGCGCGGGCGGGCGACGGTGCGGGCCACCTTCGAGGCGCTCAAGGACCTGAATCCGGTGACCCAGACCTTCTTCGAGGACATGGAGCTGGAGGCGCACGAGAACGGGCAGCGCCACGTGTACCGGCAGCGCCACGCCTCGCGCATGGTGTTTCCCCAGGAGCTTCGCGCCCTTGTCGAGCTGGCGGGAGGCTTCGATCTCGTGGAGTGGTTCTACGGATTCAAGCCGCACCTCAAGCTCGATCGCGCCCACCACCCGCTCCTGATGGTGGTGGTCCTCCGCAAACGGTAGCGCCCGGAGACGAGCGCCGAGCCGTCGCCCCGCCATGGCCAGGCTCGTTCTCAAGCGCGGGGCCGAGGCCCGGCTGCGCGCGGGGCATCCGTGGATCTACCGGACGCAGATCGCCGACCTCAAGGGTTTCACGAGAGCCGGCGAGACCGTGGACGTGGTCGACGCGGGCGGCCGCTTCGTGGGCCGCGGCTTCTACAATCCCCGCCCTTCGCTGTGCTGCCGCCTCCTCACCCGTCGCGACGAGACGATCGACGCGGAGTTTTTCGCCCGCCGTCTGGAGGCGGCTTGGAAGTACCGGCGCGCAGCGGGCCTCGTCGCCGACGCCTACCGGCTGTGCTGGAGCGAGGCCGACGCCCTTCCCGGGCTCGTGGTGGACCGCTATGGACCGGTGAGCGTGGTGCAATGCCTCACGCTGGGCATGTCCGAGGTCCACGGTTGGATCGAAACCGCGCTCGGCCGGCTCTTCCCCGACGGCCGCGTTCATCGGCAGGACGACGCCACTGCCGCGCGTCTCGAAGGCTTCGAGCCACGCCAGGATCCGGCAGGCGCAGAGCTGGTGGTCGCCGAGGGAGACTGCCGCTTCGCCGTCACGCCGGGCGCGGGACACAAGACCGGTCTCTACCTCGATCAGGTCGTCAACCGCCGCCTGGTC
Organism: Candidatus Methylomirabilota bacterium; assembly: GCA_046723845.1. Lineage (GTDB taxonomy): Bacteria > Methylomirabilota > Methylomirabilia > Rokubacteriales > CSP1-6 > AR37. The sequence continues at coordinate 11,667 of JBKOVG010000424.1, read as the reverse complement.
GCCCGCTATGCCGCGGGCCGCCGCGTCCTCGATGCCTTCTGCTACTCCGGCGCCTTCGCCTGTCACGCGCTGCGGGCCGGCGCCACGCAGGCCGTCCTGCTCGACTCCTCGGCGGACGCGCTCGCTCTGGCCCGGCGCAATCTCGAGGTGAACGGCGTGGCGAGCCAGGCCGAACTCCGAGAGGGCAATGCCTTCGACGTCCTGCGAGAGCTCGAGGCCGCGGGCGAGCGCTTCGGTGTGATCGTGCTCGATCCGCCGCCCTTCACGCGACGGAAAGATGCAGTGGAGGCGGCGGCCCGAGGCTACAAGGAGATCAACATCCGCGCTCTGCGCCTCCTGGAGCCGGGCGGCGTCCTCGCGACCTTCTCCTGCTCACACCACATCACCCCCGCCCACTTCGAGGCCATCTGCCGAGACGCCGCCGGCGATGCCGCCATCCACCCACGCCACCTCCACACCCTCACCCAGAGCCCCGACCACCCCATCCTCCTCACCATCCCCGAGTCCCGCTACCTCACCGGCCTCCTCCTCCACCGCCCCTCCTAGCGGGCTCCTCCCGGCAGCCAAGGGCGCCAACGAACCAGCCGAGCCCATATCGCCCCAGAGCGCGAAGGTCCAACTCTGATTCCTCACCCCGCGGCCGTCAGGCGGGCGAGAAGGGTCCAGCTGCGAGGCGGCGCCCGACGGCAGCCGGCGAGGCGTAGTCTCTCTACGTTGAGCCGGCGGCCAAGGGCGCCAACGAAGCAGATCGCCCTTCTCGCCCCTAGAGCGCGAAGGTCCGACTCTGATTCTTCACCCCGCGGCCGTCAGGCGGGCGAGAAGGGTCCAGCTGCGAGGCGGCGCCCGACGGCAGCCGGCGAGGCGTAGTCTCTCTACGTTGAGCCGGCGGCCAAGGGCGCCAACGAAGCAGATGGGCCGTTATCGCCCGCCTGACTAGGTTTCGCGGTAGAGGAGAAGGAGCACGCCCACCACCGCGAGCCCAACGGACCACACGCGCCCGGGCAATTTCGTCTCCCCCGGAGGCAGGCGTAGCTCGAGCCAGCGGCCCCACCCCACGAGCATGGCGATCACGCCCAGCGGAGCGTGCGTCACCTCGATCAGGTACTCCGACTTGAGGTTGAGCGAGGCGTGCGAATGCGTGAGAAGGAGCGCGCCCCCCACCGAGCAGAGGATGGGAAAGACGAGCGCGGCGCGCTTGGAGCGGATGCGCCCCGTGCGCACCATCCACTCGAACGTCCCGAAGCCCAGCACGAGGAGGACGAAGATGCGGTGCTGCACCACCTCGGAGTAGCGCATCCCCTCCCAGAAGCCTTGCGGCCCCAGCGGCCAAGAGCCGGGATCGTTGCGCACGAGGAGGAACGCGGCGAGCGCGAAGAAGACGAGCGGCCATTGGCGCGCCCACGGCGCCCAGCCCGTGCGGGAGAGGATGGCCAGCACGCCCATGAGGAACACGAAGGCGCCCGCCACGTGATGGTTGAACTCGCTCCACTGGCGGTCGGCGTCGGTGCGGGGAGCGAGCCGATCCTCCAGCGGCATGTCGGCGAGCCTCGATGAGGTGAACGAGGGCAGGCGCGGCGTGAAGACGTGGGCGACCTCGGCCAGGCTCGCGCGGTCCGCGACCACGTCGACAGCAGGAGGCAGCGAGGTGAGCGAGGCCGCCGCAAAGAGCACGGTGACGCCCAGGCCCAGCTCCACCTCCACGAAGCGTCGCAGGCGCAGCACGGAGACGGCGTCGGCATCGGGCAGCCGGCGCACCACGAAGAAGTTCAGGGCGCCCAGGATGAGGATGAGCCCCAGCACCACCATCTTGGTACCGACCATCATTCCGTAGGCCGTGCCCGTGAAGGCGCCGAAGCCGTCCACGTAGTAGTAGGTGAGGCCGAATCCCGCGATGACCAGCACGGCCACCGACACGAGGGCCATGGTCGAGAAGCGCTTGAGCATGGTGGCGGGCCACGGCTCCTGCGGCCGGCCGAAGGCGGCCAGGGAGAGATGCATCAGGCCGCCCACCCAGACCGAGGCGGCGTATTGGTGGAGCAGGTCGAAGATGCGCAGGATGCCGCCGTGTTCCAGCCGCGCCGTGGCGTGGCTGATGGCGGCCGACCCCGCGGCGAGGGCGATGGTGAAGAGCGCCATGGCCACCCACCATCCCCGCGAGTCCGGATGCCGACGCAGGCGGAGGGCGCCCACGATGAGGGCAACGCAGGCGAGGATGCGCCACACGCTCGCCTCGAAGTAGGCCGTGGCGAGGATCTCTCGGATCGGCCAGTCATTCTCCTCGGCGAGGACGACCTGCTGGACTCCGAGCGTGGAGAGCTGTCCCGCGATGACGGCCAGCCCGCCCAGCGCGATGAGCACGAGGAGACGCCCGAGGATCGGGGAGAGCTCAGGTCGCTCCCGCAGGGAGGGCCGGAGCACGAGCAGGGCAAACAGCACACCGCCGATCGCCGCCGCCTGGCCGCAGAGGGCGAGGCCGCGGAGGAGCACATCGATGAAGCCGGCCACGCGCTAGGTGCTCCCCTCCCGTCGATCCGCCCACAGGCGCAACAGGACGAAGGCCGGCGTGCCGAGCGCCACCAGCACGAGGAACCACGCCGACTTCCCGAAGGCGGCCAGCGCAATGATGAGGTAGATGAAGTCGCGATTAGCCAGCGCGTCGGCCATGCGCGCTCCCGCGGAGCGCGCAGCGGGCAGGGTGGGCAGGGTGACCTTGTGAGGCTGCACCGCGAAGGCGGCCACGAGCGTGCTCGCCACCGCCACCACCCCCAGGAAGAGCGGCCACGGTGAGCCTGACGCGAAGCTCCAGCCGAGAGCCATGCAGCTGAACACGGCCATGTGCACGGCGTTGTCGCCCCAGAAATCGAGGGCGGCCCCCCCGGAGGACTCGAGGAACTTGAGCCGAGCGATCTCGCCGTCGCAGCCGTCGAGGATCGAGTGGAGGAGGAACAGCAGCGCCCCCGCTACCTGCCACTCCGGCACGCCGGAGAGGAAGAACGGCGCGCCCGCGAGACCGACGGCGAGGGAGACGGCGGTCATGCCGTTCGGCGTGAGCGCGGTCCACACGAGCCGACGCGTCACCGCGAGGGAGATGCGCCGCTCCACGTGACGGGACATGAAGCCCTCGCTGTCCTTGATGAGACTGCGGAGGAGCCAGGTCTCCGCGGCGCGGAGATCGGCCGCCGCGCGGACGGCGAATCGGCCCTTGGGGGTGGCGGCCGCCTCGATGGTCTTGAAGCGGCCCGAGAGCGCGGAGATAAGGTCCGCCGGGCTCGCCGCCCCAGCGGCCGCCAGCAGCACGGGCTCGGGATCGTCGGTCTCGACCACGGCGACCATGGCGGGGTCGACCCAGAGCGTCTCGCACTCGAGCGGCATGTCCTTGAGGCTGCGGAGCCACTGCACCTGGGGAACCACATTCGCAGGCACGAGAACGAGACGCCGGCGTCCGGATCCGGGCTCGTCGCCGGACGAGAGGCCGGCGCGCACGGCGGCGAGCGCGATGCGCTTGCCGAGGGGCAGGCCGGCGACCATGGTGTCGGGGGTGATATCCGGCCCCGCCCCCGCCTCCACGACGACGAGCACGGCCTCGGGAGGCGAAACCTCCGCGACCCGCTGGCGAAGTGTCACGCGCCCGCCTTCACGACGAGGCCGGGACCGATCGGCCGCTCGACGCCGTTGCGCCGACTCGACTCACGGGCCTCGTGCTCGATCTCGGCGCACAGGGCAGCCTCGGCGAGGTTGTCCTGGCCCTCCGCGTGTCCCGCCATGGCGCGGAGAAAGCGCTCGGCAACCTGGTGGAACCAGTCCGGGTGGTGCGAGCCGTCGGACAGCGCAAGCAGGCCGGGCCAACGCCGCTCGCCGCTCCGGCCCTTGAGCACGAGCGTGTCGTCGTGGAGCTCGATGCGCCCCTCACTGCCGTCCACCTCGACCCAGTTGCGCCGCTCCTCGGCCGCCCACGTTAGGAAGAACTCCGCGGCGGCGGCGGGGAAGCGCAGGCTCACGGAGGCGGTGTCCTCCACCGCGAAGGCAGTGTGCCGGCGCGTCTCCAGCCGCGCCACCACGCTCGAAGGCCGCGCCCCGATCCACGCAGGCACCACGTAGAACACGTGCCAGCCGTGGTCGGCCAGCACGCCGCCCCCCGCCACCGCGGGGTCCACGCGCCAGTTGCCGTCGCGGCCGTCGCCGGCGGCCGCGGGCTTCAGCCGGAGCGTCTCCCACGCGACGCGCTGGACACGGCCGATCTCACCGGCACGGATCAGCTCGGCGGTGAGGGAGAGGATCGGCGCGTGATGCCAGTTGTGCACGGTGTGGAGCACCCGGCGGGCCGCCTGCGCGGCCGTGGCGACGCGACGGAGATCATCGGGCGAGCTCACGAGCGGCTTCTCGGAGAGCACGTGCAGGCCACGGTCGAGCGCGCGCAGGATCAACGGGGCGTGACTGGAGGGCGGCGTGCAGATGTCCACGAAATCGAGCCGCTCGCTCGCGAGCAGGGCTTCGGGCGAGTCGTACCAGCGTGCGCCGGGCAGCCGCGCCAGGCACTCCGCGCGCTGCGAGGGGCGCGCATCGGCAGCGGCCACGATCTCGACGTCGCTCCGGCCGAGCCACCCCGGCACGTGCCCGTGCAGGGCGACGTTGCCCAGCCCGAGGATAGCGCCGCGGCGCATGCTAGGGCGACCCCGGCCGACACCCCGAGGGCGATGGCCACCGGCCGAGAACGAGGCGCGCAGGCACGAGCGCAGGCACTAGTCGAGCTTGTGCGCGCTGACAATCGCCCCGAGGGCTTCGTCGAGGATGGCGAGCCCGTTGAGCGCCGTCTCTTCGCGGATGACGAGCGGCGGATTGATGCGCACCGTCGGGGAATAGGTCATGGCGGCGAGCCCGCGGCGGAGGCACTCCTTGTACAGCGCCTGTGTCACGTCCTTGCCGAGCGGCTCCTTGGTCCGCCGATCCTTGACCAGCTCGAGGCCGAGGAGGAGGCCGCGGCCACGCACCTCCCCCACGCACCGGTACTTCTCCTTCAGCTCCTCGAGCCGCTTGAGCATGACCGCGCCCACGCGCTCGGCGTTCTTCACGAGGTTCTCCTTCAGGATGATCTGGAGCGCGGCCAGCCCCGCCGCGGAGGCGAGCGGATTGCCGCCGTAGGACGACGAGCTGGCGGAGGGATTGGACCACGGCTTGCGGTTGGTCAGATCGTCGGTGGAGACCACCGCGGAGAGCGGGAAGCCGCCGCCCATGCCCTTGCCCACCGTCATGATGTCGGGGACCACACCGTCGTGCTCCGCGCCCCACATGAGCCCGGTGCGCCCGAAACCCGTGATCATCTCGTCGGCGATGAGGAGCGCTCCCGCTTCCTTGGCCACCTGCTGCACGGCGCGGAGAAAGCCGGGAGGTGGGATGATGTTGCCCGCCGTGCCCTGCATCGGCTCCACGATGATGGCGGCGATCTCGCCGCCCGTCTCGTAGCGAATCACATCGCGCACGAACTCCGCGCAGGCGATGCCACACTCGGGGTAGGTCATCTTGAGCGGGCAGCGGAAGCAGTCGGCGTAGGGCGCGGAATGCTGGCCGGGAAGGAAGGGACCCAGGTGATGCTTGAAGTCGCTCCCCAGGAGGCCGAGCACGCCGCCCGTCTTGCCGTGGAAGCCGCCCCAGAAGCCGAGGATCTCGTCCTTGCCCGTGGCGACCTTGGCCAGCCGCAGGGCCGCCTCCACCGCCTCGGCCCCGCCCGAGAACATCTGAATGCGCGAGAGCCCGGCCGGCGTCACCGAAGCGACCAGCTCGAGGAAGCGGGAGCGCGCCTCCGTGGTGAAGCTGCCGAAGGTGAGCTTCTCCACCTGCTGCTTGAGCGCCTCCACGTAGTCGGGATGGCAGTGGCCTACGGAGCCGATGGAGATGCCCGCGATGAAGTCGATGTATTCCTGCCCGTCCTCGTCGATCAGCGTGCAGCCGCGCCCGCGCGCCATGGCCAGCCCCGCGTAGAGGGCGAAGCCCTGCATGCCGGCGGCGGCGTGGCGCCGCTCCCTCGCGACGATCTCCAGCGACCGCGGACCCGGCTCGCGCATCTGGCTCATCGCCCACCTCGCCCGAAGCGCACGGAGAGATAGGCGGCGATGGCGGAGGCCGCCTCCTCGCGGAAGAGGGCGAAGCTTGGCCAGGCGTTCAGATCGATGAGCACGAGCTCGCCCGCGGGGGTGACGATGCAGTCGCCCCCGTAGATCTCGAGGCCGAGGGCGGCGGCGGCCCGGCGCACGAGCCGCGCCAGCGCGCGCTGATCGAAGGGGAACTGCCGCAAGTTTTGCTCCTTGTGATAGAACCACCGGAACCAGGGCGGCTCGCCGTTGAGCCCGCCGGGGCCGATGCCGTAGAACTTGATGAGGTCGCCGTCCACGTGCGGCTGCACCACCGCGCGAGCCATGCCGCGGGCGGCCATCACGGCGAGGGCGGCCGCGGCGGCGGCGGCGTCCGCCGCGTAGACGACGTCGCCCGCCTGCGTGTTGTGGACGTCGGCGCGCTTCACCCACACCGGCTGGGGCACGGCCACCCGCTCACCCGAGGTGTTCACGAGGCGGCTCGGCACGAAGGCCACCCCCGCCTCCACGAACAGGGCGATCATGCGATCGCGATAGGTGGCGAAGACCGCGGCGGGGCTGTTGACCTCGCGCACGCCGTCCGCTTCCAGCGCGCGGAGAGCCTGCAGGGCCTCGGGGCGCTCGCACATGAGGAAGATGCCGCGCGGCTGCTTCTCGACGGCCCCGCCCAGCTCGTCGGGCGTCATGAGCTCGACCTGGAAGCCCTTGGCCTCGAGTCCCTTCGCGGTCAAGCGCAGGATCTCCGAGTCATCGCTCTCCCGACCCGGCGAGTGCGCTTCTTCCCGGAAGATGCCCCAGCAATAAGGATCGCTCACCTCATCCCTCCTGTCGGGCGCCGAGAAGGGCCCATCTGCTTCGTTGCCGCCCTCGCCTGCACGCTCAACGTACAGGGAGTACGCCTCGCGTGCAGCCTTCGGGCGGCGCCTCGCAGCTGGACCCTTCTCGCCGCCCTCCATGTTCTCCTACGCCTTCGCCACACCCCCATCTGCTTCGTTGCCGCCCCCTCGTCGTCAATGCTGGGCTCGAGCGGCGAGCGCTTCGGCGAGCGCTACGTCCTCGGCCCGGTCCACGTCCACCACCGTCTCGATCACTTCGCCGTACATCGGCTCGCCGGTCTCGCGGAGCCACTGCAGGTGCTCGCGCAGCCGGCCCAGGCGGGCGGGCGGCTCGAGCCGCCGCGCGCGCTCCGATACCAGGTACATGCCGGCCGTCACCAGCGTGGGCGCCGCGCCACCGAGCGAGAGGATGCGGCCGTCGGCATCGAGCGTCGCGCCCAGCGGCTTCTCGTCCTCCACGAGGGGCGTCACGGCGAGCACCGTCGACTCGAGCGGGCGACGCCGGGCCCCTTCCACGAAGCGGGCGAAGTCGACGGGCCGGCACCAGGCATCCACCGTGGAGACGAGCATGCGGCCCGCGCCCGCGTCCCGCGTCACCTCGCGGAAGCTTTCCAGCGAGGAGGCCGTTGTCTTCACGATCAGGCGCAGATCGAGCGCGGGAAAGCGCGTCCGCACCCACGTCGCACACTCCGTTTCCTGCTCGTTGACGATGATGGAGAGGCGCGTGATGCCCGCGGCTACGAAGTTCCGGATCGTCGACTCGATAAGGGGGACGCCGGCCACCGGCACCATGGGCTTGGGCACCAGCCAGCCGGCCTGCCTCAGGCGACTGCCCTCGCCGGCGGCGATGATGCCGCCCGAGAGCACGGGCTCCCACGTCACAGCAGCAGTCCCTCCACTTCGCGCAGCGATCGAATCACGCGATCCTCCTGGCAGCACGGCGGACCGTGGCGCGCCGGATCGGAGGCGAGCCAGATGTGCGCCATGCCCGCGGCCCGCGCCCCCGCCATGTCACGAGCCAGCGAATCGCCCACCATGACGGTGCGGGCAGGCTCGATTCCCAGCGTCTCGACGGCGGCAAGGAAAATGCGCGGATCAGGCTTCAGCAGCCCGATCTGCGCAGAGTCGACGATGACATCGAAGTAGCGTCGGACATTGGCATTATCGCACACGGTGGAAAGATTGCCATAGAAGTTGGAGACGACGCCGAGGCGATGGCGTCGCGCGAGCCGCTCGAGCACGGGCGCATTCGCCGCAAAGCACGCGCGCGCCTCCGAGAGAAACCGCGCCGCCACCCTCGACCCGAGGCCGGCGTCGCCGGGACGCAACTCCGCCGCCACCGCCGTGGCCACCCGCTCCACCGTCTCGTCGAGGGAGAGCGTCTCCGGCACTGTGCCCACGAGCGCGTCGTCGGCCGCGTAGAAGATGGGATCGAAGCGCGCGGGCTCGACGTCCACGCCCTCCGCCTCGAAGTGACGGTGGAAACGCTCCTTCCAGGCCACGCCGTCGGCGTCCAGCGTGCCCCCGAAGTCGAAGAGCACGGCGGAGTTCACGGCAGTGTCCCCCTGCCCATCAGCGTGAAGAGATCGACGCCTAGCTGTTCCGCGTGGTGGACGCGTAGGCGTCGCTAGACCGTTCCCGGGCGCTCGATGATTGAGGTTACCCGCGCCAGCGCTTCGTCGAGGCGAGAGGCGTCGGTGCCGCCACCCTGTGCGAGATCGGGCCGGCCGCCACCCTTGCCGCCGACCAGAGGCGCGATCTCCTGCATGATCTTGCCCGCCTGGATGCGCTTGGTCAGGTCCTGGGAGACCGAAGAGACCAGAGTGACTTTACCGTCCATCGAGGAGCCGAGAGAAATGACGCCAGACTTCACCCGCTCGCGCAGCGTGTCTATCACCGAGCGCAGCCCTTCCGCGTCGAGCCCATCGAGGCGAGCGGAGAGCACGGTCACTCCCGCCACTGTCTTCGCGGAGGCGGCGAGATCCTGGGCGCGGCTCTTGGCCACGCGCGCCTCCAGCTCGCGGAGCTGCTTCTCGAGCTGCTTCTGCTCGTCGAGCAGCTTCTGGAGCCGCTGGGGCAGCTCGAGGGGCGGGATCTTGAGGAGGCCCGCCGACTCGCGCAGGGCCGCCTCTTCCTGTCCCACGTGACGGAGAGCGGCTTCGCCCGTTACCGCCTCCATGCGCCGCACCCCGGAGGCGACGGCACCCTCGGAGACGACCTTGAAGAGGCCGATCTCGCCCGTGGACCCGAGGTGGGTGCCCCCGCAGAGCTCGGTGGAGAAATCACCGATGCGGATGACCCGTACGCGATCGCCGTACTTCTCGCCGAAGAGGGCCATGGCCCCAGTCTGCAGCGCGGCCTTGAGATCCATCTCGGCAGGGGTGACCACGATGTTCGCCTGCACGTGCTCGTTGACGAGGTCCTCGATCTTCGCCACCTCGCCGTCCTTCACGCCCGCGCCATGGGAGAAGTCGAAGCGGAGATGGTCTGGAGCGACCAGCGAGCCCGCCTGGGCCACGTGGGTGCCCAGTACCTTGCGGAGCGCGGCGTGAAGCAGGTGCGTCCCCGTGTGGTGGAGACGCAGGCCCTGTCGCCGGCGCGGATCCACGGAAACCGCCACCGCCTCGTTCTCGCGCAGGTGGCCCTGCGTCACCCGCACGCGGTGCACGATCATCTGGCCGCCGCGATAGTAGGTGTCCTCGATGACGCCCTGCCCGTCGCGGCCGATGATGGCCCCCGTGTCGCCCATCTGCCCGCCCGACTCCGCGTAGGCCGGCGTGCGGTCGAGGATGACCTCCACCGTCTGCCCTTGGCTCGCCTCGGTGAGCCGGCGCCCGCCGGCGACGAGGGCGAGGACGCGCGCCGGCGTCGCCATCTCCGTATAGCCGAGGAACTCCGGCTTGGGGAACTGCGCGGCGAGCTGGCGGTAGATCTCCACGGAGCCCTCGCCGTCGGTGGGGCCTCCGAACGAGGCCCCCGCCCGGGCGCGGGCCCGCTGCGCCTCCATTTCCGTCTCGAACTTCTGCATCGCCTCGTCGGGCACCGCAAAGCCACGGTCCTCGAACACTTCCTTGGCCAGATCGGTCGGGAAACCGTGGGTGTCGTAGAGGGTGAACAGGAACTTCCCATCCACGACGTCCGGACCACCCTGCGCGTCGCCAGCGTGCGTGCGCACGTACTCGTCGATCTTGGCCATGCCGAGATCGAGGGTCTCCGCGAAGCGCTCTTCCTCCTGCCGGACCGCGCTCTGCACGCGCGCCTGCGCCTCCACGATCTCCGGATAGGCGGCGCCCATCACGTCCACCACCGTCCGCGTCACCTCCCACAGGAAGGGCTCCCGGAGCCCGAGCATGCGGCCGTGGCGCATGGCCCGCCGCATGATCCGCCGCAGCACGTAGCCGCGCCACTCGTTCGAGGGCGTCACCCCGTCCGTGATGAGGAAGGTGGCGGCCCGCGCGTGGTCGGCGATGACGCGCATGGAAACGTCGTCCTCGGCGTGGGCGCCGTCGCGCTTGCCGGACAGGCGCTCCACGTAGGTGATGAGGGGACGGAAGAGGTCCGTCTCGTAGCTCGAGCCCTTGCCCTGCATCACGGCGGCGACCCGCTCGAGCCCCATGCCCGTGTCGATGGAGGGCTTGGGAAGCGGCGTCATGGCGCCCGAAGCGTCGCGATTGAACTGCATGAAGACGAGGTTCCAGATCTCGAGCCAGCGATCGCAGTCGCAGGCGGGGCCGAGGCACTTGCGGCCGGCCTGCTCCTCCGCGCAGACGATGTGATCGCCCTGGTGGAAGTGCACCTCGGAGCAGGGACCACAGGGTCCGGTGTCGCCCATGGCCCAGAAGTTGTCCTTCTCGCCCAGGCGCAGGATGCGGTCGTCCCCCAGGCCGGCGATCTTCTTCCAGAGGTTGAAGGCGTCGTCGTCCTCGGTGAAGACGGTGGCCTTGAGACGGTCCTTGGGAAGGCCGAGATCCCGGGTCAGGAACTCCCAGCAGAACTCGATCGCCTTGTCCTTGAAGTAGTCGCCGAAGGAGAAGTTGCCCAGCATCTCGAAGAAGGTGTGATGGCGGGCGGTGCGCCCCACGTTCTCGAGATCGTTGTGCTTGCCCCCCGCCCGCACGCACTTCTGCGCGGTGGCCGCGCGCGTGTACTCGCGCGTCTCCTCGCCGAGGAATACGCCCTTGAACTGGACCATGCCCGCGTTGGTGAAGAGGAGCGTCGGGTCCTGGGCGGGCACGAGGGGCGACGAGCGCACCACGGTGTGACCGTGGCGCGCGAAATAGTCGAGAAACTTCTGGCGGAGCTCGGAGCCGGTCATGGCCATCATTATACCGATGGTCAGGCGGTCTCGTCGGGCTCGTCCGGGCGCGCGCCGGTGAGCGCGGCCACCGTTCGCATCACGTCCGCCGGCGGATAGCCGCGGCGGAGGAGATAGTCGCGAAGCCGCGGCGCCACCCGCGCGGCCCCCCCGCGCAAGAGCGCGGGCAGGCGACGGCGGCCCGCCTCGAGACAGCGCGCGGCCTCGCCGCTCTCCTCGAAGGCGGCGGCCACTGCGGTGGCGGCGAGTGCACGCGGGATGCCCTTCTGGAGCAGCTCCTGGCGGAGACGGCGGCTACCGATGCGCCGGCCGCGCGCGCGCGACTCGGCCCAGAAGCGCGCGAAGGCCGCGTCGTCCACGTAGCCGCGCGCAGCGAGCTCCGTCACCACGACGCGAGCGACCTCATCGGGGGCGCCGCGTCGCTTGAGGC
>JBKOVG010000028.1:0-57753 GCA_046723845.1 Candidatus Methylomirabilota bacterium | reverse complement strand
CTTGCTGCTGTGGGCGTTGCCGCGGTTGTTGTAGGCGAGCGCCAGGTCGGGATCGAGGCGGATCGCCTGGTCGTAGTCCTGCATGGCCCGGTCGATCTCGCCGCGGCGAGCGAAGATGAGGCCGCGGTTGTTGTAGGCGGCAGCGTCCGAGGGTGCCAGCCGGATGGCCCGGTCGTAGTCCTGGACCGCGTGCTCGAGGTCGCCCTTGCTGCTGTAGGCGCTACCCCGGTTGTTGTAGGCGAGCACGTAGCGCGGCTCGAGCTTGATGGCGTGATCGTAGTCCTGGATCGCCCGGTCCACCTCGCCGAGCGTCCAGTAGGCGTGACCGCGGTTGTTGTAGGCGAAGGCGTACTTCGGATCGAGCCGGGTCGCCTCGTCGTAGTCCTGGATGGCGCGCTGGAGCTCCCCCTTGAGGACGTACGCGTTCGCCCGGTTGTTGAACGCGGAGGCGAGCTTGGGGTCGAGCTTGATGGCCTGATCGAAGCTCTGGATGGCCCGATTGGGCTGGGCCTTCTGGGTATAGATGGTGCCGCGGTCGTTGTAGGCCGTGGCGTACTTCGGGTCGAGCTCTATGGCCTGGTCATAGTCCTGGATGGCACGCTCCGTCCGGCCTTCGACCCGGTAGGCGGTGGCGCGGTAGTAGTAGGCGACGGCGAGCCTGGCCTTGCTCTCCCGGCCGGACTGGATCACGTCGGTGCAACTCTTGATGACCAGCGCCGAGGGAGAAGACCTGATCTCGCCGGCGCACGTCCGCCATTCCTGGGAGACCGGCTTTTCGGCCGCCCCGGCCGGGCAGGCCAACAAGGCGAGGATCGCCACCAGGCCCGGAGCGAAGCGACAACGTCTCGAATCCATGGGCCCTATCTCTCCGGGCGAGTCTAACCCGAAGCCTGGGAGAAGCCCACAAGGCGCCGAGGCCATGATTCTTGACGCCCACCTGACCGAGGCCTTAGGTTAGGGACTGGGTAATTCGAGGCACCCCCCATGCGCAGGGTAGCGATAGCGATCTCTCTTCTCCTAGGCCAGCTGGTCGCCCCTGCCTGGGCACAGTGGACCGATGAGGCGCAGAAGTGCGCCGAGACACCGGATCCCAACATCGCCTTCGAGCTCTGTACACGCGCCATCCAGTCCGGGGCCCTCTCAGGCGCGGGTCTCGCGGTCACCTTCAACAACCGCGGCAATGCCTATCAGAGCAAGGGCGAGTACCAGCGAGCCATTCAGGACTATGACGAAGCCCTCCGCATCGATCCGAACTCAGCCCTGGCCTTCAACAACCGCGCCAGCGCCTTCCAGCACATGGGCAACTACGATCGGGCGATCCAGGACTACGACCAGGCCATCCGGCTCGACCCCAACTCCGCCCTCGCCTACAACAATCGCGGGCGCACGCAGCACCTGAAGGGCGACTACGAGCTCGCCATCAAGGACTACGCCGCGGCGATCGATCTCGATCCGGACTATCCGCTGGCCTTCTACAACCGCGGCCTCGCCCGCTTCGACCAGGGGCTCTTCATCGCCGCCGTGCCCGACTTCGTCCGGGCCGTCCAGCTCGATCCCGCCAAACCCTATCGTGTCATCGCGCTCTATCTCGCCAAGGCGCGGGGCGGCGATCCGGACAAGGAGATGCTCAAGGCCTCCGCCTCCCAGCTCAACCTCGCGCAGTGGCCCGGGCCCGTCGTGAAGCTTTTCCTCGGCCAGGCCACGCCCCAGGCCGTCATCAACGCCGCGCAGGACCCCGATCCGCGCGTGCAACGGGAGCGGCTCTGCGAGGCCTACTTCTACATCGGCGAGTACCTGCTCATCGACGGGCAGAACTCCGAGCAGAAGGCCGAGGCGATCCGGATGTTCCGCGCGGCGGTGGAGACCAACGTCACCAGCCTCTTCGAGTACGCGAGCGCGCAGGGGGAGCTCAAGCGTCTGGCCCAGCAGTAGCTCGCCCACCATGGCCGCTCCCCCTGAGCCGTCCTCGCCGCGACGGCTCGCCGCGCGCCGATCGATACCCGCCGTCCTCTGCATCGTCTCGCTCCTCGTCACGTCGGTCCGGGTCACGGCGCAGCCCTCGGCTCCCTACCGCGTGGCGACCCTGGGCGCCGACCCGACGCAGGTCTGGGACGTCTTTCAGCGTCGTCTCCGCGAGCTGGGCTACGTGGAGGGCCGCAACCTCACCATCGAGCGCCGATGGTCGAGCGGCTACGAAGATCGCCTGCCCAGGCTTTTGGCCGATCTCCTCCGCGCCAATCCCGACGTGATCGTGACCTCCTCGATGATCGCCGCCGACACGCGCATCGAGCCGGCGCAGTGTGTCCCCATCCTCGCCATCGCCGTGGCGGAGCCGTACGGTCCGTGCCGGACCTATCCGGTGGCGCGCCTGTCGGAGGCCGCCTCCGCGCGCGAGATCAGCGCCGCCCACTTCAGACTGGCACGCGCGCTCGTCCCGTCCGCCGCACGCTTCGCCGTCCTCACCAGCTCGGACCGGCCGTACCTCGCCGAGTACGTCAAGGGACTCGAGGCGGCCGCCGCCTCCGCGGGAGTCGCGATCAGCGTCCTCGACGTGAGCAGCGAGCCCGACCTCGCAAATCTCGCCGCGGCCATCACTCGCGAGGTCCCTGACGTGCTCCTCGTCGGCCCTCGATTCCTGCCCCGTCCCGACTGGCGACGCCACATCGTGGGCTTCGCCACCGCTCGGGGCATACCCTCCGTCGGCTCCTACCTCGCCGACGGGGTGGTGATCGCTGTCGACTACGATTGGGCCAGCCTCGGGCGTCGCGCTGCGGATTTCGTGGCCGAGCTCCTGAAGGGAACACCTCCTTCAGTGCTCGCGACCGGAGCACCGGTCAAGTTCGAGGTGATCGTGGATGGGCGGGTCGCCAAGAGCCTCCAGCTGGCCATTCCAGAGCCGGTGCTCTCCCAGGCCGATCGGGTACTGAACTAGCTCGCCTCGATCAACGGCCTCCAGCGCCGTTCAGCTTGCCCTGAATACCCGAAGCCTGCTGTGTCGCCGTCGTGCCCGAAAAGCTCGCGGGGATGGCCGCGGCGCCGCTTTGCTGCGTTTGCGGCGCGAAAGCCGCCGGCTGGCCGGGCACCGTCAGCGGAGCGGGGGTTGGAGCCGGCGTGGGCGCTGGTGCCTGGCTCGGGGCCGGGGCGGTTGCCGAGGGCTGACCCGGGACGTTCAGCGGCGTCGGGTTCGGGATCGGAGCGGAATCTGGCGGGGCGGACGCTCCGGGCTGCCCGGGCACGTTGAGCGGCGAGGGGGCCACGCTCTGCGACGGATCGGGCACGGAGGTCGGCTGGGCGCTCTGCGGCTGGCCCGGCACGCTCAGCGGCTGCGGGTCGGCCTGATCCGGGCCACTCTGCGGCCGCGCCTCCGGCTGGAGCTTCAGCGTCTGCCCGTCCGGCTTGATCACTCGACCGTCGTCAGCCGGCCGCGGCGGAATCACGGGCGCCGTGGGCGCGGGAGTGATCGTCGCCTGCGGCGCGGGCGGAGGCGTCGGCGCGGGCGGAGCCGCTGCAGCCGGAGCCGGCGGCGCGGGAGCCGCGGGCGCTGCGGGAACCTGCGGGGCCGTCGGCGCGGGAACGGGAGGCTTGACCGCCGCTGTCTGCGTCGGCACGCGCAACCCGGTGAGCTGGATCATCACTTCACCCTCGACCCTCTGGGACGACCAGCCCATGCCGAAGCCGAGGGAAGCAGCCAGTCCGTACGGAGACGTCGCGGTGGCCACGTTCGGCACCACGGAACCGCCGCCCGAGCTGCCGAAGCCGAAGCCCTTCATGGTGTTCTTCGGGCGGATGATGAACTCCACGACGCCGTAGTTGGCGCCCTTGTCCATCGCGTGATACGCCGCCTCGCAGACTGCGGGGAGCCAGGGCTTGTCCGATCCCTCGACCGAGGAGATCCCGACGTAGTTCGAGATGTCGTTGGAGACGTCGATCTTGTCCCACGCCGCGTAGACGAGCTGGATTTCCTTGGTTCTCTCACGAGAGGCGCCGACGTAGGTGTCCTTGTAGCCATAGCCGCCGCGGCACTCCTCCGCCTGCTCGTACGTCATGCGCGCCGGCCGCACCGGTCCTGCTCCGTTGATGAATACGTCAGGCTTGTAGGGCTGAGAGAAGTTACCGGGGGCGCCGAGGATGCCGGGGAGACCGGGCAGATTGACGTTGATGTTCTTCACGTTGCTGCTGCCGAAGGTGATCGAGGGAGAGGCGAAGGTGGTCGAGCCGGAATAGCCGACGTACCCCTCACCCGTGCCCGTCCCTGACTCAGCGGCATTGAGGCCGGAGACGCCGCCACCCGCCGTTCCCGGGGTGATGCTGATGCCACCGATGTTGACGGAAGTCGCACTCGAGGTACCCAGCGAGTTCTGGTTGTTGTTCTGGTTGGTATTGCCCGAGGTCCCGATCGCCGCCTGGCCGCTCGTGTTGCCCTGGTTCTGGACGGCGTTGAGGACGGTGGTAGGACTGTCGGCAGCCACCGGACGCACCACGAGCAGCATGGTCGCCAAGGTCATCGCTGACAGCACACGCTTCATGTGTTCCGGGTCTCCGAAGTGGCGAGTGCCACGGAGTGGTGACCCTGGCGGTGAGCCTCGCGGCTCACCGCCAGGATCTTGGACACTACTCCACTACGGCTACTGCGAGATGAACGTCTGGTTGTTGTTCTGGTTCGGCTTCGAACTCTTCCCCACCGCCGCCTGCCCGGCAGCGTTACCAACGTTGCCTTGGTTGTTGATGGTGGTCGTGATCTCCTTCGACGAGCCGCCGGCGGGCTTGCTGCCGCCGAGCTTCTGAATCAGCACGCCGAGAACGTCACCGTTGTTGATAAGGCTCTTGTTGCCGTTCCCGATGTTCGCCACACCGAGATTCTGGCCGCCGATGTTGATACCGCCATCGGCGCACTGCCCGTTCGCGGTGATACCGGTCGCCTGATCGCCGGAGTTGGCCGAGCTGGTCCCGGTCGCGTTACCGTGGTTCTCCGCAGGCCCGGACGTCGTGGTCTGCGCGTTGCTGCCGCCAGCTCCACCCGGCGCCGCAGCCGCTGCACCGGAGTTGATGCTGGAGTTGTTGGGCGCACCCGCGCCACCGCTACCGGTGGTCGAGGCACCGCCGGAACCGCCGGCACCACCGGCACCACCGTTACCGCCGACGGCACCAGCACCACCCGTACCGGAATTACCACCCTGCCCACCAACCGCACCGTTGCCGGCCGTGTTGGTCGTTGCGCCGGTCGTCCCAGAAGCATTTCCGCCCTGAGACGTGGAGTTACCGCCAGCGCCACTGGTCGCACCGCCACCCGTGGTGGCGCCACCGGCGACCGACTGCGCGCCCGTGGTAGCGTTGCCGCCTGTACCAGTGCTGTTACCGCCCAGCCCGCTCGTACCGGCACCGCCGGCAGAGTTGGCGTTACCACCGGCACCGGTCGTACCACCACCACCGGCACCGCCCGTACCTGCTGCTCCGGCGCCACCGGTCGCGTTACCGCCGGCACCGCTGTTACCAGCACCTCCGGCCGCTCCGGCGCCACCATTGGCAGCACCGCTCGTAGCGGCCGCACCTGCGCCACCCGTACCGGTCGCACCAGCACCGGCATTGGCAGCACCGCCAGCACCGCCAGCCCCGCTGTTCGCGGTGCCACCGGGCCCGGTGCCACCCGTCGAGGCACCACCCGTACCTGCGGCACCCGTGGCGTTTCCGCCAGCGCCGCTGTTCCCGGCACTAGCTGCACCGCTACCGGCGTTACCCGCCGCGTTGCCTGCACCAGAAGCGCCGTTGCCAGCGCCACCGGTACCGGAACCGCTCGTACCGGCACCGGCCGAGCCGGCGTTCCCACCACCAGCACCGCCGCTCGAGCCCGTACCACCGGCGGCGCCGTTGGCAGAGCCTGTGCCACCGTTACCACCGGCGACCGAGCCACCCGCACCACCGTTTGCAGCGGCACCCGAGCCGCCGTTGGCAGCGCCCGTACCACCGGTCGAGTTACCACCAGCCCCGCCAGTCGCGGTGCCGGCAGCGCCATTACCAGCGCCACCAGCGCCTGCGTTGCCGCCGCTCCCCGCCCCAGCATTGCCGCCGGCGCCACCGTTACCACTTGCGTTGGCGGAGTTACCGGAATTGCCGGTGGGGACATTACCAATAGTAGAAGCGCCCGCTCCGCCAGAGGCAGTACCACCAGCGCCGCCGTTAGAGGTGGTGTTGCCGCCAGTCCCGTCACCGCCCGTACCGCTGCCAGAGTTCGTGTTGCCACCAGCCGAGTTGCCCGTCGTGTTGGTCCCCGTAGCACCTGACCCACCGACCCCGGAGCCGCCAGCGCTGGTACCCGAGCTGCCGCCGGACCCACCAGACCCGGACGCAGACCCGCTGGAACCACCGTTCGAGGCACCGGTCGAACCACCGTTGGCGTTACCACCGGTCCCGCCATCGGCGCTCCCGGAGTTACCGCCACTGCCGCCCGTACCGTCACCGCCGGTTCCGGTGCTGGTGCTCGTCTGAGACGTTGCGCCAGAAGTGCCACCGTTGGCCGCGCCGCTGTTGCCACCGGTGGCTCCGCCACCAGTGTTGTTGCCAGTGGCGCCGCTATTACCGCCGTTGCCAATGCTCACGGGGACGGCCGCGGTGACAGTGAAGCCACCGTTGGCGTTGCCGCCGTTACCGCCGGTACCTTGCGCCCCAGACCCGCCGGAGGCTGCACCGGTGGTCCCCGCACCGCCGTTACCGCCGTTGCCCGTGTCGACCGTGCCGCTCTGGCCGCCAGTGGCGACGCCACCCTGACCGCCCGTGGCGTTTCCACCGTTGCCGCCGGTCACACCGCCGCTCAGACCACCGGTCGCGCCAGAGCCGCCCCCGGTGCCAGCCCCACTAGCTCCGCCCGCCGACGAACCAGCGCCGCCGGCGGCGTTCCCAACCTGGGTACCGCTACTCGTGGCACCACCCGTCGTGGCACCGCTCGTCGCGGCACCGCTGTTGCCACCCTGCGCTGCAGACCCGCCGCCCGTGGCAGCACCGAACGTACCGGACTGGGTGTTGGTAGCCGCACCACCCGTACCGCCCACGCCACCAGCACCGCCGGTTCCGCTCGCTCCGCCGGCGCCACCAGCTCCGCCGACCGCGCCCGCGGCTCCGACTGCGCCCGCGCCCCCCGCGGCGCCGGTGGCAGAACCACCGTTACCACCCTGGGCAGCGCCCGTGTTCCCGATCGTGCTCGCGGCTGCGTTACCGCCGTTCCCAGTCGTCTGGGTGGCGTTGGTGGGCGCCGCAAGACTCGCCGCCGCGGCGACGGTGATGTTCCCACTCGTCCCGCTCACCGTCCGGTTCGACGAGTTCGCGATGCTAGGACTGCAACCCCCCGCTGCGTCCACCATCGGCGGGGTCGCAACGCCGGCGACCCACATCGCGATAGTGAACAGTGCCATCCATCTTTTCATTCGATTCGTCCTCTATGGTTTGGTCGGTTGGGGTTTCGCTGTGTCGACGCGCTCACGCTGGAACCGCTGGGGGCAGTCGGTGAGCAGGGACGCCGAACCTCATTCCCAGTTCACGGGCCAGGACCTAGGGCGGCGCGCGCCCGCGCACGACGCACGGATCGACTTCCGCGGCCGGCGTTGCGCAACGAATCCAGGTAGATCCCGTCTTCGTCATGGGAAAGCGGTTCGTGAAGGCATAGAACCCTTCAGTCGCCACGCACGGCGCACCATGAGCAAAGCTTAGGCCAGCCCGCGGATTGCTTTTTTCTCCGCAGTTTCGGTCGCATCACAGAGCTCGGCGCCCGCGAACTGTAAGGTTTTCCGAAGAGGAAGGGCTCTGAGAATCTATGTTCGTGGAAATTTCACACGCTGTAAAACACATCTGCCCTGCGACACGGATGCTTCCGCCTTTGATCGCGTCGAGTTGCGTTCAGCATGCTATTTCTGCGCCCTTTTGAATTGCGTATGGCTTCCGACAGAAAAGGAAAATGTTTCCTCTCCCGCTTAACTGCTTGTCTCACGACCGAGTTCGCTATCGGCGAGAGGATCGGACGGCAGATCCGAGGTCGTCGACGCGGCCACTCTGGACTCACCATGCGATTGAGTGCGACGGTTCTGCGAGACGCGGATTGTTTGACCATGGAGCGGACCGTATGGCCTACTGGTTTCGCCGCGCATGCCCGCCAGAAAGTACGGGAGGGGCGCGAAGCGACGCGGACAACCGGAGATCATGCCTACTACGAAATCGAGAGACGCAAAGCCCAGGCTCCGCCGCCGGACGAGGCGCAAACTCGTCTGGGGAGGCGCCGTAGCTGCCGGCATCATTGTGTTCCTGGCCTTCTACCTCTGGGCGAGCACACGCCCGGGCCAATTCGTCAAGAGCCTCGGGAACGACCACCTCAAGTCGGCCGAGGACAAGCACGTGCCCTACAACTCCGTCCCGCCGACCTCCGGCCCGCACATGCCGGTGATCGCTCGGTGGGGCGTCCATGCCGAGCCGGTCCCCGACGAGCTCCAGGTCCACAACCTCGAGGAAGGCGGGGTGCTCGTCCAGTACAACTGCCCGAAGGGATGCCCGGATCTGGTGACGAAGCTCCGAGCCGTCGTCCTCCGCTACGACACCCAGGTCATCCTGGCCCCCTACCCCGGGATGGACAGTCTGATCGCTCTCACCGCGTGGTCTCGCATAGACAAGCTCGATCAGTTCGACGAAAAGCGGATCGTACGGTTCATCCAGGCCTACCGCGGGATAGACCACCACCCTCGCGGAGGACTGTTCTAGGCGGGTCGAGGTGGGCGCCCGCGGCCGTCCGGTCGGCGGCTCGCGGGCGCCCTCAGGCGCTACTGGTTCTGGTCGAGGATGGCGCGAATGGCCCGCATCACCGGATTGTCGTCGGCCGGCGCGGGAGCCTGCGTGGTCGTGGTGGGCAGCCCGAGGTACTTCTTGACGCAGCTGTACTGCTCCCAACCCTTGAGCTGGTAGTTCAGGTCGACCTGCTTCCACTTCGGATGGCCGTTCTGCACGAGCCAGTCCATCCGGCGCGCCATGATCTGAGCGAAGCGACCCACGTTGTCACAGTCCCGGAAGCGATAGTCGAACGAGATGAGCACGGCCTTGGCCGCCACCGTGTTGACCTTGGCGGGCTGCCAGGGATACGTGTTCGGTGGGATCTCCGCCGCGGGATAGAGCTCGAGGATGCTCTTGCTCGTGATGGGCACGAGGGCGAGTTGGTCGGCCTCGGTGACGCCTTCCTTGAACAGCTTCACGGGATAGCCCGCCACATAGAACATGGCGTCGATACGCCCGGCCTTGAGCTCGGCGAGGGCCTCGTCGGTGTCGATGGGCACCATGGCGCTCGGCTTCACGTCGGAGAGCTGCAGGAGCACGCGGGCGGTGAGGTAGGTGCCGCTGCCGTCGCGTCCCACCGCCACTCGCTTGCCGTTGAGATCTTCGAAGTCCGCGAGCCCGCGCCGGCCGAGAAGGTGGATCTCCTCGTTGTAGAGCGGGAAGACCATGCGCGTCTTCTTGGCGATCTTGACCAGGTTCTGATCCGTCTGTAGCCGCGAGATGAAGGCGAGCACGTCGGACTGCACGATGCCGAGCTGCACGCCGGGACGCTGGTAGACGGCGAAGACGTTTTCGATGGAGCCCTTGGAGTTGTACACGTTCAGGGTGATCTCGGACAGTCGCATGAGCTTCTGCAAGTCGAGACCGAACTGGTAGTACGTCCCCTTCTCCCCGCCGGTGATGATGCCCATCTTGTTGTCGGCCTTGGGGTCGGCGGCGGAGCCGACTCCCGTCCAGGCCAGCAACAGCAACAGCGTCAGTGCACACCTGCTGATCCTCTTCACGGCTTTATCCTCCTCTGTCGAGACCAGTGGCCTCGTATAGACCATTTTTGAAAGGGCTGGATCATGACACAGCCACCATCACGTGTCAATTGCGCCCATTGGCTGAGCCACGAGTTTTGCGCGTCGCGAATACGCCAGTCGGCGACTTGACAGCCTTTGATCTCCACGGTATCAGAGGCCATGTCCTTTCCGGTAACCACTCCCGAGTCCTCCCGGTCGTAGCCGCTGGCCCAACGCCTTCGCTCGCAGCTCCGCCGCTTCGCCGCCAGCGGGGTGGTCAACACGCTCACCGACTACGTGGTCTTCATGCTCCTCACGAAGATCTTCTCGGTGCCGCTGGAGCGCGTCTGGGTCGCCAAGCTCGTGTCGGGCGGGCTCGCCATGACCGTGAGCTTCCTCCTCAATCGCGGCTGGGTGTTCGCCTCGCGACAGGCTCGGCCGACCGGCCAGGTTGCCCGCTTCCTTATCACCACCGTCTCGGCGTCGTGGGGCATCCAGCTTGGCCTGACGCAGTTCTTCTCGAGCGTCTGGCCCGCCCCAGGGCTTGGTGCGTTCGCCGTGCTGTCCCGTCTGGGCATCCCCGCCGTCGCGCCCGGCGTGGTGACGGAGCCCGCGGCCATCAAGACAGCGGCCTTCGGCCTCGCCACGATGGCCAGCATGGCGTGGAACTTCGTGCTGTATCGCACCTGGGTGTTCACCGCCGCCCATCCTTGACCCCCCGGAGGCCGGGTGCTAGCCTCCGTGCGCTTCCGCCGCGGGAGCTTCGCGGCGGCACCGACTGTTCGCATGCCGAGTAAGGAGGAAATTCTGATGGACACACCGATGATCCCGATCCTGCTCGAGCGTCTCGAGAAGCTCGAGCGGAGCAATCGCCGGCTCAAGCTGGGCGGCCTCGTACTGCTCGTGAGCCTCGCCGCAATTGGCGTGATGGGACAGGCCAGGCCGCAACTGCAGACCGTGGAAGCCCAGGAGTTCGTGGTCAAGGACGCCGGGGGCGCGGTGCGCGCTCGCCTGGGCACCTCCCCAGCCGCCGCGAGCCTGAGCCTCTTTCATGACGGCGGTCGCGTCAGTCTCGTTGCGTCGGGTGGGCGCGGCCAGGGGGCGCATCTCGCGATTTCGGATGCCGCCGGGAAGATCAAGGGGCTCCTGCTCCTGAACCCAGAGACGGTCGGTCTGTACCTGTCCCCCGTCGACGCCACCGGTCCGCCAAAGGCGCCTCGGGTAGTCTTCGAGGTTCTGAACCAAGGCCCGGGCGGCTTCGCTCTTTACGACAGAAACGGCCAAACCAGGGCCAGGTTTGGTGCAGATTCGGACGACGGAGCCTCGCAGGCAACGATCCTGGACGCCTCCGGAAGATTGGTCTGGAAGGCTCCGTAACGCGAGCCGATCTCGCCGGAGGGCGGCCACACCTCGAATTTCCGAGGCGCCTGTCGAAGCACTTGACGGATCGCTGTTATGGCGCCCAAGTGATCTTCTGTAACCTGGCATTCTCGCTTGCGTCTGGAATTTTGGCCTCACCTTTGCTCTATGGCCGGCTGGCCTGGCGTTTTTCGGGTCGCTTGTAAGAACTGGTGATCACGCCGGAGGTGCGGGGTCGATGAGAATGTGGCGAGATGCGCGAATCGCGCTGCTGGCGTTGTCGGTCCTCTTGCTCTTCGCTCCCGCCGCCGATGCGCTGATCCTCTCCTACCAAACCCCTTCCGGGGCCACAGACAAAGATGGGGACCCAGTTTCAGCGAGGGCTGACGTATCGACAACCGCGGGCGTGCTGACGATCACCCTGACCAATCTCCTCGACAATCCCCACGCGGCTGGCCAGCTCTTGAGCGATTTCGGGTTCACGCTGGCGAACAACACGACGGGCCAGCCGTTTTTCGTCAGTGGAGGGTCGATCTCCTCGAGCCAGGGGATTGAACGGACCATCGCCAGCGATGGCACCTTCAATATTCCTGGTGCCCCCGTTCTGGCCCTATGGAATCTCGAGATCAACAGTGGCAAGGGGAGCTACAGGCTTTGTGATCTCTGCCCGGGCGGCGATTCGCCGGCGCACACTATCATCGGCGGCCCGTCGAATGACGGGTTCCACTACACGGGCAACCCCTCGATCACCAACGGTTCGCACAGTCCGTACCTCTTTGGACCCACGACGTTTACCATTCAGATCGCGGGTCTCTCGTCGGACATCTACGTCGACTCCGCTTTCTTTTCCTTCGGGACCGAAGAAGGTGACAACGTCACCGGAACGTGCATTCTGAGCTGCCTGCCCAATCGGCACGTCCCCGAGCCGTCGAGTCTCCTTCTGCTCGGGGCGGGAGTCGTGGCTCTCTCGGGGCTCGGCTGGAGGACCCGCCGGCCCACGAAGTAGGGCCAGCACTGAACATTCAACGGGGGCGGCCAAACGGTCGCCCCGTTTGTTTTTTATGAGATAGGATCTTCGGGGAGGTACAACTCATGAAAATCAGCCGAAGAGGGCTGCTGAAGGGAGCGGCGGCGTTAGGCGTCGCCGGCTCGTTGCCACAGGTCGCGCCGCATGCGGCTCAGGCCCAGACCACCCAGAAGCGAGAGCTCATCGTGGCCCAGGGCGGGGACATCTCCAAGTTCGACCCGCACTTCAGCACGTCGTCCAACGACATCCGCTGGAGCTTCAACATCTTCGACAACCTCACGGCGCGCCACGCGGACGGCATGCTCTATCCGGGTCTCGCTTCGGAGGTGAAGCTCCAGAGCCAGACCACGTGGACCTTCAAGCTCCGTCAGGGGGTCAAGTTCCACCACGGGGATCCGTTCACCTCGGCGGACGCCAAGTTCAGCCTCGAGCGGACCTACGACCCCAACGCCAAGACGATGGTGGCCACCGTCTTCACCACCATCGACAAGATCGAGGCGCCCGATCCCTACAGCCTGATCATCCACACCAAGAAGCCCGATCCCCTCCTGGCCGCGCGCCTCGCCTTCTACGGCGGCCAGATCGTGCCGAAGAAGTATCTGGAGTCCGTGGGCAATGACGGCTTCAACGCCAAGCCGGTGGGCACGGGGCCGATCCGCTTCGTCTCCTGGGTGAAGGACGACAAGCTCACGGTCGAGGCCAACGCCGAGTACTGGGGCGGCAAACCTGACTTCGACAAGATGATCGTCCGCTCCATCCCCGAGACGGCGCCCCGCATCGCCGCCCTCCTCAAGGGCGAGACGGACATGATCACGCAGCTCCCCCCCGACCAGTCGAGCCGCATCACCGGCAACGCCTCCACCAAGGTGGCCGGCGCGCTCTACGCGGGCCTCTACGTGCTGTGCGTCAACAGCAAGCGGCCGCCGCTGGACAATCCGCTCGTGAAGCAGGCCCTGTCGCTGGCCATCGACCGCGAGCTGATCGTCAAGGAGCTGTGGAAGGGCCGTGGCATCGTGCCCAACGGGCCCATCGCCAAGGGGGACAACCACTACGACCAGCGCCTGCCCGCTCTCGTCTACAATCCGGCCGAGGCCAAGGAGCGGCTGAAGAAGGCGGGCTACAAGGGCGAGGAGGTCTTCATCGAGACGACCGTGGCCTACGTGGCCCAGGACAAGCCGATGGCCGAGGCCATCGCGGCCATGTGGAAGGACGTGGGCGTCAACGTGAAGGTGGAAGTGATCGAGTTCTCCGTGCGCGCCCAGAAGAACCGCGAGAAGAGCTTCAAGGGCGTGTTCTGGTCCGACCCCACCTCGACCCTTGGCGACCCCGACGGCATGATGTGGCGCCTGCTCGGTCCGGGCGGGCCGCAGGACTATTGGCGTGACGCCAAGTTCGATGAGCTGGGCAACGCGGCCCGTTTCTCCGTCGACGAGAAGTTCCGCGGGGAGGCCTACGCCCAGATGACGCGGATCTTCCTCGAGAACTTTCCGTGGCTGCCCGTGATCCAGCCCTACGAGGACTACGGGCTCCAGAAATTCGTGGAGTGGACGCCGAACCCCAACCAGCAGTTCGAGATCCGGCGCTTCAACTTCAAGTTCCGTAGAGCGTGAACGTGGCGTCGAGACCCGCGGCCCGTCAGGTGCTGGAGTCCGCGTCCTCGCCGGCCAAGGCGAGCCGGGTGAGCGCGCGCAGCCGTGGCACGTCGTCGGCCGCCACTACCCGGACGACAACCCTCCTCGACCGAGGGCTCACCGCCCTCATCTACGCCGCGCTCTTCGTGTTCTTCATCTATCCCTACTCGGACTTCGACTGGGGCTGGCACTACCGCTACGGCGAGTACTTCTTCACTCACCATCAGGTACTTCGCCACGACATCTTCTCGTGGACCATGCCAGGCTACGAGTGGGTCAATCACTCCTGGCTCTACGACCTCGTGCTCTACGTGCTCTACACGAAGACCGGTTTCATCGGCCTCTCGGTAGCGGGAGCCCTCATCGGCCTGGTCACCTTCCACCTCTGCATCTACCGGACACGTCTCGCGTTCTGGCAGACGGCCGTCCTCGCCGTGTTCTTCGGGATGCTGACCAAGGACATCATGCTCCAGGGCATCCGCACGCAGGTCGTGGGGCTGCTCCTGCTCGCCATCCTGGGCGACCTCCTCGTCCGTCAGCGGGACCGCCGCAACTGGCCCTACCTGGTGCTGCCCGTGCTTTTCTGCCTCTGGGCGAACCTGCACGGCTCGTTCCTGCTCGGGCTCGTCGTCGTCGGAGTCTTCCTCGGCTGGGAGGTGATCAGTGCCGGGCTCCGGGGTGCGCCGCTCCCGCGCCGCTGGTTCTACTTCGCCGGCTCGCTCACCGCCTCCTTCGCGGCCACTCTGATCAATCCGTTCACGTACGGCGTGTACCTGGAGGCGCGGCGGCACTTCTCCAATCCGCACCTGACGTACGTCGTCGAGTGGCTGCCGCCCAATTTCTCCGAGCTCCTCGGCATGATCTTCCTCGCCTACACCCTCGTGGTCGCCTATGGTGGCGTGGCCCGCCGGCGCCTCGACGACGTGCCCCAGCTGGTCATCGCCGCGGGCACCTTCTACATGGGTGTGAGCTCCCGCCGGCACGTGGCGGTCTTCGTGGTCCTCACCCTCCCCTACGCCGCCCTGGCCATCCGGGAGGTGCGCCTCCGGATCGAGGGGTTCGCCCGCACGGCCGCGGCCGCCACCGTGGTGGTGGCGGTGATCGGCTGGTCCGTATGGGCCAGGCGGGTCGAACTGACGGATTTCGCCCACAGCTCCATGGTCACCTACTGCGTCTATGGTCCATCCTGCTCCGATGGGATGGCCCAGTTCCTCCTCAAGAACCCCCCGGTCGGGAAGGGGTTCAACTTCTATGACTGGGGCGGCTTCCTGATCGGTCGGGGCATCCAGACCAAGCTCTTCATCGACGGGCGCATGCACCTCTGGGAGCGGCGCGACTATCAGCCGATGGCCGACTATCGGGCGATCTACGTCGACAACGACATGGACGCCTTCCGGCGGCACAACTTCGACTGGTTCCTGGTGCCGGCGGGCTCTCCCTTCGTGAAAAACCTGATCGACTCCGAAGGTCCGGGCACGGGCCTCTCGAAGATCTGGGTGGTCGGCTACCGCGACAACAAGGTGCTCTACGGCGTGCGGAGGAAGCCCGGCAGCTGAGGCTCGGTCGATCCTGTCAGTTTGGCTTACAAGGTGGCGTAGTCTGGCTGGTAAGTCCTTGAAGATTGGGAGAAGGCGCCCCGGCGACATTCTTGCACCCGGGCAATTCGGTTGACTTATGCGGACCGGTATGGACGTGAAGGGGACAGGATTGTAATGGCTCGGCTTCGGATCATCGCGGCAAGCTCGCTGCTGCTTTTCCTGTTCCTTCCTTCGATCGGCTCGGCGGCGCCCGCCCCGTTTCACCCTCACGCTGCTCGGACTCGGGCTCGGACGGCTCGCGATGTGGAGGCGTGGACGTCAGGCTGGCGGAAGCATCAGCCGAATACAGGGAACGGGCTCGCGCCCAGACTGAGGGGAGATGGAATAGCCGAGACTTCACAGCCAACTCTTCCACGAGCGCCGGGGCCGTTTCCTGGCGCTGTGGTGTCTTTCGGGAGGCCGGGTCGGTGATCGTCGGTGGGCGACGTGCGAGGCAACTCGAGGACAGTGCTGGGTACACCCACGCATGAGGCAGGAGCGCGTGTGGGAGGGGAAAGTCGTCTCGCCGGACCGACGATGGGATTCGCTCGATGAGACCTACACTTCGCGTGGCAGGCACGCCCGCTCCCCCGGGCACGTTCCGGTCCTTTGCCGGCCGGGGAACGAGGTGAGACCATGCCCTCTGCACGTCCCGATAGCGATCCCTTCATGGTGTTGGCGGACCCGAACGGTGGGACGCGACGTTCCGGTCGGCGTCGCCCCGCCGGCGCCCTGGCGCCCTCGCCCAAGCCTGGAGAGCGGGTCGTGAGCGCCCAGCCGCCCGAGCCCAAGCGGGGAATCATGCCGGGAGAGGTCCTGGACGAGGAAACCTTCCGGCGCCTTCTCTCGCTCGAGGCCAACCGGGCCACCCGCTATCGGGACTTCTTCGTGCTCTGCGTGCTCCAGCCCGACCAGATCGGCCCGAAGGACCAGACAGCCGAGATGGGACAGAGAGTGGCCAGCAAGATCGTGGAGTTCGTGCGCTCGTCGGACGTGGTAGGACGCCTCGGCGATGGCATCGGCGTGCTCCTGCTGCAGACGGGAACGAGTGACGCGTTGCGGGTGACCGAGCGTCTCCGCGCGGAGATCGCCAACGTGCGATTCCCCGGCGAGCCGGCCGGACCCGGGCGCCCCATCACGCTCAGCGTAGGCGAGGTTTCCTTCCCCAGCGACGGGCACAGCGAGATCTCGCTTCTCTCGCGCGCCCGCGCCCGGCTCCAGGAGGCGGTGCGTTCGGGCGGCAATCGGGTCGTGCAGACCGACCACCCCTAGACGCTCCACGGCTCCTCCACCCGACAATCCACGGCGGTCGCTGGACAGATTTTGTGACGCCGCCGCGCGCCAGAAGGCGCAACTCACTGAATTCCTGCGTCAACTCGTGGTGGCTCGCCTCTTGCTGTCCAGTACGTCAGTATGTCGAGAGAACTCCGATGCGCCGACATCTTCAAGGGATGCGCCCACGTGGAGCACGGCGAGGACATTCGCACGATCATCGCGCTCTTCATGTCGCACGTTCGCGAGATCCATCGCGTGACGAATCCCACCCCCGAGCTGCGCATCCAGGTGATGACGGCGGTGCGAGAGGTGCACGCGCAGGTCGACTAGCCCCCGCGCCGGTCCGGTGACATCCACCGGCGCCCCGCCCAGCATCGAGCCACCTTTGTCGATTCCCCTCGCGCTGCGACTCCGCCGCCGCGCGCCGTCGGGACCCCCGCTGATCGCGCTCCCTGACGAGGTCAATCCGAATCCGGGCCTTCCGTGCTCTTGGATTCCGGCGGGGCACGGGCCGGCGCGCCTTCGTGTATGCTCCCTGCCGTGAGCGACTGGGACGTGATCGTGGTGGGGGCCGGCAACGCGGCTCTGGCCGCCGCCGTCTCCGCCCGCGAGCAGGGCGCCGGGCGGGTGCTGGCCCTCGAGAAGGCTCCGCGCACCCTGCGGGGCGGCAACACCCACTACAGCGGCGGCCTCCTTCGTATCGCCTTCGACCGCGCGGAGGACCTGCGCGTCCTCGTCCCCCACGCCGAGAAGGAGGTGCCCGGCTTCTTCGCGGGGGTCGAGCCCTATCCCCACAAGCTTTTCATGGCCGATCTCCTGCGCGTCACCGACGGCCGCACCGATCCCGAGCTGGCCGAGCTCTTGATCGGCCGGTCATATGACACCGCGTGCTGGATGGCCAGGCAGGGCATCGAGATGGAGCCCGCGGTGTCCCTGTCCGCCGTCAAGGTGGGGGACACCATCAAGTGGTCCCCGGGGGCGGTCGTCCGCGCCCGGCACGAGGGCGTGGGACTCTCCGCCATGTGGTTCAAGACGGCCGAGCGCCGGGGCGTCGAGATCCGATACGACACCTCGGCGGTGCGCCTCTCCCAGGACAAGCGAGCCAGAGTGGCCGGCGTCCTCGTGCGCGGGGCCGAAGGCTTCGAGGAGCTCTCTGCAAAGGCGGTGATCCTGGGCTGCGGCGGCTTCGAGGCCAATCCCGAATGGCGCGCGCGCTACCTCGGCCGACCCTGGGACTCCGCGAAGGTGCGGGGGACTCGGTACAACACGGGCGATGGGCTTCGCATGGCCATGGAGCTCGGCGCGCTACCCCACGGACAGTGGACCGGCTGCCACTCGACACCCATCGACGCCAGTGCGCCGCCGCACGGCGACCGCAAGCTCACCGACAAGACGAACCGCCTCTCCTACCCGTACGGCGTGCTCGTCAACGCCCGCGGCGCGCGTTTCTTCGACGAGGGCGAGGACTTCCAGTTCTATACTTACGCCAAGCTGGGCGGCATCACCCTCAACGAGCCCAGGGGGATCGGCTGGCAGATCTTCGACGCCAAGGTCCTCCACTTGCTCGAGGGCCGGTACAAGACGGGCACGCCGGAGACGGCGGACTCTCTCGACGCGCTCGTGGACAAGCTCCCGCTCGACCGCGCGGCCTGCCGGCGCACCCTCGAGGCCTACAATCACGCCGTGGCCGAGGGGCGCTTCGACCCCACCATCCGCGACGGGCTCGCCACCCACGGCCTCTCGTTGCCGAAGTCGAACTGGGCCCAGCGGCTCGACACGCCGCCCTTCGTCGCCTATCCGACGACGGGAGGCATCACTTTCACCTTCGGCGGCGTGCGC
Source organism: Candidatus Methylomirabilota bacterium (assembly GCA_046723845.1). Classification (GTDB taxonomy): domain Bacteria; phylum Methylomirabilota; class Methylomirabilia; order Rokubacteriales; family CSP1-6; genus AR37. The sequence continues at coordinate 39,239 of JBKOVG010000028.1, read as the reverse complement.
GTGAACGAGCGCGCGCAGGTCCTCGGCGCGTCCTGGACGCCCATTCCGGGTCTCTACGCCTGCGGTGAGATGGTGGGCGGGCTCTTCCACGGCAACTACCCCGGTGGCACGGGGCTGATGTCGGGCGCGGTGTTCGGCCGGATCGCGGGAGCTCAGGCGGCCGGCGGCTCCTGATCGATCTGCCGCCGAGTACTCGCGATCGGCGCGAGACTCAGTCGTCTACCGCACCGAGAATGCTGTCGACCAGGGCATAGGCGCGCCCGCGGTCCGCGTTCTGATGGGCGGTGATGCGGTTGCGGGCAGCCGAGGTGAGGTAGAAGCGCTCATAGAGCAGGTTGCGCCCGGCCAGACCCGAGCCCACGAAGTCCCAGGCCAGACGGAAGAGCGCGGCCCGCGACTCCGCGTCGACCCCGCCCGCTCCGTGGAGGAACTCGTCGAGAAGCGGGCGCAGCTCGGCGTCGTCAAGCTGGCCCCGGCTCGGAGTGGCCAACAGGTTGTGGCTTCCGATGAGGGTGATGATCTCGGCGACCCGGGGAAACCACGTGGCCAGGAGCGAGCGCATGGGGATCAGGGGCCGCGGGTCGGGAAACCACACCCCGTCGCCCACATGGCGGCCCTGGAGAGCTGACAGCTCGACCGCGCTTCGCGTCACCTCGACATAGCTCAACAGCTCGCCCAGCATCTCGAGGGTGCCGGGACTCTGGTCGTTGATGGTCTCGGCCATGCGCGCGGCCAGGCCGTAGGCGAACTCCAGCTTGTTCAGGGCGCGGATCGTGGTCTGGTTGGTCAGGTTCTCCACGATCCCCGTGAAGCGGATGTCGTTGTAGATGTCCACCCGCCCGTCGATGAAGATGCGCTCACGCGGGATCTCCACGTCGTCGAAGATCACGAAGGCGTCCTGCTCGTCGAAGCGGGAGGACAGCGGCCGATTGAAGCGGTGAGCGCCGGGAGCGGAGGCGCTGTCGCGGCACACGAAGATGAGGCCTGGCGTGTCGACGGAAATGGCGAAGGCCAGGGCGTGGGCCTCGGCTCCGGCGGGGATGGGCAGCCCAGGATAGACGGCGATCTCGTCGGCGAAGGGCGCGAGGGTGGCGAGGATGCGGGCCCCGCGCACCACGATGCCTCCCGCCGTCTCCCCCACCTTCTGGAGGGTGACCCGATTGCCCACCACGCGGGAGTCGGTTGCCTTGTCGACGGTGGGCTGGATGATGGTGTGAGTGAGCGAGATGTCCTCGCGGGCCAGCCGCTGCTGGAAGCGCACGAGGCGCTCCGCCCCCTCGGCGTTGCCTCCATCGGCGCCGGCCCATCGGGCGTGGCGCGCGGCGAAGCACGCGAACTTGACGTTCATGTAGTCGGGGGTGCGGCCCATCAGGCCCACGGTGGCTTCCGAGATGCGCGAGAGGCCTCGGTTTCGCCGCTGGAGATCCGCCATCGAGCGGGGAATCATGTGGCTCACGTTGACGGGCTCGCCCGTGGTGGGATCGGCGATCAGACATTCATCCGGATAGCGGTGCTGGCGGTCGTAGACCCCGGCCAGGGTGCGTGCGGCCTGGGCCAAGGCGGGATGAGTGGTGACATCGTCGACGCGCTCGTCGCCGACCCAGACGACCCGCCGGGTCTTGCGAAGCCCTTCGAGAAACCGCTCGCCGGAGCGTGCGCCCATGCCGGGGATCGTGCGCTGGCCCCGACGACGCTGTCAAGAACACCTGCTTTGCCATGGAGGCTGCGAGGAGGCGCCGGGATATGCTTCTCGGGTGAGCTCGGACGACGTGGCGCGACGGGTGATCTTCCTCGACATCGACGGCGTACTGGCGCCCATCCGCCGGTGGGACCGCTACGGCGATTTGGAGCTGACGTGCATTCAGGTGTTGAACGAGATCGTCACGCAGGGCGGAGCCGACGTCGTGGTGTCCTCGACCTGGCGGTACGGCAAGACCGTGGCCGAGCTACAGGCGATGCTGGAGGCGGCGGGGTTCACCGGCTCGGTGGTAGACAAGACACCGGCGGGCGAGCTCGGCGTCGGCCGGGGCGAGGAGATCGCGAGTTGGCTCGCCGAGAACACCGTGGACGGCTACGTGATCATCGACGATCACGTCGACATGGGCGAGCTGCGCGGGCGCCTCGTCCTCACCCACCCCGGCCGAGGTCTTCAGCCCGCCGACGTGCCGCGGGCCGTCGCGCTGCTCCTGCGGCCCATTACGTGACGTGCCCGGCGATCGCTCGAGTGCGCTTCACGCTCTGGACCTGAGCCCCGCTTCCACCTCTCTCGCAACGGTAGGAGTCTCTCTCCTGCCCGGCCAGGGTGCCAGCCAGGTCACCCAATTAGCTCGTGGTTACATGCCGGTATTGCCGGAGGCTTCTCGCCGAAGGCGCGGACGAATCCTCGAGAATCCGACACCCCCGAGGAGTCACCCTGTCGATGCCTACTCTATTTACGGCGGTGGCGTCTCCATCCGATCCCCGCCAAAGCAACAAGGCCCGCGCCGAGGAGGAGGAGAGTGCCAGGCTCAGGTGCCACAAGGAATCCGCGAATCTCCCCACCGCCAAACATCGCCGTGTGGATGTTCAGATACGTTTCTCTGTTCTCGATTCCCGCCACCAGCGCTGCTTCCGCGTTCCCGATCCCACCCTGTGCGCTGACGAACATTGGATTGTAGGTCCCCGGGTCGGTCAGACTGAGCAGCGCAGAGCTGTAAGTCCCTGAAGTCACTCCGAGAGGGAATCCAGGGAACGCAGGGACCGTGGTGGCGACTCCGACGTTCATGGGAAAGAACGGAGAGGGCAAGCAGCAATGAATGTGCGCGGCCATATCCGGCGTAGTCAAGCCGCTGAACGTCACGTTGATCTGGATCGTGTGGGCGGCTGGATCGAGAAAGATTTTCGCGAGACCGGTGCCTGACGAGCCGGTGGCGGGAGGAATCTCATTTGAAGGACTGAGAACCGCGACGAACTCGAGTGGCGTAGCGTAGGTAGCCGAGGCCGACAGAGACAGAGCCGCCGCCGACAGAGCGACCTGGGCGATGAGCCTCATTGTGAACCTCCTCATGCGTGCGCCGCCCTCGAGGTGAGCACACCGCTTCCGACGATCCCGTTTACAAATGAGACGCTATGCAAGCTCAGCGCAGGTTGATCGCAAGATAAGTGCCATCGAGGCAAAGCCAAATTTACTTGCTAGTTGTAGGCGACCATTTCGTCCGTGTGCCTGGAACTGTAAGCAGCGGCTTACAAGCGTGAAGAATTTACCGGTCGACTCACCGAAGGCGACGGCGGTTCGCGCCCTCCACTAGACCCCGTGGCCTGTGGCTTCAGTTTTCGTTGGTTTCTCGACCGCCAAATTGAGGAGTGGACGTCCACAGGATCGAGCGGACGGGTGACTCGAAGAGGCGAACGTGGGGAAAGATGGTGGTGGGCGGAGCAGGGCTCGAACCTGCGACCCCGGCCTTGTAAGGGCCGTGCTCTTCCACCTGAGCTATCCGCCCGTGCGTGGAGTCTCGCGTACTTGCGGCCCGGCGTCAATCACTGAAACAGCGATGGTGCCCGGAATGGTGCCCGCCAGCTTCCGCGCCGCGTCCTGCAGGTCGCCGGGGCTGACGATGTGGTAGGCGTCGAAGATGTAGCGCGTCTTGTGGCCGGTGATCGTCATGGCCACCCGCTCCGGCACCCCGGCGTTGACCATATTGCGGACGGCCGTCCGCCGGAAGTCGTGGCGGATCATCCTCGGCACGCCGGCCGCCGTGCACGCCGTCGTCCACGCCTTCCGAAAGTCCTTCCGCCGCGTCCCTGCCCGCGGGCCCTTCCCGTGGTGCGGGAACAGGAACGGGATCACGCGACCGAGCCGCCGCTGGAGGGCCTCGACGCGCGCGACCTGGGCGGCCAGGAGCCGCGCGCACTCTGGCGTCAGGTAGATCACCCGACCGTCGTCGGTCTTCGTATCGGCACCGAGGCGCAGCGTTCCCGCGTCAAGGTCCAGCTGGCGGCGCTCGAGCGTGAGCACTTCGCTCTGCATCCGCCAGCCGAACGTATAGGCGACCGTGACCGCGACCCGGAGATCCTCGTTGGTGAGCTTGCGCCGCACGGCATCGAACGGCGCCCGCTCAAAGAAGCCTTCCCGCGGCTTCCCGCCCTTCGGCCGATCGAACAGCGGAAGCTGGAGCAGTTTTCCGTTCCGATAGGCGCGCCGGAGCAGCGTGATCAGCGTCCCCAGCTCCCGGCGGATCGTGGAGTCCACGACGCCATCCTCGCGCCGCTTCAGGGTGTAGGTGTTGACGCCGACCTGATCGATCCCGGCGATGCGCCGGCCGGCGAACACCCGCGTGAGGTGCGCGACCCGGCGATCATACTCGACGAGATCCCGAGCGCCCGTCGCCTCGTAGTGCTGGCGCAGATCGGCCGCCGCTTCCTCCCACCGCACCTTCTCGGCCCGCGGGAGAATCGGGTGGCCCTTCGCGACGTCGCCCTCTCGTCGCTTGAGAAAGTTGGCGGCTTCCTTCTCCTTCGTCGTGCCCGTCGATTCGCGGACCGGCCGGCCATCCTTGTAGTACTTCACCCACCAAATCTGCTCCTCGACCGTGGTGCCGTCGCGCTGCTTTCGCCTTTTTCGGTAGAGGCTACCCACTTAGCGTCTCCGTTTTGTTCGGGGTGAACGTCTCGGGCTCTTCGGCTTCGTCCTCGCCTTGAGCATCGCCGCCGCCTCGGGGGTCAACGAGCCCCCCGCTACTCCGCTGACCGGCACACGAGCCAAGAGCCCTCGCACGCGCGATTCGTGCACGAGATCCCGCGCCCGCTCGCCGCATTGGGTGCCGGTCGCGTGGGACGTGCCCAGAGGCCGACAGCAGCGAATAGCGTCCCCAGCGAGTGAGGGACGGCGATGACCGCCGACGGCTTGCGCTCGAGGGCGGCCGTCGCCATCCGGCGAGCGTTTCGCACCGCGACCATCGCGCGAGCGTTCGCGACGGGGTTAGGCGAGGGAGACTTCCTGGGTTGGGAGATTCTGTCCGCCGCGGCGGTCGTCGAAGTGGCGGCGTTGGAGCTGTGCATGCGATTTGACACGCCCGACGCATGAAGACCATTGCGAGGACGATGCTGGACGCGGCGCTCGCCTATGCCGAGCGGGACGTGCCTATCTTCCCGTGCTGGTGGATCGCGGATCGTCACTGTGCGTGTGGCCGCGGCCCCAACTGCAAAGACTCAGGCAAGCACCCTCTGGGCGACGTCGCGCCGAACGGGCTCAAGGACGCGGCGACGGAGATCGCGCGGATCACAGCGTGGTGGCGGCGCCATCCACACGCCCATATTGCGACGCCCACGACCTGGTGCGCCGTGCTGGATGTGGACCCGCGCCACGGAGGCAACGGTGCCCTCGCGGCGCTCGAGCGCCACCACGGTGCGCTACCGGTGACGCCCCAAGTGTGGACGGGCGGTGGCGGTGCTCACCACTACTTCCAGCCGGTGCCCCACCTCCGGTGTAGCAGCGGCGTCGTCGGGGCCGGGCTCGACATTCGGGCACAGGGAGGCTACGTCCTGGTCCCGCCCTCCGGGCATGTCAGCGGAGGCGTCTATCACGACGACCCCGATCGCCCGCTCTTCGAGACCGATCTGGCCCCGATGCCGAGCTGGCTGGTCGACCTCGCGCTGGCCACGTCGTCGAGCTTGAGCAATGGAACTGGGCCGCGGGCCACGCCCGATGCGTGGGCCGAGCGGCTCCGCGGAGCTCCCGAGGGGCGGCGCCGCGCGGTGGCGCTGGAAATCGCGGGCCATTATCTCGGCCTCCATATTGTGACCACGGAGGTCGAGGCTATCCTCCTGGGGTACGCGGCCCGTTGCGTTCCCCCCTTCCCCGAGGGCGAAGTGCGGGAGATCGTCCGCGACCTGGCCGCGAAGGATGCGCGGAAGCCGCCCGGCGAGCGGGCAAAGCCTGGCGTGCCCCTGCGGCCCGGCGGGCGGGCGGCCATCCTCGTGCCCGCGAGCAGCGTGACGCCCAAACCGATCACCTGGGTGGACCCGGGCCGGCTGGCCGTCGGCGCGCTCACGATGGGTGTCGGGCTCCCCGACCAAGGCAAGACGCTCGTCGCATGCGACTACATGGCCCGGTTGTCCGTGGGCTCGCCGCTGCCCCCCGCGGCCGCGGTCGCCGGCCGTGGGGCGTCTCGGCGCTCGCTGATGCTCACGAACGAGGACACGCTCGCCAGCACCATCGTGCCCCGCCTGAGCCAGGCGGGCGCCGACCTCACCAAGATCAGCTTCGTGCAGATGGTTCGTGACGCCGATGGGGCGCTCTCGCTCTTGACGCTGGAGCGGGACATTGACGCCCTCGAGCATGCCATCGAGACGGAGCATCCCGCCCTCGTGGTTGTCGACGGCATCATCGGCTATCTCGGGAACGTGAAATCACACAACGACGCCGACGTCCGCCGCGTCCTCACTCCCTTCGCAACGCTCCTGGCCCGCACGGGCGCCGCCGGCATCGGCCTCATGCATCCGCCCAAGGTCACCACGAACCTGCACTACTACGCCGGCGGCTCCGTGGCCTTCACGGCCGTGCCACGCGTCGTCCTCGGTGTCGCGCAGGATCCCGACGATGACAGCGCGAACCCGCGGCGCTTTCTGGTCAAGCTCAAGGGCAACCTCTACGGTCGCGTCCCGACCCTCGCCTACCGTATCGTGGCCGCTGACGACGCCGCCGTCCCGTGGATCACGTGGGAAGCCCAACCCGTCACGGTCAACCTCACGGACATCTTCACCCCGCCCCAAGAATCCCCGGAGGACCGCGGCAGCCGACGCCAATGCGAGGCCTGGCTCCGCGAATACCTGGTCGCCGGCCCCCGCCACTCCGAAGACGTCATGAAGGACGCCGCGGCGGCGGGGTTCACGAAGATCACCCTCCGACGGGCCCGCGAGCGCGTCTGCGACAGCGTCAAGAAGGGGGTCCGGTGGGAGTGGCTCCTGACTCCGGAGTCCCCAGCATGATCAGGAAGATGCTCTGCTCCCTAGATGCCCAGGGCAGCGGCGTGGTGTTCTATCCGACGCTGACCGCCGCGTTCCCCTATGCCGGCATCCACGAGCGGCACGCGAAGGGCCTGCGAAGCACCTTACACCTGCATCAGCGCAAAACGGCCAACCGGGGCGAAGGAGCAAGATCAATGAATCCAGGCTCTTGACCGGTGAGCTAGCACAGGCGCGATGGAGCAATCTCTCCCGGCTGTTGGATTGGCGGAGTAAGTGAGGCGGCCGGATCGCGACATTTCCCGTGAGACCAAGACCGCAATCGAATCAACTGTTTGAACCCGTACTGGCCGGGTCGTCTCACGAGGCTCGGCCCTGATAAGAGAGAGGGCCATGAGACAACTCTCAGAGAGCCACGGGAGGCGTAGGCCGCAACCGCCTCCCGTGCGCCCTCCCGGACCCAGGACGCTTGGCCGGGGTGATCCCGGTCGAGTCGCTGACAGGGGCCATAGCACGCTCTTTTTCACCGTTTCGTGATGCGTGTGGTTGACTGGAGTTGTGCGGCGCGCTGGCCAGCCAGAGCGTGTGGGCGGGACCGATCTCTTGCCGGTGTGGCGCGTTCCCCTGAGCGGCGAGCCCGACGCGGCATGGTGCCGCCGATTCGTGCTTGTCGCCCATATCGACGGGCTGTTTGCGGGCCGCCGGATCACGTTCGAAGGAGCGGCGTTGGTCTTCGAGATCGAACGGGCCGCGCTGACCCTGGCTTGCCGGGAGATCGACCGGTGGATAGCGGATGCCAACGGAGAGGTATCGGCTCCGCCAGACCCAACGCCCGAGCTGTCGTCCAAGGGCACGATCCTCGTCGTGGATGACGAACCCGAGATCGGCCCGCTCGCCCAAGATATCCTTGTTCCCGACGGCTATACCGTACTCAGCACTACCGATCCGTTGGAAGCTATTCGAATGCTGCATGACCGATCGTGCATTCCGGATCTCCTGCTCGTTGATGTGGTCATGCCGGTCATGAGCGGGCGCGAATTGGCCCGTCGGCTTTTAGAATCTCAGCCAGAGATGAAGGTCGTACTCATGTCAGGCTATAAGGTGGCCGGGATCAAGGAGTGCGGGTGGCCGTTTCTCCATAAACCTTTCGCCGTCCTGGCCCTCACCGGCGTCGTATCGCAAGTGCTCGGGCGCAGACCTAGCGCCTCATCGTCAGTGCTTCGGCTCGAATTGATTGGCTCGTCGGCTGACCACATTCGCGTCGACCATATAGATTCAGGACGAACAAAGCGGAGCGGGCCGTTCTCCAGGTCCTAGCGTTGCGGAATCCTCGACCGCCCTGGCGGCCTTCGTGGGGATGTTTCGCCTTCACGTCCTGGACGAGCGCCAGCGTGACGCAGAGTCGGAGGTGCGGTTCTGGCTCAAGCGATTGACGAAGCGGGACACCTTTGTGCCGAGCTTCCCGAGCTCGCACGTCTGCGCGGTCTCACGGAGGGCTACCGAATCGTCGCGCGGGCCCAGTCGTCTCCGCCCTCGGCGGGTCAGTCGTAGGGGTGCGCCGATCCGGTCTGGATCGGAGAAGCGACCGGATCCCCGGAGTGTCGTCGCACCTACCCCGCGCACCCCGGAGACGATGACCGGATGAGTGAAGGCGTCGGCGCCACCCTGGAGTTTCGATCGAGATGTCAGGCCTGACCGCTAGCAGCGTAGGTGGCGATGATGGCGCGGAACGCATGCACCAATCTGGGTTCCCGTCGGACCCGAAGCGGATGGTGTATCTCGCCGGTGTGTTGACGGTGTCGGTGGTGGTGCTCTGGATCTTGCCCCTTTGGTCGAGCCTCTGGCTCGACGAGACGATCACCTACTGGGTGGTGAAGGACGGCTTGCCGGCGCTGTTCAGACGGTCGCTGCACTTCAACGCGCAGTCCCCCGCCTATTTCGTGGTCGCGTGGGCGGCGGTCGCGGCGGGCGGGGCGACGGAATGGATGCTTCGGATTCCGTCGATTCTCGCGGCCGCGGCATCTACGGCGCTGGTCTACCGACTGGGTCTCCGATTCGTGGACCGGGAGATGGGGGCGCTCGCGGCCGTGTGCTTCGCGAGCTACTGGCTCGTGGCCGACGCGGCCATCACGGCGCGCGGCTACGCGATCGGGCTCCTGGTGCTCATCGCCGCGGTCGTGGCCCTGGATCGCTGGCTCGGCCGCCGGCATCCGGTGGACTGGGCCGCGTATGTGATGCTGAGCGTGCTGACCGTCTACATTCAGCCACTGTTCGCCGTCATGTTCGTCGTCCATGTCGTCCACGCGGTCGACCGCGCGCGGCGCGGCACTGCGCCCATCGGCTGGTCAAGCGCCGTGGTCACGGCCGGTGCCATCGGACTGCTGCTGGTGCCCCTGGCCGTGGCATTACCCCCGGTGTGGCAGCGACGGATGTGGATGTCCGCCGTGAGCGGCGCACCATTCCGCGGCTGGGGAGACATACGATTCGCTGTCGCGCCGCTGGCGATCGTCGCCGGCAGCGCCCTGCTCGAGCGGCGCCTGCCAGCCCACTACCTGCGTGTGCCGGCGCCACTGGTACTCCTGTCGTGCTGGGCCGCGATGCCGGTCATCATGGTCGTGGCCGCGGCACGATGGATGAGCCCGACGGTGCTCGTGTCCAGGTACTTTCTGTGCGCGGCACCCGCCATCGCTCTGATCATGGCGTGGACGATCAGGGGCGTCCGAAGCTCCCGTATCCGGCTGGTGCTGGTGACGATTGTGGCCGGCCTGTCCGTGCTCGGGATGGGGGTCGGTGTCGAGCGGATGGAAGATTGGCGGATGGCACTGCATGCCGCGGCCGACGCGACCAACGGGAGGCCGGTGCCGGTGCTCGTTGGCGCGACATTCATCGAATCGGCTCGTCTCCGATGGCCCCTGGACCCGGAGGAGGCAGGCTACCTCGTCGCGCCGGTCGCGTTCTATCGCGTGCCTGGCCCGGCGATTCCACTGCCGTACGACCTGGGCGACGAGGGCACCGGCTACCTCCGGCAAGTCTCGATGATGCTGGCCAGGGAACGAGGGTCCTTCGTTCTCGTGGTCAACACACACGACTTCTTTCACGGGCGGTCTGTTCCGTTTCGGGAATTGCTCGAGCATACGCTCGGGCCCATGGGGTTTTCGTCTCGTCCGATCGGACGCTTCGGTACGGTATCGGTCGTGATCTTCGAAAGGACCAGTGAGCCCAGTGGTCCGGGCGGGCCCTGAGACGTTCCGAGTGAGACCGTGGCAGGTCGCAGCCGCGACGCTCTCGATCGCAATCCTTTGGGTACTTGCTCAGAGCCAGACCGACGCGCTGCGATCGGGAAGACCTCTGATGCGGGAGTTCATGGCGTTCTACACGGTCGGGTATGCCCTCAACCACTCACCCGAAATTCTCTACGCCCCGGAGTCCTTCAATGGCACGTACCACTCGCTGTTCCCGGCGTTGCCCGCGGAGGTGAAACAGCTCTACGCTCACGCGCCCTTCGAGGCGATCGCGTTTCGACCTTTTGCGCTGCTGCCATTCGAGTCGGCGCTCGTGGCATGGCAGCTGTTCTCCCTAGTTCTGTTCGGCCTGGGATTCACCCTCGTGTGGCGGGCGAGCGACTCGCTGACATGGGGCCAGCTGCCGCTCGCGTTGCTCCTGATGCTGTCGTTCCGGCCGGTGGCGGTGGACAGCATCGCTCGCGGGCAGGTGGCCGCCCTGACGTTCTTCTGGATGGCCGCCGCACTGTGGTGTCAGCGCCGGCGGCAAGACTACTGGGCCGGGATCGCGTTGTCCCTGTGCCTCTCGAAGCCGACGCTGCTCGGGCTCCTGCTCCCGATGCTCGTCGTCGGATGCCGCCGCCGCATCCTGGTCGGGTTCGGCGCAGGCACCGCGGTGCTCGGCGCGGTGTCAGTGCTGGTGGTGGGGTGGCAGGGATGCGCCGACTACGTGGCGATGCTGCTCCGCTTCGGAACGATGGCGACGGGCCCGCGCAACTCCTTCCTGCTCTCGGACTATGTCGACCTCAACTCGTTCGTTCGCTTAGCCGTCGGGGGCCGTGGGCACTGGGCGTTGGGCGTCATGGCGGTGGTGACGGCGGGCGTGCTGCCGTGGCTGGTCAAGCTGTGGCGAGCCCGACGACGCGAGGGCTCGGTGGAGTCGGGCCTCACGTGGGCCGCCACCCTCACGTGGACGATGGTCCTGAATGTCTACGTGGCCCCGTACGATACGACGATCGTCGTGCTCGGGATGGCGCTCGCGGCCGGTGCGCTCTACTCGAGGTGGGACGCGATGCCGCGGGCGGTCCGAATCCTCTTCGTTCTGCTTTACGTCGTGCCGTGGATCCCGCCGGTACCTATCGGGGTCAACAGGACCCTGCAGCTGTATACACTGGTGCTGGTTGGACTCGGTGTGTACCAGATCTGGGCGGCGATGACCGCTCCGGGGCGGGCAGTGCCGGCCGAGAGCGCCTGAGCGCTCAGGAGGCCTGCGCGCCGAAGTAGTACAGCCACGCGCGGTCGAGGAGCTCCCTGGTCAAGGCAAAAGGACGGTCCTCGTAGCGGCAGATGTCGCGGCAGCGGTCGACGAGATCGCGCGGCTGGCAGGACCTCATCTCTCGCTCCTCCTGCTGGTAGCGGGCGAGGAGCGCCTCGACGAGTCGAGGATCGCAACGGAGCCGCTGTGCCTCGACGTATTTCTGGAATATCCGCGCGTAGATCTGGGGGCTGGGGGGGTCTACGGCGAGACGGTAGCCGAGCCTCCGGAGGAAGGCCTCCTCGCCGAAGCCAGAGGAGCTCAGGTTGCTCGCGAAGATCAGCTGCTGCTCGAACGGCACCTGGATCTTCTTGCCGGTATGCAGCGTCAGGTAGTCGACGCGATTCTCCAGGGGTATGATCCAGCGATTGAAGAGATCCCGTGGCTGTATTCTCTGGCGTCCGAAATCATCGATCAGCAGGCTGCCGCCATTGGACTTGATCTGAAACGGAGCCTCGTAGAACTTCACGGTCTGGTCGTAGGTCAGGTCCATGCTCTCGATGGTGAGCTCTCCTCCCACGACCACGAGCGGCCGCCGAATCTTGATCCAGCGCTGATCGTGAGGAGCGGTGGGCGGTGGGTCGACCGGCGCATGATTGTGCGAATCGAATACGTTGATGACGTGGCCGTCCACCTCGATGGCCCGCGGTATCCAGATGTCGCCCCGAAGAGCCGCGTGGAGGGCTCGGGCAATCGAGGTCTTGCCGTTGCCTGGCGCGCCCGTGATGAACAGGCTCCGTCGGGAGTTGGCCACCACCCCGAGCACCTGAAGCGTGGACTCGGGCAGGACGAGGTCGGCAAGAGCGGACCGGATGGCCCCGTCATCGACCGGGGGTCGGCGCTCTTCCTGGCGCCTCACCATGGCGCTGTACGCGCTGAGGGAGACCGGCGCGGCGCCGATGTAGGCGTTCAGGTCCAGGAGGCGGCGCACGCGCTCCCAACCGCGATCGAGCATCGCATACCGGCGATTCTGCTGCGAGAGTGTCTCCCGGATCTCGATGAAGTGCTCGCGGTAGAGATGCTGAAGCAGAACGTCGACGATGCCGACCGGCAGGGCGAGCTGCTGGGCCGCCCTCTGGGTGGTGCAGTTCGTGTCCGCATAGGCCGTCTTGAGCGCGAGGTCGGCCAGGAAACCGAGGTCCAGGCCAGAGTCTTCGGCCGTCGTCAGTAGGGGAGGAAGAAACGGATCGGCCGGTGGCCCTTCAAGTAGATCGGAGGAAGGAGACGGGCCCGCCGGGACCTCACTGTCTCGTACGTCGCGACGGGTTGGCCAGCGCGGATCGTCGTGTCCTGGCGACATGGTGTCCTCTTCGCTGAGATCGTTGGACTCTCGGTATAGACGCATCAGGCCCGGAGCCCGGGGCGCGTCTTCGCCGTCAATGGCTCAGTCTAAACCGGAACGCCCCCGAATCTTCAAGGTACGACGACGATCGGCCGAGCCGACCGCGTCGCCTTCAACCGGCGGGGCGTTGAGCCCCACGCGGGAGCCGGTAGGGCTCCAGGCGAACCGGCGGCAGGTCGGGCTCGACCAGCCAGACGCGCCGATGACGATAGTGGTCGATCAGTTTGGCGTTCTCGTGCTCGCCCATGTCACGCGCCCAGATCACCTTGGCTCCCGGGATGTCCGCCGCGTTGTACACCCATTCGAGTTGGCGGCCGGGGTCGTGCGCCGGGCCATAGCGAACGATGACGAGGTGGTCGCCGTCGAGTCGCTGGAGATCGGCGAGCAGGTGCGCGCGCTCGAGCGGGCGAGGGCTCGGCGTGAGCCGTGCCCACCAGAGGTTCGTCTCCGCGAGAGGCCATCCCAGCCCCGGCGCGGCCAAACGGAGTGCCAGCGCTGCTGCGCTCACGATCGGGAGGAGGCGGACGAGCAGCGCGCCGGCTGGCTGCGCCCGCCATCGCCATCGCCCCAGGTGACGGAGGGCTTGGACCACCAGCGCGAGACCGAGGCTGGTTAGCGGAGCGGCGTAGTGGGGAATGAAGAAGACCTCCACCGCGAGTCCGGCGATCACGACCGCTCCGGCGATGACCAGGAACCGCACTCGCCGATCGCTGAATGTCTGCGGGAACATCAAGAGGACCAGGAGCAGCGCGGGGCCGAAATAGAAGGCGACAAAGGCCGTCGTGAAGGCCAGCTTCGTGATGATCAATTCCCGGAGGCTCCCGATCTCGGCTTCGTAGAAATCCTGCTCGTAGCGCTTGTAGAACTCCCGCATCACTGCATGACGATAGGTCGGCTCCGGTCGTGAAGACTGCCAGAGAAATATCGGTGCGGTGGCATACGTCGCACGGGCCACCTCGTACGGCATGCGGAAGGGATGACCGGTCACGCGCCAGAAGTAGTATCCCATCGCGGTCCCGGCCAGGGCCAGAACGAGAACGATGGGCAAGGCCACCCGGAGCGCTCGATCCTTGAGGGCGGGGCGACGACTCGTGAGCAACCATGCGACGAGCGCCACACCGACCGGCAGGCTGAGGACGAGTCCCTCGTATGCCCGGCTGTTGGCGAGGAGGACCAGGCCCGCACCCATGAGCAGCGCGTCCCGGATCCGGGCCTCCTTCTTGAGGCGGGGCAGCGCTCCCAGGATCAGCGCGCCCCCGACGCCGGCCACCGCGCCGCCCATGTAGCTGTTCACCCAGTACCCCGACAGCCCGAAACGCAGGATGGCGAGCATCCCGCCGTAGAGTGCCCAGCCCGGCGGAAACCAGCCCTGTAGCATCCAGCAAACCGCCGCGCACAGCGCGCCGATGGAAAGCCAGACTCCGAACCAGGGGTGTCCGAGCAAGATGCCGCCGGCAAGCACGAGAGCTTGCGCGGGTGGATACATGGACGCGTAGGTCGGTCGCAACATGATGTGGAAGCTCTCGAAATGCGTCCACATCGGCGGCGTGGGGTTCGTAAGCCGGCCGCTGGCGAATGTGTCGGCGGCGAGCAGATGGCTGAACTCGTCGTGGACGTCAGGCTCCGGGATCGGCACGAGGGGCAACAGTGCGAGCCGGGCGATCAGAGCGGTGGCGCCCACCGTCACCACGGCGAGCGCACGACGCCGCGCAAGCCGGTTCAGCCCGCGCTCCACCTTCTCGAGCCATCTCGAGCCGATTCCGGGTCGGATGAGCGCGAGCGCCAAGGCGAGCGCAAGCAAGACAAGCTCGACCATCCAGGCTGGCAGAGACCCCTCCGGCGACTGCTCGAGCGCCTTACACTGACCGCGATCTCCGCGGTCTCGGATGTTGCCGGCTACGTCCCCGGGGGCTCCTGCTGCGTGTCGGCGATCAGGGTCCGCATGAGCGAATTCAGGACCCGGAGCTCATGAAGCACCAGACGCATGCGCTCGCAGACGACCACCAGAAGTAGGCCGATGCCTACCAGCGTCGCCAGGGCCAGGGGATCGAACGATGGCCACGACCGGGCAAGAGAGTAGAGAAAGCCCACCAGGACCAGGATCGCCCCGAGGATGAAAAATACCTCCACGACTGGCAGATCGGCGCGCCGCGTCCTCGGAGTCGGTTTCGTGGCGCGCGGCGACCGCGGGGTCCCGGACCCGTGTTCAGACATGGCTCGCATTCCTCTGCGCGTCCCCGTGCGTGCGTTTCCGGGACTCGCGATCATGGCGTTCGAGAACGGAGTGGGAGTCGATCCCGCAGTCGGTGATGACCGCGAACCGTCACGATGCCGCTACGCGGGCGGGCGCAGGCTCCGCTTGTAGAGGAAGTAGCCGGCGGCAAGGAGAATGATCTTCGCGATGATCACCGCCCGACCCGCGCCTTGCCCGATCACACCAGTGAGCGACAGGATGATGACCAGGACCCGGCGAAGATGGCGACGATTCCCAGAGCCTTCATGGCGACCTCCGATCGACGTGGCTGTCGTGCTCTCCTCTGCCCTCGGCGACCCTTCTACCACAACGCCGCCGTCGAGCGCCGGATTTTCTCGGTCAGTCGACGTCCTAAAGTATGGCGAGCGCGAGAAGCGACCATGAGACTATAGCGTCCATGGTGCGCGACCTCCTCTCGGCACCACGTACGGCCTGTGCCGCGGGTCTAGCTACCCTCGGGATCGCTATCGGGGGCTGCACGACGACGGCGACCACCCCCACCGCCCCGGCGGCCGCGGTGCCGCCGCCGATGGTCGTCAGCGCGCCCCCGGAGTGGCGACCTGGGGACCGCTGGGTCTACGGATGGACGAGCGGTTCGGAGGCTGGCACGAAGACCGTGGAAGTGGTCGAGATCCGGGAGATCAACAAGGTGAGGTTCTATCTGGTCCGGGTCGGGGATCTGGAGCACTTCTACACCCGGGACATTCAATGGGCGGGTACGATGCGCGAGCAGAAGGTCGAGTCGCGCATGAGTCCACCGGAGCCCTGGTTCGTCTGGCCGCTGGAGGAGGGGCAGCGGTGGACGCATCACGCCACGTATGAAGACGGAAAGGGCAGGAGCGAAGTCACCGACCGGTTCTCCGTCGTGACCACCGAGGTCGTCGAAGTTCCCGCTGGCCGGTTCAACGCCGTGAAGGTGGTTCGCGAGACCGATCGGCGAGATGTCGACGAATACTGGTATGCTCCGGAGGTTCGCTTCTACGTGAAGTGGATCGGCCGGCGCGGGGACGCCCAGTTCGAGGAGCAGCTCCGCGAGTATCGTCACGGGCCTCGGCTGGCTCCCGGGTCACCTTCGCCTCTACCACCATCCCCGACCAGATAGGGAACCCGCTGGCGCAGCTCACCCGTCCGGGGCCGCTGGCTGCGGTGGTGGCCCTGGGCCTGGTGTTCGCCCTGGTAGCTCTTCAGCGACTCGGTCTCACGCCTCGGTGGCTGGCGCTCCTGCCGCTGCTCGGTGCGCTCGCCGTGGTCGTCGTCGTTGATCTCACGACCAAGACGATTCCCGACGTCGTAACTTTGCCTTCCATGATGTATGCGCTGGTTCTCGCTGCCGTCTCCGGGGGCAAGGCCGGGCTCGTAGAGGCGGGCCTGGGCATTCTGGTGGGGGGTGGACTGCTGCTTCTGCTCGCGCTAGTGACCCGGGGAGGAATCGGCGGCGGGGATATCAAGCTGGTAGCCTTGGTGGGCAGCGCGGTCGGCTGGAAGCCGGCCCTGATCGCCTTCGCGCTCTCGCAACTCGGAGGCGGGGTCGTGTTGCTGTACCTCCTGATCACCGGACGCGCTGAACGGCGCAAGACTCTGCCGATCGGCTCGCTGATCGCACTTATCGGGGCCGGTCTGCTCGCGACCGGTGGCTGATCCACTCCGTCGTGAGCCGGTCAGGGGAAACACAGCCCGGCGCCGTCGGGCGGAAGACTTGGCGCGGCGGTCCGCTCGAGGGCGTCCACGACCGGCAGGCCCTCGCGGGCAAACAGGGCCGCGAGCGAATCCCGGTAGATCAATCGCCAGCCGGGCTCGAGCTTCATCAAGTTGTACGGAGCAAAGCCGGTCTTGACCAGCGCCATGTGCGTCTCGGGATTCTCGAGGACGGCGTTCCACTGTCCCTGGCCGAAGCGGAAGGCCAGGCTCTCGAGATAGGTCGGCTGACCGTAGGCTGTCTCGCGACGGCCGTCCATGGATACCTTCACGGCTGGGCTCAGATGATAGAGGGCATACTCACCCCAGTCGAAGTCGATCGCCAGGTTGCCGGCAACCCCGCTCTCCTTGATGAGCCCCACCGCGCGCGCGGGGTAGCTTCCGCCGATGGCCGGCGCGATGCGGATGCAGGTGAAGTGCGGCAGCGCCGAGACGCCGAGAAAGAGTCCCGCGACGAGAGCCGCTGCCGGCAGCCCTGCCTCGGAGAGCCGGCTTCCGGATCGGGAGGCGGATCGACTCTGCAGCCAACGATCCCACGCGTCGCCCATGTGCTCGCCGGCGAGGACTGTGATGGCGAGAACCGCCAGCGGGGTGTGGCGGATAGCGACCAACGGGAGCAGAGCCGCGACGACGAGGACGGCCATGAGGGAGGCGCGGCGCGGTCGTCGGCTATAGATGAGACCCCAGAGTGCGAGGGCCACGAGAGCCGCGTAGGCGAGCCCGAAGGGGGTCATGAGCGCGAGGGGCTGCCATTCGGTGATGTCGGGCCGAGATCCGAAGGCCGTTTCCCGGAGGAGACTCCACAGCGTGAGACCGAACGGGTTCAGCAGGGTTGCCAATCCGCACGCGATCGGCAAGAGAATGATCTCGCCCATCGTCGGGCGGCCGATCGGAACCGATCGTCGGTCGATCAGCCGCGCCCACGTCTCGACGGCTGCCCATATTCCGATGATCCCGAGCCCGGCGAGGAACGCGGGGTGCAGGTTCGCCCAGAGGGCGAAGACGGGAGGAACGATCCACATCCATCGCGGCCTGCCGTGGGCCATTCGGTGAAGCAGCGCTAGGACGAGGAGGAAAAGCGGATACGAGAAGATGAGCGTCCGAACCGTGACAAGGGACATGAGGAAGAAATGAACCGCGGCGAGAACGAGAAAACCGGCCCGGAGGGCGCTGAGACCCTGACGGCCGAGATGTCGGTAGAGGACGCCCATCAAACCCAGGCCGAGGAGGGCTTTCATCACGATCAGGCCGGCCGGTCCCGCCGCGGCAAACACCAGGTAGAAGATGACCTCCGAGAGCCACTCGTGGTCGAGCCAGAGCCGTCCCGCCGTCAGGTACGAGAACGGATCCGGGATTGCCACGCGGCCTGCATTCCATATCGTCTCGCCGAACTTGACGTGGCCCCACAGATCGGGGTCGGCGACCGTGAACGAAAACCGGTAGAGAGCGACGCTCATCACGACGGCGACCATCGTCAGCGATTGCCACGGTATTCGGCGCGCTCGCGCGGGCTGCCAGGTCTGCGAAAGGGCCTCTCCGCCGGCTGAGCCCTCCTGAATCTGAAGCAAATTCACGGCCTGGGACCCGCGCGGCCTCATCGGGCGCTCAGCCGGAGGAGCCCGCGCTCCGGGTCGAGGGTCACCGTGAAGCGTGACAGGAAGGTGTTGCCGAGGATGCCGTCCATGGATGGGCCCACGTCGTGAACCACCGCGACCACGTCCTGCGCTTCGACCGCGCCCACTCGCAGCGACGGAATCGTGACCACGTGACCACTGGTGAGGCCGGAGATCGTCTGCAACGGAACCGGACTGGAGTGGCGCTCCGGGCGGATGTCGAGGGCGCCGGCGAGATTGGGTGAGATCACACAGGTCGTGGCGCCGGTATCCACGAGGAACTGCGCAGTCCGAGCGTTGTTGAGGCGCACCTGCGCGAACCAGTTGCCTCCGATCCGGCGGAGCGTGACGGCCGTGTCGTCCGGGGTGGCCCTCTGGGCTGCGGCCTCGCGCAGTAACGGGGCGATCGAGCGGAGGCCCTCCCGCGCGGGCTGCGCGACTTCGGGAGAGGGGTTCAGCCGGAGCGCGGCCTGAAACGCGGTCGAGGCCTCTTGCCAGCGGGACAGGCGCATCAGGGCGATACCCCGATGGTAGTAGAGCAGCGGCTCATCCGGCGCCTTGACGAGAGCCTGGCCGAACAGGCGCTCGGCGGTGGCGAAATCTCCCCGGGCATAGGCGGCCTTCCCTGCCTCGTTGAGGTCCGCCACCGTGGCCTCGCCGGCACCCAGCAGCATCAGCCCCAGAAGTGGGATGAGGACCGCGCCCCGTCGGCTCATGGCAGATCGGCCCGTCGCTCGACCCAGCTGATGCCTTCCGGTACCCGGAACTTCGTCACCGTGTCCACGCTCTCGCTCACGCCGCTGAACCAGTCGTCCTGGCTCCAAAGGACCCCGTAGGGCAGCAGAACCTTGGCGAGCACCGTCCGTCCGCTGCCGAGGCGGGCGGGACGGAGCGGACACTCGCTGAATCCGGCCTTCCCCGGAAAGTAGAATGTTGAGCGAACGTCGCTTGGCGGAAGCGTGCCGCGCCCGCGCATGGCCAACGTGTAGACGCCCGGCTTCACGCCCCTCAGGTAGAAGACATCCGAGAGCGTGCTTTTGCCGGCCCCGGCGAGCGCCGGCAAGCTCACCGTCTGCGCGGGGATGTCGAGGCGGTCCGCGTGGGACCGCCAGGTGGCGCTGACTTCCACGTCGACGGGATCCATTCCGCGCGGCCACTGCACGACGAGGATCCCGGTCGGGGTGGCGCTGCCGTTGCTGCGGACCGTCACGGTCTTGCTCCGTTGAAGCGGGCTTCCATTCACGGAAGCTTCGGCCCACAGGCGCAGCACCGGCTCGGAGACCACGAGCACATGGCGGAAGTGCCCGTCCCGGGTCGTCACCGGGACACGCCGATCGTTCGCCACGACCCACACGGTATCGATGGTCTTGTCTTCCACCTCGCCCTCGACCACGACGACCGGCGGATCCTCGGGCCCGAGCGTGAGTCCATCATCCGGGGTCGCCAGGACGATGCGGTTTGTCAACGGCGGCCTCACGTACTGGACCGCGATCAGGTCATCGGCTTCGAGCCCCGCGGAGTCTACGGCGACGGCCCGAACGCTGTTGGAGCCGGGCTGCAGCGGCACCGAGATCTCGAAGGTGCGCAGGGTCGGGCTCATCGTGATGGCCTGCCCGTTGACGTAGAGCACGACCCGCTCGGCAGTGCCGCCCAGCAGCCGTCCCGAGATCGTCTGGTTGGGCTGATCGGTCACGCGCTGCCTCGGCCCATCGAGGCGCACCAGGAGCGGACCGGACCTCATACCGAGCGGTGATGCAGGTCGAGCGCGGTCTGCGGCCTCCGCGACCGGCTGTCCGGTCGCAAGAGGGGGTTTGAGCGGCTCCTGGACGGTGACCGGCGAACCGGCTGGCCCAGGGGGTGCCCCGACGGCTGCCGGCGCGGGTGCAGGTTCGATCCGTGGTCGGGCGGGCGTCGGAGGGGTTTCCACGCGCGTCGCGCTCGGGACCATCAATGCAGGCGTCAGCTCGCGGGCGGCCGCGGCGACCTGGGCCGCGACGGGGACCGAAGGCGATGGGGTCGCCTTCGCAGGTTCGGGGGCGGGCAGTGGAGGCGGCTCGGGCCAACCGGGGTCGAGAGGAGTGTCCACGATGGGAGGTGTGACCATGGCCACGGGTCCGAGCTCGGCTGGAGCGGGCGGTGCGGCCATGGCTGGCAGCCTCTCGTGGGACTCGGCTGGCGTCCCCACGATGGTCGCCTTCGGGGTCGACGTGCCAAGGCTACTCTCGACCAAGGGTTTCGCGACCTCTGGTGACCGGGGCGCCGGCAAAGGCGACGGCGAGGACGATAAAGCGGTTCGAATCGCCGGTGGTGGTACGGGCGCTGGCGCCGCGTGTCCGCCAGGCCGATCGGTCTGGGCCTCGGCGGCTCGAGTCCGCTCAGGCACGGAGGCGACGAGGTCGGCCAGGCTGACGAGGGAAATCTCGGCCCCTGGGGACCATCGCGGGGCCTGAGTGGCCCGGACGAGCCCGAGGACCATGACGGCATGGAAAAGCGCGGAGCAGACTACGGCGGCGCCAATCACATCGTCCGGAAGACGTCTGAGCCCGTGGCTCCGGTTGAAGGGCGAGTATCGCCGAAGCCGGCGAAGCCATCCGTCCCCTGACTCGGCGAGGTGTTCCGGCATGCTCATGGGAGGACGGGACGTGAAGCAGTCCCGCTACTGGCTGGCCGGCCGGATCGTCAGGCCCTCTACGGGTCTCAGGACGTCGACGGAGCGAAGAGGGTTGGCCATGATGTCGCGGATCGAATCCTGGCGCTCCTCCTTGACGCCCACGTGCTGCTCGTCACGTCGGGGGGCCGGCGCCTGCACCAGGGTTGGAAGCGGCCCAGGAATGGTGGCCACCCCCGCCGAGGCCGGCACCGTGATGATGGGGCTGGTCACGATAGCTGGCGGCGATGCTGGGCCATCATCACGGCGTCCAGGCTGCGCCAGCTCGCGCCCGTCCTGGCCTTTGTCGACCTTCCCCTCCAGCCGCTCGATGGCCTGCCGCAAGGCCTCGAGGCGCCCCGCGGAGGCGTCGGCTTTGGCTTCCCGAGAGCCGGGATTGGTGAGATTCGCAAGCGACGCGCCGACCTGGTTCAGCAGCTCGTCGGCGGTCCGCTTGTCGGCGTAGAGCCGCCCGGCCTCAACCCGTATCGAGACTCTGGTCATGCTGGCGGTGACGCGCTCGAGAGTCCCGTGCACCGTGATGGCTTCGTAGGTTCCGGTCAGGTGCCACTGGTCACCCGACTTCTCTGTTTGCTCCACGCGCACCGCCATCCGGGCCAGAGCGTCGATCGTTGCCCCCCACGTCGTGGACAGATCTGCGGGGATCGTGCGCTCGACCGTCCGATCACCGATGGCCGCGAGCGGGCCCATGATCGGACCCATCGCGGCGAGGCCGCCGGTGACGCAGCCGCCACTCCCGAGCAACACCGGGAGCAGCAGCCAGCCGAGACGTCGATGGCTCACCGGACGAGTCTCAATCTCGTGGCCAGAGCCGCCCGCGGCACCGGATCCAGCGTGGCCACATGGCCGAGCTGGTCGCACCGGAAGTACCCGAAGACCCCAGTTTCGCCCGCCTTGGGATTCGTGCAGTAAGGATCGGCCTGCGGGTCGGGATTCGGCATGGTCATGCAGTATCCACCCTTCTTGTCGTTGCCGTCATAGACTTGGGTCACGACAAACTTGCTATAGGTCACCACTGACTGTTCGCCGGTGATAGGCCCTGGCGGGCAGGAATTCGGCTTGATCAGCATCACGCCGGTCTCCCACCCCCCCTTCGAGGCTGTGTAGATAACTTTCATGCCGCCGCTACCGTCGGGCCCCAGCACGTCACCACTAGGAAGTGTCGACGTCCGCTCTGCCACGTACGCTGCCTTGAGCGTCTCGAACGCCTTGCCCGTGATCATCCCATTGTTGACCGGGGTGGTCTGGCCGCTTCCTTTCGTCGCGTTACAGGTCGGATTTTCGCTCTTGGTGTTGTTAATTGCATTTTCAATGTACGTCGCATTTGGAGTGCTTCCATCCAAACTTGCCCAGGCCGCAGTGTTGCAAAACTGTGAGCCACTCTGGGACGTACACTTTGCCGAGGAGATCCACGTGAGAGCGGCTCCACACCCGTTGCTATTGTTAAAGCCTCCACCAGCATCCTGAAAGGAGCAGGGCACAACAGCGATCGGAAGGATCGGCGTGCCGCACCCCGGTGTGACCGGCGGATTGGCGATCGCCACCGCGCCGGCGGCCGTGACGAGGCTGTTGATGCCGATCAGCCTCAGGAACGACGTGGGTACGGTCGTGGAGTACTGGCAGCGGACGGCGTTCACCCTGCTGCCGTCCAGCGAGGGGGTGAACGTGCCGGCGTTCCAGATCCCGAGCACGATGTTGCCGCTCGGGTTGTTGGCGGTGTTCAGGTCGAGACTGATCGTGCCCGATTTGAAGTGGTTGATGGACGCGTAGGTCTGGGCGAACGACCGCACGGTCGGGAAGACGGAGTCGTCGAACCCGAGCTTGCCGGCGCCCGCGAGGGCCGCGGCATCCATCGACCGTTGGAGTTGGTCGTCCACCGTGCCGTAGTACGAAAGATCGAGGGCCAGACCGCTGATGATGAGCATCAGCGGGACGACCAGAACGGTGGTGAAGAGCAGAATGCTGCCGCGCTGGTCGCGGAGCCAACTTAGTCTCATCGCGCGCCTCCCATACCGGTCGTCAGCGGCGGAATTCGAGTGTCTCGATGTCCTGCCAGGGAATGTCGACGCGCCCGCCCGGTATCGCGCCCCGCAGGAGCATGCCGCCCAGGTTCACGTAGTCGGCGTCCACCCGGGTTCCGTCGGTCAGGAGCACGGTTGCGGCCGACCTGACATGCTTAGGCGCGATGTACGGGGGCAGCGAACTGTCCTGGACCGGCTCGCGCGCGAAGGCGAAACTCGCGATGCTGGAGACGGCGATCTGGATGGCCACGCCGCCCCGGTAGACCGTGATCTCCTGGGCCTGCCGGTGGCCCTGGATGGTGTCTGGGGCCTGGCGCCCGAAGAGGCGGTTGAGGGTGAAGAGAGATGGGTCGACGTACTGGGGGCCAAGCCCGCCGAGTCCGAGCGTCGCCATGCTGCCGAACTGCCCGACCGAGGTTCCGGCTCCGCCACCCCCAGCGCTCTCCTGGGTCTTCGATACGATGGTGTAGAAGACCTCGAGCGAGGGTTGGCTGACCTGCCATGACTGTCCGCTCCAGGTACGCACTGCGGCCGTGACGTCCTGGGCGGCCGCGCTACCCGCCGAGCCGGCGAGGGTGGCGGCGAGGAGCAACGAGAGGGCTGTCATTCGCGTCATTCGACTTGCCTCCGTGGTCAATGGCTGATCGCTTTGAGTAGCTTCATCAGGCCCAGCAATGAAGGGGCCAGGGTGACGAGGAAGAACGCGGGCATCAGGAAGAACACGGTCGGGAACAGCATCTTCAGAGGCGCCAGGTGGGCCTGCTCCTCCGCCCGGTGTCGACGCTGGACCCGGGCAGCATCGGCATGGACGCGCAGCGTCTTCCCCAACGGGGTGCCGAGCTTCTCCGTCTGGATGAACGCGCCCACGATCGACCGCAGCTCCTCGACCCCTGACCGCTCGGCCAGGACCCGCAAGGCTTCCTGCCGCGGCCGGCCCGCGCGCACCTCCAGGTGCATGCGGAGCAGCTCCCTGTGGAGCGGGCTGTTCCGCTTCGTGGGTTGCTCGGCGACCCGGGCCACCGCGGCGTCAAAGCCCAGGCCTGCCTCCACGCAGACCATCAGGAGATCGAGCACGTCCGGTAGGGCGTGGATGATTTCCCGCCGGCGCACCTTGATGCGGTTGTAGAGCCAGTAGTCCGGAAGGAAGAAACCGATCACGCCCAGGATCAGGGAGACCGCCAGCATCCGGGGAAACGGCACCGCGTTGAGGGCTGCGAGACTGTACAGGAAGTAGAACGAGCCGAGACCGGCCCCGAGGGCGACCTTGGCGCCAAGGAAGAGCAGGACGGCCCGCGGCTCGTGGTAGCCCGCCCAGATCAGACGCCTGCGATACTTGCTCGGCGCGCTCTCCTCCGAACCGCCGACGGCGCGCCCGATCTTCTCGATGGTGCGCTCCCAGCCGGATCCGGGCTCCTCGTTCCACCGGAGGACGGAGGTGGGACCCCCCGCGGTCGCGGCGCCCGCCTGATCGAAGCGCTCGCGCTGCAGTGCGGGCCAGAAGCGCATCAAGATCATACCGGCGAGCAGGGTGACACCCGCCA
This sequence comes from Candidatus Methylomirabilota bacterium, assembly GCA_046723845.1. Taxonomy (GTDB): domain Bacteria; phylum Methylomirabilota; class Methylomirabilia; order Rokubacteriales; family CSP1-6; genus AR37. The sequence goes on along the minus strand of JBKOVG010000028.1, from coordinate 14,627 downwards.
CGATCACGAAGGAGAGGATGGCCACCGTCAAGGTGCTCACGGCATCAGACCTTGATCTGGGCGATGCGCCAGATCACGAAGAAGCCGATCACCTCGAAAACGAGGCCAATCGCGATCAGGTAGGGACCGATGGGATCTTTCAGCATGGCGTCGAAGTATCCCGGATGCAAGAGTTGGAACATGATTCCGAAGATGGCCGGGCTCAATCCCACGCAGACCGCCGACCATTTGTGCTGCGACGAGAGAACCCGCGCATAGCTCAGGATCTTGAAGCGCTCCCGGATGACTTCGGCCAGCCGCTCGAGGATCTCGGCCAGGTTGCCGCCTGCGCTGCGCTGGATCCGGATAGCGGTGCAGAAGAAGCGGACGTCCTCGGTGGGCATCCGGGTCTCGAGGCCGGCGAGCGCTTCCCCGGGTTCCGTCCCGAGCCGGATCTCGTCGTCCACCTGCCTGAACTCCTGACCCATGGGATCCGGCATCTCCTGCCCGACCAGGTTGATCGCGCCGCTCAGCGCGTTGCCGGCCCGGATGGCCCGGGTGATCATGTCGAGCGTGTCCGGGAACTGTGTTTGGAAGCGGGTGATGCGCCGCGCGCGCTTGTAGAGCAGATACACGGCGGGGAGGCTGCCCGTTCCCACCGCAGTGGCAACGCCCCAGAACAGCCCGCCGGTCCGCAGCCAGGCGGCAGCCCCGCCGACTGCCGCGCAGGCGACCGTCACGAGCATGAGATCGCTCGCGGTCGACTTGTAGCCGGCCTCCATGGCGAGGCGCGCCAAGCGCCGCGAAAGACCGGCATCACCGAAAACTCCTGCCATTCCCCGCTTCGCATCCCGCTCGGGGCGGAGGATCTCAACGCTGGAGGCGCGCGGCCCGGCCTGCCGCAGGCGGTCGCGCACCGCCCGGTCGGCCTTGGAGATCCACCAGATCCCGACGACCAGGACCACGAAGAACAGGAAGACCAGAAGGGAGGCGACGAGGACCATCACCGCACCGCCTGCCGCCGCGAGGGGTTGAAGATCTCGGCGTCGAGCTGGATGCCGGCCCGGTCGAGCCGATCCGTGAAATGTGGCCGCACGCCGGTCGCGCGGTGAAACCCGAGCACCCGGCCGTCCGCGTCGATCCCTTGCTGCTCGAAGAGGAAGATGTCTTGGGTCGTCACCACGTCCTCTTCCATCCCGACGACCTCGGTGACCCGAACGACCCGGCGAGTGCCGTCCGAGAGACGCGACAGATGGACGATCAGATCCAGCGCCGCGGCGATGTAGTCGCGCATGGCGCGAACGGGGAGGGCGATGCCCGACATGAGCACCATGGTCTCGAGTCGTGACAGGGCATCGCGCGCCGAATTGGCGTGAACCGTTGAGAGCGAGCCGTCGTGGCCGGTGTTCATGGCCTGCAGCATGTCCAGCACCTCGGGCCCGCGGACCTCACCGAGCACGATCCGGTCAGGCCTCATGCGGAGGGCGTTGCGTACGAGATCTCGCTGGGTCACCGCGCCCTGTCCTTCGATGTTGGGCGGCCGGGTCTCAAGTCGCACCACGTGGTCCTGCTGAAGCTGGAGCTCGGCCGAGTCCTCGATCGTGACGATCCGCTCGGTGTTGGGGATCGCGTTGGAGAGGACGTTCAGCAGCGTGGTTTTCCCGGCGCCGGTTCCTCCCGCCACGAGGATATTGAGCCGAACCTGCACCGCCGCCCGAAGGATCTCGGCCAGGGCCGGAGTGACCGTGCCGAACTCGACGAGGTCGTTCATCCGGTATGGATCCGCGGCGAAGCGCCGGATGGAGAGCACGGGCCCGTCCAGGGCCAGTGGCGGGATGATGGCGTTGACGCGGGATCCGTCGGTGAGCCGGGCGTCCACCATGGGTGAGGACTCGTCGATGCGGCGGCCGATCGTCGAGACGATCCGCTCTATCACGTGGAGCAGGTGCGTGTTGTCACGGAAGATCACGTGCGTCCGCTCCAGCCGGCCGCGGCGCTCGACGTAGACCGTTTTCGGGCCGTTCACGAGGATGTCCGAGACGGTGGGATCCTGCATCAGCGGCTCGAGCGGGCCGAGGCCGAAGGTCTCGTGCTCGACCTCGACGACGATCTGCTCGCGCTCCTGCCGGCTGAGCGGAGTCTCGTCCGCGACGAGCATGTCCTCCACGATGCGCCGGATCTGCTGCTGCACCGTCTCGAGGGGCAGAACCTCGAGCTTGGCCAGGTCGAGTCGCTCGATGAGCTGACGGTGGATGCGGGTCTTGAGCTCGTAGTAGGCCTCGCGACCGCGCGGCTGCGAGTCGTGCCCGTTGCGGACGGCGGGAACGTCATGCGCCGCCACGATCTCAGGAGCGTGGTTACGTCTCTGGAAGAGTGCCATCTATCCGTCTCCTGGAATGCCCTTGGTGTTCAAAATCAAGCGAGTCAGGGCCGTCGAGCGCCCGGCGGCGGAGCGCGCCGCGACGCCGGGCTTGGGGAAAAGAGTGCCGGCCAGCTCCCGGATGTTTCGGCCGATCTTCGATCGGGGCGAGGCGGTGACGACCGGCTCCCCGTTGTTGATCGCGGACACGACGGTGTGGTATTCGCTCGGAGTCCGCCAGTGGATCGGGACGCCGAGCGCGTCCTGCGCGTGCTTGATCGTCACGTCGTCACCGGTTCCCTCGCGCATGATCACGATCTTGACGCGCTGGGTGTTGAGGCCGAGGTGGCGGAACGCGGCGAGACCCGCGGCAGCGGAGCGCAGCGCCGAGACGGTGAGCCCGGTGAGAAAGAGGATGGTATCGGAGGCCTCGAGCGCCGCGATGGTGCCGGGGTCGAGATCATGCCGGAGATCGAGCAGGATGTGATCGAACTGAGACCGGATGACGGTCAGCAGGCCCTCGACCCGGTCCGCCGGGATCTGGCCACGCTCGAGGCGAGTCGGGCCCGGAAGCACCACCAGGCCGCTGGCATGGCGGACGACCAGGCCCTGGAGCAAGGAGGCGTCCAGGCGGTCCGGATTCTCCACAGCGTCCATGACCGAGTAGGTTGGCCGGAGGTTCAGGAAGGTGGCGACGTCCGACTGCCGCGTGTCGAGATCGATGAGAATGGTCCGGCCGGGCGCCCGCTCGGCCAGGCAGACGGCCAGATTCGTGGCAATGGTGGTGACGCCCAGCCCTCCCTTCGTTGAGAAAACCGACGTGATGCGACCGGCTCGTGGAGCTGATTGACCAGGGCGCCGGAGCCTGATGAGCTTCTCGACAGCCGCCGCGAGATCTTCGGCCTGTACCGGCCGCCGGAGGAATTCGACGGCCCCGGCCCGGATCACCTCGATGACGAAGTCCGCGGAGACGCTCGGGCCGACCGCGAACACGGCCGCTTCCGGAAAGGCCCGGACGAGAGCCTCGACCATGTGGACCGGAGGGTTATCGGATCCGCCGGAGTGGGCTTCGGGGAGGTCGACGATGACCAGGTCGGGGCGGCGTGAGGGGCCGTCCTGAATCGCCGGCGAGAGGCGCCGGAACTCGCCGACGACGACCGTGGACGAGCCACCGGTGAGCAAGCCCTTCAGTGGCAGACTCGACTCGCCAACGATCAGGGTCCGTAGGGTCACGGTCATTCGCCGCTCCGGCTCACTTGGCTGGCAGGTTGCTCTGGCCGAAGGGCTGCGTCACGATCTCTCCGACGCCCGGAATCCCCGGCACCAGGGTGAAGTCCTTCTTTTCCTCCGGCCTCAGGTCCATGAGGCGTCGCGGGTCCGGTCCGGCGCCCGGCGAGTCAGCGGCGACGAGCTTCACGGTAACCAGGAAGAGGAGCTCCGTCTCGTTGTTCTGGAACCTGGTGCTGCGGAAGAGAGCCCCGAGGATCGGGATGTCGCCGAGCACCGGGATCTTCGCGACCGCCTGACGGACCTCGTTGTTGATCAGGCCGGCGATCGCGAAGGACTCGCCGTCCTTCAGATTGATGGTGGTCGCGGCCTCGTTCTTCCGGATGACCGGGATGTTGAAGCCGTTGGACTGCAGACCCTGGCTGAAGTCGAGGCTCGACACCTCGGGCCTGACCCGGAGATTGATCGTCTCGCCATCGACCACCACCGGGAGGAAGACCAGGCCGACCCCGAACTCCTTGAACTCGATGCTGATCGTGTTGTTCTGCTGGGCCACCGGGTAGGGGAACTCACCACCCGACAGGAACTTGGCCTCCTTGCCGCTCTGCGTGACCAGGTTGGGCTTAGCGAGCGTGCGGAGCACGTTGCGGTCGCTCATGGCCCGGATCACGCCGGCATAGTCCCGGTTCCCGGAAGAGAGGAAGATCGTGCTCCCGGCCAGGGCAAAGTCCGGCGAGGTCTGTCCGAAGAGCCCGTTGGCTACCACCGGGCCGACGGTGCCGATGGCCACCGCAAACGGGTTGCCGGGGAATGCAGCCCCCTGGAATGTTTGCCCGAGGGCGCGGAAGCTGAATCCCAATTCCTTCAAGGCCGCGCGGGCGATCTCGGCCACGTGCACCTGCAGCAGGACCTGCTGAGGCTTGACGTCGGTGAGGCTCAGGAGACTGATGACCTTGCCCTTGGGCGCGAACACGCCCGCGACCTCGACGGCGCCTGCGGTCGTTCTCTCGCTGGACACGTTGCCTTCCAGGATGATCGCGTCCTGGGCGGCGTGCACCTGGATGTTGTCGCGCGGGGCCACCTGCTTGAGGCGCTCCCTGAGGAGCGCAAGGTCGGTCTGGACCAGGACATCGAAGAACACGGTCCGGCTCGGGTAGAAGACCACCATCGAGGTGGTGCCAACCGCCTTTCCGTTGATGAGGATCTGGTTCGGCGTAACCACGAACACATCGGCGATGGCCGGGTTCGTGACCGAGACGCGAGTGAAGGGCTCCTGGAGGTTGAGGACCTGCGACTTCCCGATCGTCACCTCGAGCCGGAGTAACGCCGGATCCGCCGCGAGGACCACCGCACTGCCAAGGCCCGTCAGCAGGAGGCCGAGCGCCAGGAGAAGTGAGACGACACCTGCTCTGCGGTATGCGCGATACATAGCGAGGCTCACTTCTTGGCGTCCGTTTCCGGCTTGACCTGACCCAGCTCGAGCCAGCGCTGATCGGGTCCGCGCGTGAAGAGGTGCTCGGCCATCTTGTCTCCCCGCTGGACGAGGACCGCGTGCGGGGGCGGCAGCGTGGTACTGGTGCTCGCCGCGGCGATGGAAGAGGGATGGACGATGAGGTTGTAGGACTGGAGCGCCTTTCCGGAGAAGATCATCAGCGAGGTCACACCCGAGGACTTGCCCACGACCAGGAGCTGCGCCGGGCTGATCACCTGGACGTCCGCGATGGCGGGGTTCGCCACCGCGACCTTGCGGGCGGGCTCGGTCAAGGTCAGGAGCATGGACCCGTCCACCGCGACGTAGACAGGCGTCGGGGTCTGGGCGGCGGCCGGTCCCGCCACGAGGGCGGCCGCTGCCGCCAGCACGACGAGAACTCCGGAGTGGTTGAAAAGGATCGGTAGACGCATTGACCAACCTCCTGTGCGCTTCATTGCTTCAGGCCCGGCTCCTCGGCCCAGGAATTGCCGCGGTCACGTACGAACGTCTGCTCGCTCACCTTGGTCCCACGGATCACTGCCACCGGGAACTTCTCCAGCGTGGGAACGGGCAGGGGAGCGCCGCGCGTGAGAACGGTCGGCTTGGCCTCTGGCTTCGATGCCGGGGCGACGTCGCTCAGGAGCGACGATGGAGTAGCGCCTGGCGTGCGGACGAACTCGGTATCGCGGAGATTGCGCTGAACCAGCATCAGGCGGCCGTCCGATTGCGCAACCGCCAGCCGCTCCACCTGCTGCGGCGTGAGGGCGAGGGTGACGGTCGTGTTCGTCACCGGCTTGTTGTCCTTCATCTCGACGATCTGGCCGGCGGCGAGAACGGTGACGTCCTGTAGGATCACCTTGGCGATCTTCTCGTTCGATCCCGGCGCCTTGGGCATGCTGACGAGGACGTCGACCCGGCTGTTCGGCATGACGAAGCCGCTCTCCCGGGTGGCCTCGTCCATCCTGATGGTGACCCCCCGCTGGCCTTCCGGGATCAGCATCGGCATGATGCCGCCCTTGCCCGTGAGCTGGGGGGCGAGCTTGGCCTCGATGAGCGGCTCGCCGGCGACGACGGAGCTTCTGACGACCCGGCCCTCCGCTTCCGTGGTGGTCCGGAGGGCGCCGGGCGGGACGGATGCCTTGGGCCAGTTGACCAGCTTGATGTGCTGGCTCGTGACCGTATCCGCGAGGCCCAGGTTGGTCGCCGCGACCACGATCTGCTCTGACTGGTCGCTGCGGGCGCGTGCCACCTGGCTGACGACTCGGTACACGAGCAGGCTTGCCAGGAGGCCGATAACGGAGGCGCAGAGGAGAATCAGCAAGAATCGCCGACGCATGTTTGTCCCTACCTTCCTATTCGCGCCGCATGATGGTGGTTTCGGTCAGGACCAGGGGGGCGCCCGGAGTGCCCAGCACTGGGAGGAAGAGCGGCGCGACGGTGACGAAATCGATCGTGACTGAGGCCGTGACCCGCGAGTCCGGTATGCACCCGCTCAGCCCGGGCGGGGGCGACGGAGGGGGAGTGCAGGTGACGCTGACGCCGCTCGGAGCCGGGGTCAGGTTCGCGGCGGTCAGAATGTCGTTGATCCGGGCGACGGCGGCGGTGTCGTCGAACACGGGAGCGTTGGGATCCGTGCCGAGCGCAGGCGTGACCACTCCGACGCGGGCACCCTCCCGGGCCGCATTGGCGGCGATGTTGGCGGTGAGCCACGCCCGACTCAGCTCGAGCCCGCCGAGGAAGATGATCAGGAGCGTGGGCAGGACGACGACGAACTCCAGTGTCGACGTACCCCGCTGGTTCCCCGATCGCAAGTGTCGCACTGCTCGTTGTGTCTCCGTAACCCCGGAGGCTGGCTGGCCAGCCCCCGGGGCGCACGAGGTGTGTGTTCTCTGACTGCGACGGCCTAGGTGATGATGCCCGTGAGTTTGTCCGTGATCGCCTGCACGACAGTCTGAAGCCCACCCTGCAGCGTGCCGGGATAGACCACCAGCGCCACCGCCACGATCAGCGCGCCCACCGCGATCCACTCCAGCGTCTCGATGCCCTGCTCGTCCTTCAGGTATCCGAGGACCTTCTTCATTCCACCTTCCTCCTATGCTCACCGCATGTGCGGGAGGTATGTGATGCACTGCACCCAACTGCATTTCTTGGCGTTCTGTGAAACCGCTCGTACAGTGTGGACTGCAATGCACATACCTAGACGTCCTCATCACTAGCTTCAGTGACTTACCGAGTGGGAATTTCGCCCGAAGCTCAGAATCGTAAGAGACGACGACAGGTGAGCGGCCTCCACGACCATTTTTCAGGGATTCGATCCGCTTCGCGGTGACCGACGAGCCGTAAACGCCATTCCTGGAGGCCTTGAGTGGCCGGCCCGGCGAGAACGACGAGGACGATTCAGGCCAGGGGTCAGCTCTCCCGACACCATTCAGGGCTGTGTCCACGGGCTGACGAAGCGGACGAGGCGCTGCAGATCTTGCGTCGGACCCCCTGGAGGGTTCAGGTGGAGCAGGAGGGCCCCAACGGGATACGACGGGCGCGAGCAGAAATCGAAGCACCCATGCACTCCCAGCGGAGGCCAACTTGGCAAGAGCGAGCAGACAGTAAAGCGCGACGAGCACGATCGGAGGCCAACGGACGATCATGGGCAAGTCCTCTCCGGACATCCGGGTGGCTTAATTCCGTACGTTCTCACTGGCTTGCCGGAGAGGCTCACGTTCCACACGCGCGATTCTGTTTGCTTCTGACATTAGGCGAGCAATCGACTCCCGCTTGGCGGTGAGTTGGGCCTTCGCTTGCTCGTACTCTTGCTGAAGGCGAGCGCACCAAACAGAAATAGCAGCATCCTCGACGGAGCAGGGGCTAGCAGCTTCATTTGTGATCCTCCCCGACTTGGCGCTCGCCATACGGCTAAAGCGGTAGACACGAAAACCAAACTCAAGGTTGAGCAAGAAAGAGGCCACTAGTGCAGTCGCAAGCGAAACGGGCACTTACCAACGTTGACTCGAGAGGTCCTAGCGAAGAAGAACACTGCGGGTGACGGGGAATGTCATGCTCTCGTCGGAGTTGCGCGAGTGAGAGAGTCCGTCGTAGCTCGCTCAACTTGTTGGCCAATGAGTTGGGGCTCGAAGCCGTAGATCCGGCCGGACGGCCTCTGGGGGTCGCGGGAGGCCCGTCGAGGGGAGTGCTACGGCTCGGGCTCGGCAGGCTCGACTGGCGGCCCGTAATGCTCGGGGTCAGGCTGCCTGACCTCCGGTCCGCCTAGTTCGTGGTCAGGACTTCCAATACCACTTCAGCATCCGCACCGCGCCGACGAGGGCGAGCGGAACGGAAAGGTCGCCACCCTGTGCGGCGGCGTGACCCTCGGCGAGGCACTCGCGATACGTCCGCACGGTCAGGACGCTGTCGAGGACGCTGCAGTTCGCCGCGTGACCCTGCGTCAACTGGTAGGAGATGAACGACAAACTAAGGAAGACCACGACCGACAACGTGAGGCACAGGCTGCCGAACGGGAGCGACGACGGCTTTGAGACTCCATAGTCCCGCGCAAACTCATCGTATGGCTTCTCCTCGGGCGGCGGCTGTGACGTGGGCGGCCGCTTCTGTGGCTTCTGGAACGGTGACGGCTTCGAGTCCATGGGTCTCCTCCTGCTGGGTGTCTTTCCATCCCGCCCTGAATGAGCAAAGATCACTTCGGCATGGTTCGTGGCCTCGCTCCTGTCTGATCTCATACCTTGCCGTCGCACGACTTGACGCTCTAGCCCCAACGGATTCGTTGCGCGTGCTGATTGGTCGCCTGCCCCGGTGTGGCGGCCGGCTGCGCGTCGTCGCCACCATCCAGGATCCGGCGGTCGTGCGCGCCATCCTCGCCCACCTCAAGTCGGCGCCGGGTCCTGACACTCCCGGCCCCGCCCCAGCCCGATCACACCGGGGCCACCGGGTACCCCCCCCGGCGGCCCGGCGGGCCGCTCAGAGCGTCTCCTGATCAACGACGGCGCCGGCCGCGAGGGCAGCCGTCTGCCCCGCTCACGCACCTCTGGACGACGTCCCTCTCGCAAGAACGCCGTCACCTGGGAGTGCGATCAAAATCGCGCGGTGTCCGGCGCTCCGCCAAGGTAACGCTGGGATTCTCGCGGCCCCCCGCAGGCCGCCGCAAGTGGGCGCAGTGCCCTTAATGTTTTCCTATGCGCCTGGCGGCGCTTATGCCGAGCTGCCAGTAGGCTAGCCGCACGCTGTGGAGCTCGACCCGTGACTCTTCGGGCACCACGTAGTAGGCCGCGCCCATGAACCCGGTGAGGACCCAGACCAGAAGCAGGTTGGTGTGGATGACCTTGACCACGTCGAAGGGCAGCACCTGGAGCAGAGGATCGGGACCGAGGTACTTGGCCACCGCGAGCAGGCCGAAGGCGACCTGCAGGCCGAACAGCAGCATGGCCACGACGAAGTAGGAATATGCGACACGCTGGGACGAGTAGCGCATCTCGGCACCCCTACTTGAGCCTGAGCAGGTAGGCCACGATGTGGTCCACTTGCTCCGGCTTGAGAGTGTGAGCGTAGTCGCTCGGCATGAGGGAGCGTCCCCCAGCCGAGAAGGTCGGCCCGGCGAGTACGTATGCGTTCGGATCGACGATCGACTCGCGGATGTAGCTGGCCGCGTCCGTCGCGTGGCCGTGATAGTCCGCGGCACGTATCCGAGCTGCGGCCGTGGTGCCGATGCTCGCGAGGGTCGGGCCCACGATGTTGACGCCGGGGGAGATCGAGTGACAGGCCGAGCATCCGGGGGGCGTGGAGCTGAACGCCACGCGACCGAGCTCGACGGGATCATTGGACGCGGCCGTTGCCGGCGGCGCGCCGAGGTTGGCGCCCGGCACGGCGCTCCCCTTGACCAGGATGGGGCGCGGCGGCCAGCCCTGTGTATCGATCTTGCTGACCCATCCGAGGAACGCTATGACGGCGGTGATGTCGTTGTCGGAGAGGGAGCGTGGGCATGAGCCGGCGATCACGCTCCTCGGAGTAGAAGCGCGATGGGTCTTTTAGGAACTCGCGGAGGTAGGCGGCGCCCCGCTGCGCGGTGATCTGGGTGAGATCGGGCGCGTAGTAGGCTCCCTCACCGAGCAAGGTGTGGCAGTTGATGCAGTTGTTCCGGTGCCACACGTTCTTGCCCGCGATCACCATGGCATCGATGGACGCGGCGTTGGTCAGCGCCGGGATCTTGCGGTGGCTTTGGATGGTGAGCGCGAGGAAGACCAGCGCGCTGAGCAGCGTGCTCACCACGAAAAAGGCGCGCGCGGAGCGCGTGGTCATGGCCGCACCGCCTTGCCGAGCTGCCGGGCGCGGCGCACCGTGAAGGCGGCGACCACCACGAAGGCCGCGAGGCCGCTCAGACCGGATGCGGCAGCCAGCACGTCCGCTAGCACGCTCAGGCCCAGGCTCGCCGCCAGGAGTGCCAGACTAGCGCCCAGCACCGCCAGCGACAGCAGGACGAGTAGGGCGCTCGTCATACGCCGATCCGGCTGAAGTTCGAGATGGCGATCCAACCCGTGTAGCAGAGCGCCACCGCCATCACGGCGAGGACGACCCACGCCAGCGTCCGGGCCAGGGGCCACGTCGTCTGCGGTTCAGGTGCTATAGGACCTCCCGCTCGGCAGTAGTCTGGGAGGGCATCGGTCCCCATGTCAATACTCGCGGAGCCTCAGTGCCCGCCTGTCTGGTCGGTGCCCCGCCCAGCGTTTTGAAGATGCCTGGCTGCCCGGTCCGGCGGCAGGCGCCGTTCAGCTCCTGCTCGTCCTGATCCCCATCGTGGGCGCCCTGGTGCCGGTCCAGGCAGTCCGTACTGATGGGACTCGTCGTACGGAATCGATGAGAGGCCATAGCATTGCAGGATCCATTCGGTACAAGGCGGCCAGTTGGCTGACTGTAGCGAGACCGCGAAGCCTTTCGCCGCGCAACGGCCGTCAGCATCCACCTGAACCAACCAGCCTGTAGTCTTGACGCGCTTCGCTGACGCCCCGAATGGCCGTCTGCCCGCTGCGCGGCGCTTGACGGCTTGTTGCCCCCGCAAGACAATTCTCGGGCCGATGAACGGGCTCGTGCTGGAGGAAGGGCTGCTGCGAGCGGCGTTCTTTGGGCCGAGGTGCACCGGGACGGCCCGTGCCGGCAGCGCGAGCGACGCTGACAAGGCGAGCATTCACGCCGCCCTCGTGGCCGCACTCGACAACGGGACGCTGCGCACGGAAGTCGGACAGGAGGTTCCCCTCAAGAACGCGCCGCGTGGGCCGAGGCCGTGCTGGTCCCCGCGCCTACGGAAAGATCGTGCTGGTCCCCGGAGCGAGAGAGGAGAAGACCATAGATGGCCATCAATCGGCGCCAGCAGATCCAGCTCACCCCCGACGAGCAGGCCGCGTTCTTCCGAGAGCGCAAGAGGGCCGCCCTCGCGACAATCGACGGGGACGGATTCCCCCACGTCGTGGCCATGAACTACTTCGCCCGCGACGGCGCCTTCTACATGACCTCGTACGGTAAGGCCCAGAAGGTCGTCAACATCCGGCGTAACCCCAAGGTGGCGCTCATGGTGGAGGCCGGCGACGAGTACGCCGAGCTGCGGGGGGTCATGATTCGCGGCCGTTGCGAGATCCTCGAGGGCGAGGCCGCGGTGCGGGCGGCGTTCGAGGGACGGGCGGTCGCGCAGACGAATCCGACGCGAGTCAATCAGGGGGCCGTGGCCAGCGCGCCCAAGCGCGTCGTGCTCAAGATCGTCCCCGAAAAGATCGTGAGCTGGGACCACCGCAAGCTTGGCGGACGGTACTGACATGCGCGCCGTGACCTTCTCCCGGCTGGGCGGCCCCGGGGTGCTGGAGGTGTCGGAGCTGCCGGAGCCGACCCCCGGCGCCGACGAGGTGCGGATTCCCGTCGCGGCGGCGACGGTCAACCCGATCGACATCAGCTTCGGCAGCGGGCGGCAGTTCACAGTCGACCAGCTGGCCGAGATGGGCGTCCGACCGCCCTTCATCCCCGGCATGGAGCTGGCTGGCGTGGTCGACGCCGTCGGCGAGCGCGCGACGTTCCGCCTCGGCGAGCGCGTGATGGCGATCGTCAACCAGCGCGTAGCGCGCCGGCGATCATGCACGCACGCGATCTCGTCCGGGAGGGCTACATCGGCGAGGTGCTGTCGGCGAATCTCAGCTGCGTCGTGCAGGCTCAGCTGCAGCGCGGGCCCGGCCGCATCTGGCAGGCTGTCCGGGCGAACGGCGCCAACGTGCTCACCATCACCGGCGGCCACGCGATCGACGCCCTGTGGGCGGTCCTGGGCGAGTTCGCCGAGGTCTCGGCCCGCGTGACGACGCGGATCCCCCAGTGGCGCACGCTCGAGGGCACGCCGGTCACCGTCGACTCGCCGGATAGCATCACAGTCGTCGGTCGTATGGTGGGAGACGCCGAGGTGGCGGTCAACGTGGCCGCCGTCCCCTCGAATCCCGGCGGCAACCGGATCGAGATCTATCGACGCAAGGGTGCGCTGGTGCTGCGCGCGGACGGCTCGTTCAACACCGGATCGAGCCAGCTGCTCGCGGGCCGGGGCAAGGAGCCGATGGCGCCGATGCCGGCGCCCGCCAAGTACGCCTTCGCACCCGAGGGTCCCCCGGCCGGTCAGCCCTACAACGTCGCCCAGGCCTATGCGCGCGCGGCCGACGCCCTGCGCAGCCGTGGATCGTTCGACGTCGACTTCGACCTCGCCGTCCGGCGCCACAAGCTCATCGACGCGATCGAGCGATCGTCGGCCACGGGCCGCACGGTGATGCTGGCCCAGTGAGGCGGCCTCGGGTCACCTGCCGTAGACGGTGAACTCGACCAGGTTGTCGTCGGGGTCGCGGAGGTAGACGCTGGTCGAGGTCCCGCGTGCGCACGTGCGCGGCGCGGGGCCCGCCTCGAGCCTCACACCGTTCTTCTCGAGCAGGGCGAGTACCTCGTCGACGCTCCCCTCCCATTCGAGGCAGAAGTCGGCGCCCCCGATCGTCGGTCTGCACGCGCCGAGGTAGGCCGGGTGCGCCGGCGCATCCGGCCCGTGGACGTTGATCTTCTGCGCGTCGTTGATCCGGATCGTCGCCATGTCGGGACGGCCCGGGCGCTTCTCCCAGGCGATCGTGAAGCCGAGCCTCCGGTAGAAGTCGAGCGTGCGCTCGAGATCACCCGCGACGATGACCCAGTGATCGATGCCCTTGATTCCCATCGCCGTCCTCCAGCTTCGTCGTCGACCGATGGTCCCCTCGGACCCTACCATGGTGAGCCATGAAGCGGACGCTGGTGCTGACCGGCGACCTCAACCTCATGAAGGTCACCGATCCCATGGCGCCGTTCGCGCTGCACCCGGCGACTCGCGCTCACCACGCGGTACAACCGCGTGACGATCGATCAGGTCCTGGCGCTCGTCATCGTGCATCGCGCGCCCGCCGTGCGCCTGGCGCAGAGCATCGTCGGCATGGCCGATGCCGAGGATTGCGTGTCCGAGGTCGGCTGCCGCGCTGCCACTTACGTGGACAAGATTCTCAAGGGCGCCAAGCCCGGCGACCTACCCGTCGAGCAGCCAACCAAGTTCGAGCTAGTCATCAACCTGAAGGCTGCGAAGGCTCTCGGGCTGACGATCCCGCAGTCATTGCTGCTGCTGCGGGCGGATGAGGTCATCCAGTAGGTGATGAGCCTCCCCGACGCCGTGCACCCGCGTGGGCCGAAGGGGGGCAACTGATGAGGGAATCGATGACCCGACACGGTGACGGCCTGCCTCGCGATGGCGCCAGGCGCCGCCCGCGGCCGCGCGTCGGCCTCGTGACCCTCCTCGTCCGCCTGGTGCTCGTCGCCGAGGGCGCGGCGCTGCTGTGGCCACCGTGGGGCGAAGCGTCCTGGGACAGCCCTAGCGAACCCTGAGAGGAGACACGATGGCCCGACGACGTGGTGCCCAGAATGGTGCCCGTGGCGGGCTAAAACGGGATGATTCAGGCTATGGCGGCGTAGCGCGGAAAAAACAAACCCCTCGCCAAGACAGCAACTTACCGAGGGGCGATCGCGCGCTTCAAGTCTTGTAAGGTCCGTGCTCTTCCACCTGAGCTATCCGCCCGTGCCTTGATTGTGGCGGACCAGCGCAGCCGGGTCAATCTCTGGCTGTCCCGCGCCTCGATCCCCGTCTGGGTGCTTCACGGTTCTTGACCTCCGCCACATCACCCGTTCATACGGGCGGCTCACCCTGTCGGCCAATCGGCCCAGGGAGATCCCCCATGCGGCAGGCGGCGGGTGGCTCGGTGCTCGAGCTCGTAGTGAGGCATGGGCCGCGCTTCATCCGGGATGCCGGCGGCCCCGTGCTCGTTTTCTACGCAGGGTGGAAGCTCGTCGGGCTCGAGGCGGGAATCGCCGGCCCGACCGCCCTCGCCGTCGTGGCGTATCTCTGGGAGGGCCGGCAGTCTCGCTCTGGGTTGTCTCCCGCCATCGGTTTGGGCATCGCCCTCGTCCAGGCGGTGGCGGGGCTGATGTCCTCGCGCACCCTCTGGTACTTTGCCCCCTCGCTGATCGTCAACGCGGCCTGCGCCGTGGCCTTCGTCGTCTCGG
>JBKOVG010000294.1:0-4903 GCA_046723845.1 Candidatus Methylomirabilota bacterium | reverse complement strand
GCCTCATCTCGACAAGGTCACCTTCCGCTTCATCCCCGATCCCAACTCCGCGCTGGCCGCCCTGAAGTCGGGCGACATCGACGTCTCCTCTTTCGGCCTGGGTCCCGAGAACGTGGTCGACCTCAAGAAGGACCCGCGCTTTCAGGTCATCCTGGGCGACACGACCAACGACGTCATCCTCGCCATGAACAATTCGAAGAAGCCCTACTCGGACAAGCGCGTGCGCCTCGCCATCACGGAGGCCATCAACAAGGAGGAGGTGCTCAAGGGCGCGATGTTCGGCCTCGGGCGCATCCTCGGCTCCAACGTGGACCCGCTCAATCCCTACTTCGTGGACATGTCCAAGGCCGTGCCCTATGACCCGGCCAAGGCCAAGAAGCTCCTCGCGGAGGCCGGCTACCCCAACGGCTTCGAGGCCGTGCTCCGTGTCTCCCCGCAGTACTACTACACGGTGCGCACGGGCGAGGTGGTGGTGAGCCAGCTCGCCAAGGTGGGGGTGAAGGTGAAGATCGAGCAGATCGAGTGGCCGCAGTGGCTGTCCCAGGTCTACAAGGACGCCAGCTACGATCTCACCATCATCGGCCACGCCGAGCCCTGGGACATCGTCAACTACGCCAACCCGAACTACTACTTCCGCTGGGACAACAAGGACTTCCAGGCTCTGTACAAGGAGTCCGAGCAGACGGTGGACGACAAGAAGCGCCGGGAGCAATACGCGAGGCTCCAGAAGATGATGGCGGACGAGGCGCCCGTGGTGTGGCTGTACATGCATCCGCGTCTGGCGGTGGCGAAGAAGGGCGTGACGGGGATCTGGAAGGATCTGCCCATTTCCTCTCTGGACCTGACCGAGGTCGCCTGGCAGAAGTAGGGACAGATTGCGCCGCTACCTCCTGAGGAGGGTGGCCGCCATGCTGGCCACCCTCCTCTTCGGGTCTGTGCTGGTCTTTCTCGTCGTCCGCGTGTTGCCGGGCGATCCCGCTCTCGTGATCCTCGGCCTCGAGGCCTCGCCCGACACGGTGGCGCGCCTGCGCGCGTCCATGGGCCTCGACCGGCCCCTTCCCGTGCAGTACGTCGACTGGATAGGCGATGCCCTCCGCGGCAATCTCGGCCGGTCCCTCCAGTACGACGTGCCGGTGGCGGGGCTCATCCTGTCTCGCCTCTCCGTGACCCTTCCGCTCACCTTGATGGCGGCCGCCCTCATGACGCTCGCCGGCGTTCCCCTCGGCGTGTATGCCGCCATCCGCCATCGTGGCTGGGGCGACTACCTCACCATGATCCTGTCCCAGCTGGGGATCGCGGTGCCCGCCTTCTGGGCCGGCCTCCTCCTCGTGCTCCTCTTCTCGGTGCGCCTGGGCTGGTTCGCCTCCGGTGGCTTCGATGGGTGGGGGCAGGGCGTGGGCCGTGCCGTCAAGTCGCTCCTGTTGCCCGCGGTGGCCCTCGGCCTCTTCCAGTTCGCGGTGCTCGCGCGCACCACGCGCTCCGCCGTGCTCGAGGTGCTCCGCGAGGAGTATGTGAAGACGGCGCGGGCCAAAGGCGTGAGCGAGCTGGTCGTGCTTTTTCGCCATGCCCTGCGCAACGCCATGATTCCCATCCTCACCGTGGCCGGCGTCCAGGTCGGCCAGCTCATGGCCGGAAGCATCATCCTGGAGTCGGTGTTCTACCTGCCCGGGCTGGGGCGCCTCGCCCTCGGCGCCATCACCGCCCGCGACCTGCCCGTGGTCCAGGGCGTGGTCCTGTTCGTGGCCTCGGTCATCGTGGTGATCAACGCCGGAGTGGACATGCTCTACGGGCTGCTCGACCCGCGCATCCGCTATGAGTGACGGCCGCGGTCCGCGCGCGGTCGAGCTGCCGTTCGGTCAACCGGACCGGGCACGGGGGAGGGTGCCTCGACCGCTGAGGCATCTCACGTTCACCCTCGGTCTCGCCATCACCGCCCTGCTCCTCCTGACCGCGGCGGTGAGCCTCGTCTACACCCCCCGCGACCCGCTGGAGATGTCCATGGAGGCGCGGCTCGAGGGCCCGTCGGAGTCGCATCCCCTGGGGACAGACCAGTTCGGCCGGGATCTCCTCTCCCGCATCATGGTGGGCTCGGAGACCTCGATCCTCGTGGGGGTCATCGCCGTGGGCATCGGGATGGGGCTGGGAGTGTTTCTCGGCATGCTCTCCGGCTACTTCGGTGGCTGGCTGGACGAGACCTTCATGCGGCTGATGGACGCCGTGCAGGGTTTTCCCGCCATTCTCTCGGCGCTCCTCATCACCGCGGTCTTCAAGCCCAGCGTGGTCATCAGCATGGTGGCCATCGGCGTGGCCTTTCTCCCCGTCTTCGCCCGGCTCACCCGCGCCTCCTTCCTCGAGCTTCGAGACCGCGAGTTCGTCCTCGCCGCGCGGGCACTTGGGACGGGAGACGCCGCCCTCATCGGCCGCCACATTCTCCCCAACACCCTGGCCCCTCTCATCGTCCAGGCGACCATCAGCTTCCCGGTGGCCATCCTCGCCGAGGCGGCGCTCTCCTATCTCGGGCTCGGCACTCAGCCGCCTCACCCGTCTTGGGGGCTCATGCTCAGGGAGGCGCAGGCCTTTCTCGGTCTCTCGCCCTGGTTTGCCATCTTTCCGGGCACCGCGATCGCTCTGACTGTGCTAGGCTTCAATCTGCTTGGCGATGGGCTCAGGGATCTCCTCGATCCGAAGATGATGGCCTAGCGCAAGGCTCTTCACTCAAAGCAAAAGGAGACCCGTACGTGCTGAGAGCGCTACTAGCGGTAACGATCACAGTGTTGGTGACGCAGGCCGCGGTCCTCGCGACCTCGATCTACCTTCACCGGGGCCTGGCGCACCGCGCGCTGACCCTGCATCCCCTCGCAGACTTCTTCTTCCGCATCATCCTGTGGATCACCACTGGCCAGGATCGCCGCCAGTGGGTCGCCGTCCACCGCAAGCACCACGCGTTCACGCACACCGAGAAGGATCCCCACAGCCCGCTCGTCCACGGCTTGTGGAAGATCCAGCTGGGCAACGTGTACTACTACATCCGGGAAGCGCGGAACCCCGAGACGCTGGCGCGCTGGGCGAAGGACATCCGCGAAGACTGGTGGGATCGACGGCTCTTCTCCAAGGGCACGCTGGGAGGCATCCTCGGCCTCATCCTAGCCATGGCCGTCCTGGGGCCGGCCTGGGGCCTGTTCGTGGTCGCCGTGCACCTTCTCCTCTATGTCTTCGTGCTCGCGCCGTCCATCAACGGCCTCGGCCACTGGTGGGGCAGGCGGAACTTCGGCAATAACTCAGCGACGAATATCCGGGTCCTCGCCTGGCTCACCGGTGGGGAGAGCCTGCACAACAACCACCACGCCTACCCTTCAAGCCCCAAATTCAGTGTGCGCCGGTCGGAATTCGATCCCTCGTGGGTGGTGATCAAGGTGCTGGCGGCCGTGCGGCTCATCACCCTCGTGGGCGACAAGGTCAAGCTGACCTCCTAGGCCGCGCGGACTCCCATCAAGGCTGCGCGCTTAGACTCGTCCCTGCCCCCCGAGTCGGCGGGGAAGGCTCGTGTGTCGATTACGCATCCCGCGGACGGGGCGGTCCGGCGTCGCCGGGAAGTACGTCGCTATCGCCGCCCGACAGTCAGGGGTGCGGCACCTGGGACCGTATCCGTCTGCGTGTCGTCCAATCCGACAGCCTCGTATTCAACCACCTCGTGATCATTAAATGCAGGACGTAGCCGAGTCCGGGGTCGTAGCTCCGTACTGGCTGGGCCTGGGGCTGCTCTGCGCAGCTTTCGTCATCTACGGCGTATGGATCGCCGAGCGGCTCGTGACATGGACCGACGAGAGCGCTTACATCCATCTCGGATATCTGGCGGCCAGCGGTCGGATCAGCCTCTTCCAGGACGAGATGACAGGCTCAAGGATGCCGCTCCCCTTCTGGGTCAATGGATGGTCCCAGATGGCGTTCGGGCGTAATTTGCTCGCCGCGCGCTTCTTGTCCCTGGGCGTCGGCGTGGCCGCCGTTTGCCTCACGTCGACGCTCGGTCGGCGGTTCGCGGGGGCCTTTGGCGGCCTGCTGGCGGCCGCCTTCCTGGTCAGTCAGGGGGTGATCGTCGGCTACTTCGTGACGGGCACCTACCACGCTCTGGCGTCGACTATCTTGCTGGGCGGCCTCGCGCTCACGATGACACCTCGAAGGTCATGGCACCGGATAGCGGGGGCGATGGTGCTCTCGCTGCTCTTCCTCACGCGCACCAACTTGTGGCCAATCCTGCCGGCCGCGGTCGTGGTCCTGTGGATCGTCGCCTCCGAGTGGCGTGAGCGCGCCTGGATCACCCTCGCGGCCGCGGTTGTCCCCGCGACATTCTTCCTGTGGGATGCCCGTCACCTGAAGATCCTGGCCTATGTTCCGCTCGCGCGGCACCTCGTGCGGCCCCTTGGTTATCCGCTGGGCTGGAGCCTGATCGATATACCGGAGCCTGCGATATCCGAGCGGCTCCTGGCCTTGGTCCGCTTTGCTCGGATGTACGAATTCTGGGTTCTCGCGCTCCTTCTCCTCGGCGGCCTCCTCATCCTGTGCTGGTTGCGTGGGATGCCCGTCCGGGCATTCGTTGGAGACGCCAGATTGCGACTCGTGGCTGCGGGCATCGCCTACATCACGCTGTTCCAGATCGTCATCATGTGGGACTTTCCGAAGGCCATCGCTGCGTACTTTCCGTCCTATGCACCACTCGTGGCGCTGCTGCTGGGCGTCGGCTTTGCACTGGTCCTTCGTGACGCCCAATGGCGTCCCGTCGAGCGTCTCTCGATTGTGGCGGCTCTTATTCTGGTGGTCATAGCGCCGGCCGTCATCGTCCGGCATCCGCTGCTCCCCTCAGGAGCCGACGCAGGCGCCAAGCCGGTGCGGGATCTCACCGCGGCTG
>JBKOVG010000147.1:0-6628 GCA_046723845.1 Candidatus Methylomirabilota bacterium | reverse complement strand
GCACCAGTCAGCGAAACGTCCGTATTTCGCGGTTGGTGCGGCTCCAGTCCGCCACTGCGGCGGATTCAGGATCCTGTGGGCTAACCACCCGTGGGGGTTCAGGTCCCCTTTTCGCATTTCTTAGTTTCGAAGGCGCTAGCTTTTCTCGCCGGTGTGCCGGGTCCGGCGTGTTACCGGTAACAAACAGGCCCGGATCGAGCGTGGCGAACCGGTCGAGCTCCCGCCCGGGCCTGCCCTCGCGCTCATGCAGGGCGTGAAGGCGCTCTTCGACCCGCACGGCATTTTGAACCCCGGCAAGATGTCCTGAGATTCAGGGCGCCGGCACGCGCGGCGCCAGCGACCCCGATTCGCGCAGGAAGCGCTCGATCGCGAGGGCGGCGTCGGCGTGACCGCGCGCGTTCGGATGCGTGTCGTCGAGGACGTTCAGGCGGTAGGTGCTGGCGTCGCGATCGGGCAACACGGCGCGGAGGTCGAGGAAAGGCAGGCCGGCGCGCGCGACGGCGTCGCGCACCTGCTCGTGGTAGCGCGCGAGCGGATAGCGGTCGAGATCGTAGAGCAGCGGGAACATGACGACGGCGGCGCGGAAGCCGCTCTCGCGGGCGAGGCGCGCGAGCGTGGCGAGGCCGTCCGTCACGCCGGCCCACGCGTCCGGGTCCGCGTAAGCCTTCTCGTACGTGACCTCCGCATGGCCGCTCTGCCGCAGCACACCGATGCGGTCGAGGAGCAGGCCGAGCAGCTCGGAGTGATGCGCGGCGACGTTCAGCGGGCGGCGCTCGAGCTCCGCCGCCTCGCGCAGCGACAGCTCGAGCAGCTCCGGCCCGAGCGGATCGTTCACGACATATGCGAGCACGACGAGATCGGGGTCGTAGGCGAGGCCCTTCACCTCGAGCAGGCGGATCTCCTGCGCGGTGCCGTAGGCGCTCACGCCGAGGTTCAGCACCTCGTAGAGCGGATCGTGTGGCCCGCCCTTCGCCGCTAGCGCCACGGCGAGCCGTGCCGTGAACGTCTCGTCCGTCGGCACGCCGAGCCCGAACGTGACCGAGTCGCCGAGCACGACGATCCGGAACGTGCCGGGCGGCTTCTCGCGCGCGACGTCGGGGCCGCGAAAGCCGTCGCGGTTCACGAGCGGACCCGCGGGATCGTTCTCCACGTACAGCTTCGGATCGTCGCTTCGGACGAGTCGCGCCGAGTAGCCGAGCTCCGGGGCGATGCGACCGCGGAGGCTCGGACGAAGCCAGCCGGCGGCGACGAAGAGCCGGCACGCGAGCTCGGCGCCCGCGAGCGCGACGAGCAGGGCTGCGAGACCGAGCGCCATGTTGCCCGCCACCCGGCCGATCATCCATTGAAGGCTACGACGAGAGCGATCGCGACGGCAACCGTAGGGGTGTCGCCGGCGCGATGCGCGGCCCGGCCTGCGGTACTCGACGCGCGCGCCGAGCGGATCCCAGCGCGCGGGTTCGCTATCGGCGGACGGATGGCGAATGCTGTCAGACGCTCCCGCAGACGCCAATCGAGCGCCTCGTGTACCGCCTCGGTGGCCGGGACTGATCGACCGCCACTGGCGACACCGGGCAGCCATTGGGCGGTGACGGCATGGAGTGCGGTCTTGACCTCGGGAGACCGCTCTGCGTGGCGACAGGTTGGCAAGAAGAGGTTGGTCCATGGCGACTGTCGGTTGGATCGTCCTCGCACTCCTGCTCGTCGTGCCTAGGCCTGCCCAGACAGCCTGCGCGTGGGTGCTCTGGGAGAAAGTGAAATGGGATACGTTTCGACAGAAGGGGTCGACGTTCGAGACGGTGTGGACGCTGCGCGAGGCCGTGGAGAGCCGCGACGAATGCGAGCGCCTCAGCACAGCGGCCGTGAGAGCCAAGGCGCACGAATGCGACGGCGACAAGTGCCCCGGCGTCCTGAAAGTCGAATCAGAGGCCGACGCCTATGTGCAGGTGACGTTCAAGCCGGCCCCGGATGAAAAGGCGAGCGCCGCTTTCTACACCTACCATTGCCTGCCCGACACCATTGACCCACGGGCGAAGTAACAACCTGCGGGTGGACGACTGCGGACCGATGGCGAGGCGTGGCAGACGCTCCCGCCGACGCCGCTTGAGCAGCACCAGCGCGTCGGCGGCGGCGTCGAAGCGGGAGCGCGTCGAGCTGGTCGGCGAGCTGCCGGAGCTGGGCGACCGCGGCAGCGCGGCCAGCGACGACGGCGGGCAGCTTCTCGTCGTACGGCATGGGGAGCGTCTAGCCGGTCCGCGCGACGCGGGCGAGCGCGCGATCTCCGGGGCGGCGGGGTCGGCTGGTAGCATCGTAGCACCCTAGCCATGTTCCCACCGGTAAAAACCGAGGGGGGTCGGAGGGGCTTTCGGGGGGTGTACCCCCTCCACGTGGGCTCACGCCCACATCTGGAGTGTCCACCGGCCCGGGGGCAAGTCCAGAGCAGGAGGTCTGGACCGCTAAGCCACACTGCGCCTGTTCCGGCGTCGCGCGATGCGCGCGGCCGGGCCGCGCATCAACAGATAAGGAAGAACCGCAACCACGAACGCGATGACCAGCGCTTCTCCCGGGTAAAACCTCTTCAAGACTATGAGCTGATAGATCGCGTCCATCACGAGTGCGAAGACGATGACTCTAGTTACTCTTTTGAGTCCTTCGCGAAGGTAGCTCGCCCGCTGGGCCGGGTCGCTCAGGATGGTCCACGTATAGAGCGGCCGGCCAGCCCGCGCATCTTCCAGTCCGTCACGAATGGCCAGGATCGTCACAATGATGGGCTGGAGAATCAAGCGAAACGCCAACGGCCCGTTTTCGCGAGCGATCAACTGGTCCCAGAATCGGCTCAGGATCTCACGAATCTCTGACACGTCAATTTCGCTCTTTTCGTTCACGGCAGCGCGACGTATCGAATACGACCTGATCGTACCACCAGAGCTTCTCAAAGAAGGTCCGTGCCATGTCGAGCGGCGCTTGTGTTTTCACAGCTGGCACGCTTTCTTCCACTATATCGCCGATACTATGGCCTCCATCGATGGCATCGAACAAGAGCTGCTCCGTCGGATCAATCGGCAGGAACAGATCCTTGCAGGTGTGTGACTGGTTGATCAGTACACCGGCGGCATCGGGAGGGAGCCGGTCACGAACACAGATCGTGTCTGGCATTCGCATGGGCACATAGCCGAGCCACGCATCGCCCGCAAAACTGACCGGTTGCGATCCCCCCGGGTTATCGTTTCGGTACACCACGATGCTGTGGCGAACCATCGTGCCCCGAAAGAGTTCGACGGCGGCATACTGCTCTGCTAGTGGGAGATTTTTCAGTTTGGGAGCCTGCGGGATCTTTGCTACGACCCCACACTGAGCGCTGTAGGGGGCTTGTCTGATCCACCGCGCAAAGGTCAGGCCGGCCCTTTCGATGAAGTCGAATAATTCAGGCACTGAATAGGCGCGGTCCTGCGGGTGCAGGAGCGCATCGGCCAGTGCCGGCTCTTGCCAAAAATCCGGGGCCTCGCGCAGCAGAGTGTCTAGCGGATGCCCGCGTGGCAACGTCTTGAGAGCGGCGATGAGGTCCCGAATCTCCGGGTCGGTAGCACGGATACCCATGCGTCTACAGAAGTCCTGCAGCATGTAGACGCCGGTCCGGCCGTAAGGCGCATACACCATGAGATGCATCGCCCCGCCCGGTTTGAGCACGCTCCGCAGAGTTCTGAGCCCCGCATCAGGGTCGGCAAGATGATGGAGTACCCCGGTGCAGACGATGTGATCGAAGCTCCTCTCTAGCTGACGTACCCGCTCGATGGGGAGCTGATAGACCTGGAGACTACTCAGGTTGTACTTTCGCTTGAGTTTCTCAGTACAGCGTACGCTCGTGGCGCTGAAATCGATGCCGGTAACCCGAGCTCCAGGCCGCCGCAACGCATACCTCGCCGCCTGAGATGTGCCGCATCCGGCAACAAGGATGGAGTGGTCTTCCCGATAGGGAAGAGCGGGCCAAAGAAGATGATGGTCTGCACGGGCTTTTTGTGGGTCCTGCCAGAACCGTCGATAGTTCTCGAGGCTCTCGACCGGCGGAGGATACGGGTACCGTTCGTAGAAGTCCTGGACATCCGCAACTCGTCCACGGGATGACGAATGCTGCTCTTCATCGTTGGGCCGGTAGGCGTGGGTGGGGATATCCCGTTCGTTGCGGAGCCCCGTCGCAGCATTCATGGGGTTAGTCGGCAGAGTCTTGGTCATTCCCCGCGCCGGCGGATGAGCCTGCTTTCCCCCCTCAGTGCTTCCCGCCGCCGGCAGCCTCGGTCATCTTCGCCAATGCCTCATCAATCGTGAAACTCGCCGCCTTCTGGCGGGGCGGAAACTCCTTGAACGTCTCCAGAAACGGGACGACGATTGCTTGCGCTGCTAACACTTGGGGGATGTGGTCTATCAACCAGTCGTAGTAGGTGTTCGAGGTGGTGTCGGCCCGCTCGAAAGGGTCGGTCCGCAGGTTGAAGAGTTTCGGTACCCGCAGCGGCACGAACGGCTCCGCCCAGAGGCCCAACGTGCCCCGGGCGCGCTGCTCCATGAAGACGATTTTCCAGTTGTCGAAGCGCAGGGCCACCAGATCGCCGTCGTCGTCGAAGTAGATGAATCCCGGACGCGGGCTCTTCTTTGCCTGTCCGGTCAAGTACGGCAACAAATTATAGCCATCGATGTGAACTTTGAACGTCTTGCCGGCCGCCTGGTGCCCCTTCTTCAGCTTCTCTACGATGTCTGGCTCGCCGGCCATGGCCAGGAACGTCGGCAGCCAGTCGTGATGCTGGACGATCTCGTTGGAAGCGACACCCGCTGGAATCTTGCCTGGCCAGCGCACCACCATCGGCACGCGGAAGGCGCCCTCCCAATTGGTGTTCTTCTCGCTTCGGAACGGTGTCATCGCGCCGTCGGGCCACGTATTCATGTGCGGGCCATTGTCCGTGCTGTACATGACGAACGTGTCGTTGGCGATGCCCAGCTCGTCTAGCAGGGTCAGCAACTCGCCCACGTGTTTGTCGTGGTCGATCATCGTATCGTGATAGGGCGACTGCCAACGCCCAGCCTGTCCCAGGCTCGAAGGCTTCGTGTGGGTGCGCAGGTGCATGTGGGTGGTGTTGACCCAGCAGAAGAAGGGCTCCCCCGCTGCATGCTGGCGCTTGATCCAGTCCTTCGCGGCAGCAACGAACTCGTCGTCGCAGGTCTCCATGCGCTTCTTGGTGAGGGGGCCGGTATCCTCGATCTTCTGCTTGCCCACCCGGCCCCAGCGCGGTTCCTCGGTGGAGTCGTCGGTATCGGTCGCCCAGCAGTGCAGCACACCGCGGGGACCAAAACGTTCGCGAAAGTGGGGAAAGTCTTTTGGATCCGGGTAGTCGGGTAGCTCCGGTTCCTCCTCGGCGTTCAGGTGGTAGAGGTTGCCGAAGAACTCATCGAAGCCGTGGGCTGTCGGCAGGAACTTGTTCAAGTCGCCGAGGTGATTCTTGCCGAACTGCGCGGTGGCGTAGCCGAGCGGTTTGAGCAGCTCAGCGATGGTCGGATCTTCGGCCTGTAACCCTATCGGTGAAGCCGGGACACCGACCTTGGAGAGGCCGGTCCGAAAGACGCTCTGCCCGGTGATGAACGACGACCTGCCGGCCGTGCAGCTCTGCTCGCCGTAGCAGTCGGTGAAGCGCATCCCCTCCTTCGCTATGCGATCGATATTGGGGGTGCGGTAGCCCATCAGCCCGTCGCTGTAGCAGCTCAGGTTGGTGATGCCGATGTCGTCCCCCCAGATGACGAGAATATTGGGCTTTCGTTGTCCTTGCGTTGCCACCTCATTCTCCCTTCATTTGGTTTTCCTGACCAGGACGACGTCCCCGCTCCGCAGCCCCGGCGCGCACCCCCGCCGTCTTCGAAGAGGTCAGCGTCAGCCCCTTGCCAGATCTCGGCGGCGCCCTCTATAGCCGCTGCGCCTGCCGCGTGCTTGCCATTGTGCGCCAGGAGAGGAGGTCTTCGTAGAGCTCGCTCTGCTTGGGCACGAGCGTCCGCAAACTGGTAAGACTCCCCCGGAGTTCATCGACCGCGACGCAGAGGGCGTCGAGCCGTTGGCGGTCGCGGCGGCGGACGGCCAGCCGGTCGCGGACGTCGTTGAGGAGTAGCCAGCCGCCGATGACGGCCAGCCCCACGAAGGCCCAGGCGAGCATATCTCGAGCAAGGACGGTTCGGGCATCGGCCTGTGTCGGCAAGCAAGATCATTCCTGCATCGAATGGCGCGGCGCTCGGGTAACACGCTCAGCGTCGAGCTCGCGATCGTCGACGGGGTCGTGCGGCCGTAGCCGGCGCCGCGCCGGTGACGCGCGTCCCGCTCGTGGAATCGCGCGCCTATCTGTCTCCGGTGGTACGAAACGACGCGCGCGTGTCGGGATGATCCAGCCGGAGCGTCACGCGGCCGCGCCGCCGGGCGCCCGCGACCCGCGTGCACCCCTCGCATCGTCCTGATGCGTGCGGACGCATGACGCGCCGCCCAGCCGCCACGGGGGCGGCCGGCACCGAGGGAGAAACAGCAGACATGAGACGATTGGTGATCGCGGGCACGGGGAGCAGACCATGGCCTCCCGCGCTTGCTCTCGTGGATCGGAAGCGAGCT
>JBKOVG010000008.1:0-22967 GCA_046723845.1 Candidatus Methylomirabilota bacterium | reverse complement strand
CCTCTACGCGCGGGCCCGTGCGCAGGGGACGCGCGAGCGCGCCATCCGGTACCGCCAATGGCAGCGCATCGTGGAGGAGGCGGGCTTCGGAGCAGCGTGTCTTTCCCCCGTGCCCGGCGGGCGTGTCCGCGCGCCGTGGCTCCGCCGGCTCGGCAATGCCGCGCGGCAGATCTACGTGGCCATCAGACTCACGCGATGAGCTTGCGCAGCGTCGTGCTCTCCGGCGTGGTCTTCGCCAACAACAAGGCCAAGCGGCTCGCCATTCGGCTCACGCGCTGGACGGGCAAGAGCTCCGAGTACGTGCATCCCAAGCACCTCCTGGGCGACAGCCAGGACAACTACTGGTACCTCGCCTATCTCGCCCCCGGCGCCGACGTGCTCGACGTGGGCTGCGGCAACGGCATGCACGCGCTCAAGGCGGCGCGCCGCTGCCATCACGTGGTGGGGGTGGACGGCGACCTCGAGTCGCTCGGCGTCGCCCTCCGTTCGAGCCGGACGCTGCCCGCGGCCAACGCGGCCTTCTTCGCGGCGGACCTCGAACAGGGGCTGGCCGTGCGAGATCAGCGCTTCGACACCGTGATCTGCCTCGATCTCCTGGAGCACGTGTACGCGCGCGATCTCCTGCTCCGGGAGATCCGCCGCGCGCTCAAGCCGCGTGGGACGATGCTCCTGTCCGTGCCGAATCGGGGCACGTCGTGGAAGCGGAGGCTCGATCGCGCCGGGCTCTTCTCGTACTCCGATCCCGATCACAAGATCGAGTACACGCTCGACGAGCTGGAGGCCGAGCTCGGGAAGAACGGCTTCCGCATCGAGCATCTCCATCCCACTGTCTACGACACCCCGCTCATCGGGGCCATCGATCTGGTGGGGGGGCTCTCCCTCCCGCTCTACCGGCGGCTCACGGAGATGAGGCGCCGCCTCGCCCGCCGCTACCCGGAGGAGAACGCGGGGTTCTTCGCCGTCTGCCAGGCGACATGAAGGTCGTTTTCGCCACGGAGTACTACCATCCGTGGGCCCCTGGCGGCACCGCCTGGAGCCTCGAGCTGCTTGCGCGGGGGCTCATCGCGCGCGGACACTCGGTGACCGTGGTCACTCCCAACTACGGCGCGGCGGCCCGAGAGGAGGTTTGCGGCGTGCCCGTGGTGCGCTTCCCCTTCTGGCGACGCCTGCCTCCGGGCGGGGAGCTGGCGCCGCCGCGCGACCACGTCAACCCGCTCTTCCATCTGCGCTTCGCGCGTGCCCTCGTCTCGACCATGCGCGAGACGGGCGCCGAGCTCGTGCACGCCCAGGAGAAGCACGCGCTGGTCGGCGCCTTCCTCGCGGGTCGCCGGCTCGGCCAGCCCGTGTACCTCTCCCTCCGCGACTTCGGCCTGATCTGTCCCATCACCACGTGCCTCCTCCGCCATCGCCACGTGCCCGCCGACTGCAGCGCGGGCAAGCTCCAGCGGGAGTGCGCGCCCGATTTCTTCGCCCAGTACATCCGCGGCGGCGCCCTCCGCCGTCTCCGCATCCGCGCCGCGCTCGGCTTCCTGTACCTGGATGCCTGGCTCAAGCGGGCTCTCATCCGGCGCGTGG
Organism: Candidatus Methylomirabilota bacterium; assembly: GCA_046723845.1. GTDB lineage: Bacteria > Methylomirabilota > Methylomirabilia > Rokubacteriales > CSP1-6 > AR37. Next base: position 21,392 of record JBKOVG010000008.1, on the reverse strand, counting down.
ACGGCGTGACGGCGGTGAGCCAGAGCCTCCTAGACATCTACGCGCGGACAGGTCGAATCCGGCCCGAGCGAGGGCACGTCGTCTACAACCTGCCGCCGGCGCCCGGCGGCTCCGGAGCTTCCGGAAGCCGAACCCTGGCGGATTTCGGGCTGCCCGCCGGCCCGCTGGTCCTCTACGTCGGTAAGTGCTCCCCCGGCAAGGGCTATCCGGTCTTCGTGGAGGCTGCCCGCCTCGTGCGCCGGCGCAGGCCCGAGGCTTCCTTCGTGGTGGCAGGAGACGGCCCTCCGGAGTGGATGGGCAGCGCCCCGGACGTGCGGCTCCTCGGGCGCCGCCCCCACTCTGAGGTCGAGGAGCTCTATGCGCTCGCCGACGTGGTGGTGCACCCGGCCGTATGGCCCGAGCCCTTTAGCCGGGTGCCGCTGGAAGCTGCGGCCTTCGGTAAGCCCGTGGTCGGTACCCGGATCGGGGGCACGCCCGAGGCGGTCGAGGACAAGGCCACCGGCCTGCTCGTGGAGCGGAGCGACGCCGATGCTTTGGCCCGCGCCGTGGAGGAGCTGCTGGACAATCCCGAGCTCCGTCGCTCCCTCGGCCGCCAGGCCGCTGAGACGATGGTGCGAACGTTCAACGAGGACAGGATCATCGCCGATCTCCTGCGCGCCTACGGGAAGAGCAGATCATGAGCGACGCGCTTCCGCTCCGCACGATCGGCATCCTCCCTGCCCTGGGCAGCGGGCTGACCGATCTCAAGCGCACGGGCCAGCACGAGCGATTGCTCGATTACGACCTCCGCCACTACTGCGAGGCCTACGACCGTGTCTACTACTTCAGCTATTTCCGGGAAGCCCTCGCCGACTTCACTCGCGATCCGCTGCTGCTCGACAAAGTGGTGGTCCTGCCCCGGTGCGGGAGATGGCCCGCCCGCGCCTACGCCTTCCTGCTGCCCACGCTCTACCGCCGGCAGATCCGCGAGTGCGAAGCGCTCCGGGTCGAGCAGTTCTCCGGCGTCATCCCCGCCCTCGTCGCGCGTCGGCGCTATGGCGTTCCCTTCGTGGTCACCTATGGCTATCACTACGGCGAGGTTGCGCGCATCGCAGGTTCGCGATTGAAGCCTCGGCTCTACGGCTGGCTCGAGCGGGTGACGTTCCCCCGCGCGGCCGGCGTCATCGTGACCTCCCGGGAGATGGAGAGTCGGCTGTCCGCCCACCCCGCCCGCCCCCGGCTCGCCTATTTCCCCAATGGCGTGGACACGGAGAGATTCGCCCCGGCGCCCGCTCCACGCCCGAGCTCCGGCCCCCCGACCGTTCTCTACGTGGGCCGGCTCGAGCAGGAGAAGAACGTGGGGCGTCTCATCGAGGCGCTGGCCTTGCTCGGCCAGCCCCGGCCCCGGCTCTGCCTGGTGGGCGACGGCCGCCTGCGCGACGACCTCGAGCGACGGGCCCGCACCGCGGAGATCGACACGGACTTCGCGGGAGTGATCCCGCACAGCCAGATGCCATCCCACTTCCGGTCTGCCGACTGCTTCGTGTTGCCGTCGCTCACCGAGGGCCATCCCAAGGTCCTCATCGAAGCCATGGCGTGCGGGCTGCCCTGTGCCGCCTCCGCGCGCGGCGGCATCCCGTCGATCCTGGAGAACGGCGTCACCGGTCTCCTGTTCGAACCGGACCGGCCAGGGGACATCGCGGAGACCGTGGGGCGCCTACTCTCCGACCGGGACCTCGCCCGCGGGCTGGGGGAACGGGCGCGCGCCTCGGCCCTCGCCCTCTATGATGCCCACGCGCTCCTGAAGGCGGAGGTGGCCTTCGTCCAGTCCGTCGCGGGCGCGGGCTCGCTCTCGGGCCTCTTCGAGGACTACGCGCGGGATGTGCCCATGGACGAAGAACTGCCCCAGTTCGTCGCAACCCGGCTCCGGCGATTGGCCCTCGAAGGACCCCGCTCCGTGCTGGACCTGGGCGCGGGTGACGGACGCTATCTCGATCTCCTCGCGCCCCTGCTCCCAGCCGGCGCCCGCCTCGTCGCCTGTGAGATCAGCTTCGTTCGTGCCCGGCGGATCAAGGCCCGCGGCTTTCCGGTCGTGGTAGCGCAGTCCGAGGCTCTTCCCTTCAGGTCGGGAGCGTTCGAACTCGTGAGCTTCATGGAGGTGATCGAGCACACCCGGTCGCCCGCGGCAAGCCTGGACGAGACGGCCCGCGTCCTCTCGCCAGGCGGGCGGCTCGCCCTGACCACGCCGAACTACCCGATGAAGCGGCTGTTCGATCTTCGCGCCGCCCTCCGTCAGCGGAGCTGGGCCCGCTTCAAGGACGATCCGACCCACATCTCGCCGCTCTCGGCGGGAAGGCTCGAGCGGCTCCTCGGGCCACGCTTCATGCGCGTGCATCTGGAAGGTACGGCCATTCCCGGCGAGGGGCACGTGCGCAGGCTCGGCCAGCTCCGCCAATCGCGGGTCGGTCTCAGGCTCTCCAACAAGCTCTTCGCTCTCTGCGTGAGGGGCAAATGAGATCGCCGGACGCCGTTTTTGCCACGGGAAGCGACACGCTGGCGTATACTTTCCGGAGATATGGGGAGGACGCACGCGTCGGAAGAGCGATCGTTCGGCTTGAGGGCAGGGGCGGAAGAGTTTCCCCTGATGGTCGTGATCTCGATCATCTATCCGTGCAACTTCGGCTGCCCCAACTGCCCGTACACCGACGGGAACTCCGATCTGAGAAAGTTCTATCACGCAGAGGGCGGCGACCTCCTCCCTCAGGCCCTCTGGAACAAGATGGCGGACGAGTGCGGCCCCTACCAGGCCTGGATGCGCTGCACGGGGGGTGGCGAGCCCATGCTGCACCCGCGCATGGTCGAGATGATCGAGTACGCCAAGGTCCGCGGGGCCCGGATCTGGCTCAACACGAACGGCAGCATGTTCGGGCCGCTGCCCAAGCAACGGCGCAAGCTGGAGCGGATCATCGGCGCCGGCATCGATCTCATCGAATTCTCTATGGACGCGGGAGACGCGGAGACCTATGCGAAGGTGCGGCCGCCCCACGGAGGGCCCCCGCGCAATCCCGAGGAGTGGTGGAAGGGACAGGTGGCAAACGTGCAGGCGGCCCTCGAGCTCCGCAAGGGACTGCGGGGAACCACGCGAGTCGTGGTGTCGATCATCCAACAAGAGGCGGTGGCCGCCACCCTGCAGTCGGCCGTCGACTTCTGGCTCAAGACGGTGGGGGTGGACGAGGTGATCACTCGCAAGTTCCTGAGCTGGGACGACAACACCATCATCCCCCTCGGACGCTCCCTCGATCCCCACCTCTACCGTGATCTACCCACGGAGCGGAAGGAGCCGTGCGTTTGGCCCTTTGAGCGGCTCAACGTGGACACGCTCGGCCGGGTCGCCCTGTGCGGGCAGGACATCTCGTTTCGCACGGCCAAGCTCTTCCCAAACATCCACGACGTGTCGATCAAGGAGGTCTGGCACGGTGAGACCTTCAGCCAGTACCGCCGGCTCCACCTCGAGGGCCGCGGCGCCGAGGCGTGGCCCTGCCGCGGGTGCTCGGCCTGGCTCGCGGGTATCCGCGACTGGGAGCACGGCTGGCTCAAGGTGCTGAGGACGTCGGGACGGCACCTCAAGGACGTCATGCGCAAAGATCTTGGCGTGGAGGTGCAGATCTACGAGCCGCCGGCCTGAGCCCCGGCGCACCGTCCCGAACGTGCCCGTGGCGAGGTCGTGAGCACCGCTGTCGTCTTCAGCTACGGGGAGATGGCGGCGACTGCCGTGAATGCCCTCGCCGCGGCGGGAGCCCGGCTCCTCGCCCTGGTCCTCCCGTCGAACCGCATCGGACCCGACGTGGAGATGGCCCGCGCCGCCGCCCGCGCCGCCGGACTGCCCTCGCCGGTGCAGCCTCCGCGAGAGCACATCGCGCCATTCGTGGAGGCATTGCGGGCGCTCGCCCCAGACGTGATGGTGATCTGGTCCTATTCGATGATTCTTCCCAAATCCGTGATCGAGGTGCCGCCGCGCGGATGCGTCAACGTTCACGGCGGGCTCTTGCCCGCCTATCGCGGAGCTCACGTGATGCAGTGGGCGATCATCAACGGAGAAGCTGAGACGGGCGCGACTCTTCACTACGTCGACGCGGGCATCGATACCGGTCCCGTCATCGCCGAGGAGAGATTTCCCATCGACCCCGAAGACGATGCGCCTGCAGTGCGCGCCAAGCTCGGGGAGGCGGGGACCCGGCTCCTCCGCGTTTGGTGGCCGGCGATCGCGGACGGCACGGCACCTCGCACACCCCAGGACGAGTCGCGCGCGAGGTACTACCCGCTCCGTACCCCGGACGACGGGCGGATCGACTGGTCGGCCCCCGCCGCGTGTATCCGCAACCTCGTGCGGGCGCTGGCCGCTCCGTGGCCGGGCGCCTTCACGCGACTGGGCGCGGCCAAGCTCGTCCTGCGTCGAGTGAGCCTCCCTCCGGATGGCGGCGCTTCAGCCGGGCCCGGCATCGTCTCGTCGGTCGATAGTCGCGGCGTGCGGGTCGGCACGGGGGAAGGGGAGCTGCTCATCGTGGACGCCGAGATGGGCGATCGCGCGGCAGGGCCTGACGAGCTGGGGGTCCTCGGCCTGACGCCGGGAACACGCCTGGGGCCATGACGTCCCTGGCCTGGTCGAGCGGCGTGCTGATGCCGGAGCTGAGCCCGGCAGCCCAGGCGCTCCTGCGCGCCGGCTACGGCCTCCTCCTCCTCGTCTTCCTCCTCATCACGCTGCCCCACGGGCGCCGCTTCTTCCTGAGCGAGCGCTGGGGCGGGTACGCGCAATCTTCTCCTGGCGTGGACTTCGTGCAGAACCCCCTGGCGTATCCGCTGCTCATGGCCTCGTGGCTTCTCGCCGCGGGACTCCTGGTGGTGGGGTGGGGAAGCTGGTGGCCCGCGCTCTGGAATCTCCTGCTCTGCCGCTACTTCTTCGTGCGCATGCGCTGGCGCGGCGTCGCCCGCGGCATGGGCGCTCCCGGCTTCATGACATACTGGCTCGCTGCCGCGGTCTTCTTGCTCGGTTTGACGGCGGCCGCCGCGCCCTCGGTGCATCGCCTGGCCCTCCTCGTGCTGCAGGTCGACTATGCGCTGATCATGCTCTCGGCGGGCGTCTACAAGCTCTCCGCGGGCTACCCGAGGAACTTCGGCATGGAATTCGGCCTGGCCAATCCGGAGTGGGGATACTGGTGGCGCCGCTACTCAGCGGTGCCACCCGGCCACTGGATCATCTGGACGCTGAATCAGCTCGCCTGGACCACCGAGGTGGTGGCCGCCCTGCTCATGCTCGTCCCCGCCACCCGGTTCCTGGGGGCGCTCCTCATCATCGGCAGCTTCGCCTTCATCGCTACCCACATTCGCCTGGGCGTCCTGTGCGAAATGGTGATGCTCGGAGGCATCCTGTTCTTTCACCCTGGGAGCGCGGGCGATCGGTTGGCCGTATGGGTCATGGAGCTCTTCGGCGGGCCCCCAGGCCCCGTCGGGGCCGAGCCCTGGCCGCACCTCGGCGCCGTCCTGAGCCTGGCGCTCTGGGGTTATCTGATCCTCCTTCCGCTGGCCCACGCCGGGCTCTTCTACAACTTCTATGCGCGCGGAACCCTGCCGCGGCCGCTCCAGCGGGCCCTCGAGGCGTACACCAACTTCTTCGGCATCATCATCTGGCGTGTCTTCTCCGTGGACGTGGTGAACTTCTTCATCCGCATCCATTCCGAGCCGGTTCAGGGCGGCCCGCGGACCCTGATCAGCCGCTATGGTTGGGGCGGGGGTTTCCGCTACGCCCATGTCTGCGAGTCGGTGACGGTGACCAGCCTCTTCACCACCTTGAAGTACTATCCGAGCAATGCCGCGCTCTTCCGCGACCGCCTGCTGCGATATGCCCGGACCGTGCCCTGCCCGGAGGGCCGCGTGCTGGTGTTCGAGTACGTGAGCATGCGGAAGGCCGAGCGACGCTTCGAAGCGGTCCCGGTGGCGGAATACGTCGTCGATGCGCGGGCGGGCTCCGTGGAGGAGCGCATCTTGGACCGGACGGTGTCGGTGCGGGCGGCGCATGCCGTGTCCCCGGTGCACGAAGGGCTTCGCCCCGGCACCTACGCGCCTCTGGAGAGCTGACATGTGCGGCATCTGCGGGGTGTTCGGGCGGGGCGAGGTGGAGACGGTCCGGACCATGCTCGCCACTCTGACCCACCGCGGTCCCGATGACGCGCACGTCGTAGGAGGGGCGGAGTTCGCCCTGGGCGCTTGCCGGCTCAGCATCGTGGACGTCGAGGGCGGCCGCCAGCCCATGTCCAACGAGGACGGCACGGTGTGGGCGGCCCAGAACGGCGAACTCTACAACTTCCCTGCTCTCCGCCCCGATCTCCTTGCCCGCGGTCATCGTCTCGTCAGCCGTTGCGACACGGAGATGCTACCCCACCTCTACGAGGACCACGGCGCGGATCTGGTGTCCCGCATCGACGGGATGTTCGCACTGGCCGTGTGGGACGACGCGCGGAAGATGGGCATCCTTGCCCGGGACAGGATGGGCAAGAAGCCGCTTTATTACCACGAGACCGGGGGTGCCCTCTACTTCGCCTCCGAGATCAAGGCGCTTCTGCGTCTCCCGGGCTTCGAGCGCCGCATCGACCTGGAGGCACTCTCCCATTATCTGAGCTACAAGCACGTGCCTCATCCCCTGTCGATCTTCGCGGGCGTGCGCATCCTGCCCCCCGCGCACCTCCTCGTGTACCGCCCCGGCGCCCCCCTGGAGATTCGCCGCTACTGGGACGTGGACTTCGGCGGTTCCGCGGAGACGGCGGGCATGACGGAAGACGAGATCGTGGACCGTTTCCTCGCGCTGCTGCGCCGTGGGGTGGAGCGACGCCTCATGTCCGACGTGCCTATCGGATTCTTCCTGAGCGGTGGCATCGACTCGAGCCTCTCCACGGTTCTGGCCGCCGAGCTCTCGAGGGGACCGATCAAGACCTTCACCCTCACCTACGCAGAGGGCTCGAGCACGGCGGGCAAGGAGCAGGACCGGCGCTGGGCGCGCTGGGTCGCCGACCGCTACAGCACAGAGCATCACGAGGAGACCATCGCCTTCGGGGATTACCCCGACCGCCTGCGCCGCATCCTACGCTGCTTCGACGAGCCCTTTGCCGGCGTGGTGTCCACGTACTTCCTCGCCGAGCTCATCAGCCGCCACGTCAAGGTGGCCATCGCGGGCGACGGCGCCGACGAGCTCTTCGGCAGCTATCTATCCCATCGGCTGGCCGGCCCGCTCGCCCACTATGCGAAGTTTGCGAGGACGGGCGACCTCGCCCTCATCAGACCCTTCGAGTCGCAGCAGGATCTGCTTCGCCGGCTCGCTCCCCTGCCGGACTGGGATTGGCGGCACGATCTCATGGTGTTCACGGACGAAGAGAAGCACCGGTTGTGGGCCCCCGACGTGGCGGCGGCCGCGAGCCGGTTCAGCACGCGCGAGCATCTCCGAGCGATCTTCGCCGGGCTCACCGCCACCGACCCCGTGAACCGGATCCTCGAGGCAGAGTTCCGAACGATCTTCCCTGATCAGGTCATGACCTTCGTGGACCGGCTCTCCATGGCGCACTCCCTCGAGGTGCGAACGGCCTTCCTCGACACCGACGTGGTCCAGTTCGTGGCGGGACTGCCGGGGCGGCTCAAGGTGCGCGCCGGGGAGACGAAGTACCTCCTCAAGAAGGCCGCCCTCCGCTACTTCCCCGAGGAGATGGTGACCCGCCCGAAGGAAGGCTTCGTGATGCCGGTGAGCGACTGGCTCCTCCACGGCCTCGAGGGATACGTTCGGCAGACCTTGAATCCCGCGCGGCTCGCCAAGCATGCCCTCTTCGACGTCGACCGAGTGCAGGCGCTCGTGGACGAGCTCTACCGGGGCCAGCACGACTACCGTTTCGTCAACAAGGTGCTCTCCCTGGTGGTATTCCAGGAATGGCACGACATGTACATGATGGGTGGCGAATGAGCCAGGCAGCTGAGGTGGAGGAGAAGTCGAGTCACAAGGTGCCGTTCAGCCTGTCGATGCTGGGCTGGGCCCTCAACGAGGAGGCCAGTATCGGCGAGTACATCGAACGGGCCGAGGCCTGTTTGCGGGAGGTCACCGACGACTTCGAGGTCATCCTCATCGAGGACGGCAGCACGGATCGCACCTGGGCCATTGCCTGCGAGTATCAGAAGACGCGCCCCTGGCTTCGCGTGTACCAGAACGAGCGCAACCGCGGCCCCGGCTACAACACCAAGCGCTCCATCTCGCTCGCCACCAAGGACTATCTCTTTTGGCAGACGGTGGACTGGGCCTATGACATTCGCGGGCTCCTCGGCGCTCTGGACCAGGTCGCCAAGTACGAGGTGCTGCAGGGAGTGCGGCTCGCTCCCATCTCCCCCTTCGGCATCTTCGCCAAGCGCTCTGATCATTTCGGAAAGGCCCTGGTATCGGTGACCAACTATCTGTTGATCCGCTTCCTCTTCCGCCTTCCCCTTCGCGATTATCAGAACGTGACCGTCTATCCCCGGACGCTGATTCAGTCGGTGAACCTCGAGTCGGAAAGCTCCTTCACAAATCCGGAGTGCCTCCTGAAGGTCTGGTGGCGGGGCGCGACCATCCGGGAGGTTCCTGTGCCCTTCATCAAGCGCGAGCGGGGTAAGGCCAAGGGCACGCGCGTCAGGGCCATCGCCGCCGCCATCTGGGACATCTTCTCTCACTGGTTCCGTTGGATTCTGCTGGGCCGCCGCCCCGACAAGCAACGAGGGCGGGTGGTGGCCTGGGACGAGGACTAGCCGACACTCGGCGGGCTCGGATCTGTCGGTTGCCCCGGAGGACTTGCCGCAGTTCCTCGACGCCATGGTCACGGGGGCGGGGGAATTCGTCATGGGCTCACGCCTCGTTTACAACACGGATCCGAAGGCCATGCGCTTCCTGAACCTCCTCGGCAACCGCTTCTTCGGCGTGCTCCTGAGCGTGCTGGTGGGCCAGCCCATCAAGGACACGCTGTGCGGCACCAAGGTGATCTGGCGCACGGACTACGAGCACCTCGCGGCAGGCCGGGCGCATTTCGGCGACTTCGACCCCTTCGGCGACTTCGACCTGATCTTCGGCGCGGCCAAGCTCAACCTGCGCATCCTGGAGATTCCCGTGCGCTACCGCGAGCGCACCTATGGCGCGCCCAACATCAGCCGCTTCGCCGACGGCTGGCTCCTCCTCCGCATGTCGGCGCGCGCCGCGGGACGGCTCTTCTTCGCGGCATGACGGGGGCGGAGACGCTGGCACGGCGCCGCGCGGTGTGGCGGGCGCGCCCGGAGCTGCGCCTCGTCTACCGCGAGTGGTTCGATCGCCCCCTCGAGGCCGCGGGGGCGCGCCGCCCCGTGGTCGAGATCGGCTCGGGGCCCGGCTTCTTCAAGGAGGCCGCCCCCGCTCTCGTCGCCACGGATGTCATCGCGGGGATCGCCCTCGACGTGCGCTGCGACGCCGACGTCCTGCCCTTCCGCTCCGCGAGCGTGGGCGCCATCGTGGTCTTGGAGAAGCCGGCGTAGGCATCGGCGCACCCCGCTGCTATCCTCTAGGGCGATGAGCGAGCCTGCCTACCATCTCGAGGACCTGGGCGATCGCCGCGTGCTCTCGGTGAACGGGCGCGACTATCCGACGACTTACAGCGCTCGCGTGGTCCAGATGCTCGTGGAGCGCAAGGGCGCGGTGCGCGCGTCCCAGTACTTCGCCTACAAGGAGACCCGCGGCCATCACTTCCTCGACCCGCTCTTTGCCTACCTCCGGGGCCGCGGCGCCCGCGAGCTCCACGTGCTCGAGGTCGGTTGCTCCTTCGGCCACATCACCGAATATCTCGCCGAGCGCCCCGAGGTGCGGGAGATCGTAACCTTCGACACGGATCCCGCCTTCGCGGCCATGGTCCGGCTGAAGGTGGAAGAGATGGCCCTCGAGCGGGTGCGTGACGTGCAGCTCTTCTCCAACGAGGAGACACGGCGGCTGCCCTATCCCGACGAGCACTTCGACGTGGTCCTCGTCCTCGGCGTGATCGAGCATCTCCCCGTGCACGGGCGCCGCCAGATCGTGGACGAGTACTATCGCGTGCTCGCCCCCGGCGGCCACATCGCCATCCTCGACACGCCGAACCGGCTGTTCCCGCTGGAGACGCACTCCGTCGGCCTACCCCTCGTGCAGTGGCTGCCCGCGCCCGCAGCCTTTGCCTACGCCAAGCTCGCGCGGCCGCGGCGCATGCGCGGCGTGGACTACGCGGGCTTCGTCATGGACGGGACGGGCTGGCGCAACGCGACCCTGGGAGAGTGCCTGCCTTCCTCGGGCTGGCGCGGCCTCTCCGACGTGACGGAGGAGGCGGGCTTCGGCTGGCGCTTCTTCCGCTCCACCGCCCGCTCGCGCACGCGGCGCAGGCTCCTGCCTCTCTTCGCCCTCGCGTGTAGCGCCCTTCGCCGGGTGGGGCTGCCGCCCTCGCTCGCCCTGCCGTACCTGAACATCCTCCTGAGGAAGGACGAGGCCGCGGTGCGCGGGAGCGACGCGGCGCCCCGGTGACCACGCCGGCCGTCTCGGTGCTGATGGGCGTCTGGAACGGGGCGCCGCGGGTGCGGGAGGCCATCGAGAGCGTGCTCGGCCAGACCCTGGGTGACCTGGAGCTGGTGGTGGTTGACGACGGCTCCACCGACGCCACCGCGAGCATCCTCGACAGCTTCGACGACGCGCGGGTGCGGGTGACGCGGCAGCCGCGCGGCGGCCTCACCTCCGCGCTCCAGTCCGCCCTCGGCCTCGCCCGGGCGCCGCTGGTGGCGCGTCTCGACGCCGACGACGTCGCCCTGCCCGAGCGCCTGGAGCGCCAGCGCGACTTCCTCGAGCGCCATCCCGAGGTCGGTCTGCTCGGCACCGCCGCGCGCGAGGTCGACGCGACGGGGCGCGAGGTCGGCGTGGTGAGACCGCCCACCGAGGACGCCGTCCTCCGCGGCGCCCTCATCCGGCACAATCCCTTCGTGCACTCCTCGGTGATGATGCGGCGGTCCGCCCTCGAGCAGGCGGGAGGCTACGACCCGAGCTTCCCCGTGGCCCAGGACTACGATCTCTGGATGCGCATGAGCCGCGTCACCCGCATGGCCAACCTGCCCGAAGCCCTCGTGATCCGGCGCCTGCCTCCCGGGCGCATCTCCGCCACCCGCGAGGCGGAGCGCCTGCGCGCCGAGGCCCGCGTGCGCTGGCGGGCGGTGCATGCCGGCGCCTATCCCGCCTGGTGTGCCCTCTTCGCCCTCCGGCCTTATCTCGCGCAGGCGCTGCCCGTGAGCGCGCGCCGGCTCCTCCGGCGCTTCAGGACGAGGTGAGTGGCGCCTCCGCTGCGAGTGCTCGAGCTGGTTGTCTCGACCGACCTGGGCGGCGGGCCGGCCCAGGTCAACGAGCTGGTGACGCGCCTCCCGCGCGAGGAATTCGTCTTCACGGTGGCAGGGCCGCCGGGGGGCGTTTACGGCGGCATCTTCGCGGAGAGCGGCGCCCGCTTCGTGGGCATCGCCACGAACCGCTTCGCCCGGCGGCCCTTCCTCGACGTGCTCCGCCTCATCCGACGGGACGGCATCGATCTCGTGCACTCGCACGGCAAGGGCGCGGGTGTGTACGGCCGTCTCGCCGCGCGCGTGGCGCGCGTGCCCGCCGTGCACACCTTCCACGGCATCCACTACGCGGATTACCGTGCGGGGCTCGGCGGCGGCTATCTCGCGCTCGAGCGCCGTCTCGCCCGCCTCACGAAGGCCATTGTGCACGTCTCCGAGAGCCAGGCCCGCGAGGCGGCCGCTCTCGGCCTCGCGCCGCCATCCTCGAGCCACGTCATCGTCAATGGGATCGATGCCGCCCGCATCGCCGCCTCCTCTCGCCCGCGCGGGGAGGCCCGTCGCGCCCTCGGGCTCGGTCCGGAGGCTCTCGTCCTGGGCACGGTGGCGCGCCTTGATCCCGTGAAGGCGCTCGATACCCTGCTGCGTGCCTTCACTCTCGCCGCCGCGACGGAGCCGACGGCCCATCTCGTGATCATCGGCGACGGCCCCGAGCGCTCGCGGCTCCGCGCGCTCGCCGGGTCGCTCAACATCGAGGACCGCGTGCGCTTCCCCGGCTTCATCGCGGAGGCCTCGCGGCTCCTCTCCGCCGTGGATCTCTATGTGTCGGCCTCTCGCAAGGAGGGGCTGCCCCTGGCCATCCTCGAGGCCATGGCCTCAGGGCTCCCCGTGGCCGCCACGCGGGCGTCGGGACACGTGGACGTGGTGGAGGAAGGCGTGACCGGCCGCCTCGTCACGCCCGACGATCATCGGGCGCTGGGGCAGGCCATGAGCGATCTGCTCGCCGAGCCGCGCGCGCGGGCGGCGCTGGGGCAGGCAGGACGGCGGCGCGTGGAGGAGCGCTTCTCGGCCTCGCGCATGGCCGCCGAGACGGCCGACCTCTACCGAGCCACGGTGGGCCGTTTTGCTGGCGGGGGCGCTCTGAGGCGTAGCGTATAATCGTCGCAACCGCGCGAAAGCGCGAATCTTCTTGGGGAGCGCGGCAGGCATGCGAATCCTGATCACCGGCATCACCGGCTTCGTGGGGAGCCACATGGCCGACTACGCCCTGTCCAAGGGCGCCCAGGTCTTCGGCTCGAACCGGTGGCGGAGCAAAACGGAGAACGTCGATCACCTCCGCTCGAAGGTGACCTTCCTCGAGTCCGACCTGCGGGATCTCTCTTCCGTGCGCTCGCTCCTCGAGATCTCCAACCCGGACTTCGTGGTGCACCTGGCCGCCCAGAGCTTCGTGGGCGTGTCGTGGCACGCCCCTGCGGAGACCCTCACCACCAACATCATCTCGCAGGTGAACCTGCTGGAGGCCCTGCGCGGCCTCAAAATGTCGCCGCGCTTCCTCGCCGTGGGATCCAGCGAGGAATACGGCCTCGTCTACGAGGACGAGCTGCCCATCACCGAGTCCAATCCCCTGCGCCCGCTTTCGCCCTACGCGGTGAGCAAGGTGACGCAGGACATGATGGCCTTCCAGTACTTCAAGAGCTACGGGCTGCCCATCATCCGCACCCGCGCCTTCAACCACGAAGGGCCGCGGCGCGGCGACGTCTTCGTCACCTCGAATTTCGCGCGCCAGATCGCCGAGATCGAGGCGGGGCTGCGCGATCCCGTGGTGTACGTGGGCGATCTCACCCCGCGCCGCGACTACTCCGACGTGCGCGACATCGTGCGCGGCTACTGGCTCCTCCTGGAGCGCGGCGAGCCGGGCGAGGTCTACAACCTGTGTTCCGGCACCTCGTGGGCGATCCAGCAGGTGCTGGACTTCCTCCTCGCTCTCGCCACGGTCAAGAACATCGCGGTCAAGACGGATCCCACCCGGCTCCGCCCCTCCGACGTGATGATCCTCGAGGGCGATCCGTCGAAGGTGAGCAAGACCACCGGATGGAAGGTGGAGATTCCCTTCGAGCGCACCCTCACGGAGCTCCTGGACTACTGGCGGCAGCGGACCCGCGCGTTCTCGCGCTGAGCGCCGCCCCGGGCGCCGTCATGGCCACCGGTCGCATGCCCGACGATCGTGCCGCCCCGGGAGGACCGATCGGCGACCGCATTCCGCGGGTCGCCCTCGTCCACGACTGGCTCACGGGAATGCGCGGCGGCGAGCGCTGCCTCGAGGTCTTCTGCGAGCTCTTTCCCTCCGCCGATCTCTTCACCCTGCTCCGGGTGCCGGGCTCCGTGTCGCCGGTCATCGAGCGGCGCCGCATCGTCACCTCCTTCCTCGAGCGTCTGCCCGGGGCGCGCGAGGGTTATCGTCGACTCCTGCCTCTTTTCCCCGCGGCCGTCCGCGGCCTCGACCTGGGCGGCCGTGACCTCGTCCTCTCCTCCAGCCACGCGGTGGCCAAGAGCGTGCGTGTTCCTCCGGGGGCGCTGCACATCTGCTACTGCTTCACCCCCATGCGCTACGTGTGGGATCTCTACGGCGAGTACTTCGGACCTCGGGCCGGGCTCCTCACGCGACGGCTCATGCCTCCGGTGGCCGCTGCCCTGCGCCGCTGGGACCGCGCCACCGCGGCGGGGGTCGACCACTTCGTCGCCATCTCGCACTTCGTGGCCGACCGGATCCGTCGCGCCTACGGGCGGGAGGCCGACGTGATCCATCCGCCGGTGGACGTGACGCGCTTCCGCGCGGAGGAGTCGCCCGGCGAGTTCTACCTCGTGGTCTCCGCCCTCACCCCCTACAAGCGCGTGGATCTCGCGGTGGAGGCGGCCAACCGGCTCGGCCGTCGCCTCGTGGTGGTGGGCAGCGGCCCTGAGGAGGCGCGGCTCCGTGCCCTCGCCGGCCCCACCGTGGAGCTCCGCGGCTGGCGCGACGACGCGGAGACGGCGGAGCTCTACGCACGCTGCCGCGCCCTGATCTTCCCCACTCTCGAGGACTTCGGCATCACGCCGCTCGAGGCCATGGCGGCGGGGCGCCCCGTGATCGCCCTGGGCGCAGGGGGCGCGCTGGAGACGGTGGTGCCGCCGGGAGGCGCCGAGCCCGCCACCGGGCTCTTCTTCGAGCGGCAGACCGTGGAGGATCTCGTCGCGGCCATCCAGCGCCTCGAGTCCGGGGCCGTCCGCTTCGAGGCAAAGGCGCTGCGCCGCCGCGCGGAGGGCTTCGACCGGCCGCTCTTCAAGGAGCGCGTGGAACGCTACATCGTTTCCCGCTGGCAGGAGCGCACGCGATGCTGAGGGCGCACTCCCGCCTCCTCGAGCAGGAACGCGTGGAGCGGTACATCCTCTCGCGCTGGCAGGAGCGCAGGCGATGCTGAGGGCCCACTCCCGCCTCCTCGAGCAGGTGATGCTGGCGGGGGACCTCCTCCTCGTGGCGGGCTGCTGGCTCCTCGCGTACTACATCCGCTTCTACGTGGCGGGCCCGCCTTCGCGTCACGGCATCCCGTATCTGCAGCCCTACCTCCTTCTGCTCGTGCCCATCCTCGTGGTGTGGGGGTTCTCCTTCCGCGCCTTCGGCCTCTACCGGCCGCGCCGCATCGGCTCGCGCCTCTCCGAGATCGCCGACATCGCCAAGGCCTCCTCGGTGGGCGCCCTCGTCCTCGTCAGCGTGATGACCTTCCTCTTCCGCGAGTATGACTACTCCCGGGTGGTCATCGTCTACTTCTGGATCTTCTCCATCGCCGCCGTGTCCTTCTCCCGCTACGCCTTCCGCGAGGTGCTCCGCGTCGCCCGCCGCCGCGGCTACAACCAGCGCTACGCCCTCGTGGTGGGCGGGGGCGAGCTGGCGGCGGGCGTGATCCAGCGCCTGCGCGCGCGTCCCGACACGGGCATCCGCATCCTGGGCGTGGTGGGCGACGAGAAGCAGAGCGCGGCCGGCGCCCAGCCCCTGGGCGGTTTCGCCGATCTCCGTACCGTGCTGGACGCGCACCCCGTGGACCACGTGATCGTGGCCCTCCCCCACGAGGACTACGGGCGGCTGGGCGGGCTCCTCGAGGCCATCGGTGACGAGCCGGTGACCATTCACGTGGTGCCGGATCTCGGGCGCTTCACCTCGCTGCGAGGCGGAGTGGAGGAGTTCGAGGGGCTGCCCTTCGTTCACCTGCGCGAGTCCCCGCTCTACGGCTGGAACCGGGTGGGCAAGCGCATCTTCGACGTGGTGTTCTCCGCCGCGCTCCTCCTCTTCCTCTCGCCTCTCCTCCTCGCGCTCGCCGCCGCAGTGAAGCTCACCTCGCCCGGGCCCGTGCTGTACCGGCAGGAGCGCATGGGGCTCGACGGCCAGCGCTTCCGCATGCTTAAGCTCCGCACCATGCGGGTGGACGCGGAGCGGGAGACGGGCCCGGTGTGGGCGCCCCCGGGCGATGCCCGCCGCACCTCCATCGGGGCCTTCCTCCGCCGCTTCAGCCTCGACGAGCTGCCGCAGTTCGTGAACGTGCTGCGCGGGGAGATGAGCGTGGTGGGGCCGCGGCCCGAGCGCCCCGTGTTCGTGGAGCGCTTCCGCCAGACCGTGCCCGGCTACATGCTCCGCCACAAGGTCAAGTCCGGCGTCACGGGGTGGGCGCAGGTGCACGGGCTCCGCGGCAACACCTCCTTGGAGACGCGCATCGAGCACGACATCGAGTACATCGAGCGGTGGTCGTTCTGGCTCGACCTCAAGATCATCGCCATGACGGTCAGCCGCGTCCTCTTCGACCGCAACGCGTATTGACGTGATCCCGCTCCGTCGCGGCCTCCTCGCGGCGTATGTCGTGGGGCTGGGCTGCTCCATCACCCTCTCCGAAGGCGCCCTCCTCCTCCTCACCCTCCTCTGGCTGTGGCGCCTGCGCGATCCCGACGTCCGCCGCGCCCAGGTGTGGCCGCTGTGGCTTCCCGTGGTCGCCTTCGTGGCCGCCTCGCTCCTCTCCGCCTTCGCCTCCGGTCACATCGCCGCGAGCCTGGCCACCGCCAAAAGGCTCCTCCTCATCGCGGGGCTGTACGTGACCGCGGATGCGCTGGACGACGCGCGCGATGCCGATCGCTTCCTCTCCTGGCTCGCCCTCTCCGCCACCCTGGCCGCGCTGGCCGGCATCGTCCAGGTCCTCGCCTGTCCCACTCCCGAGCCGGCCACGCGCCTCGCCCGCTGGTTCTTCCATCGCTGCGACCGCGCACGCGGGTTCTTCAGCATCTACATGACGCTGGCCGGCGTGCTGAGCCTCGTCCTGCTTTCGGTGCTGCCGCGTCTCCTGCCCGCGGGCGGCTTGCGCCTCGGTTGGGCGCCCGCGTGGCTCCTCCAGCTGGGCGCCCTTGTGGCGACCTACACCCGCGGGGCGTGGATCGGCTTCGCGGCGGGCGCCGTCTCCCTGCTCCCCACGGAGCGCCGCGGGCGCGTGGTGATCGTGGTTGGGCTCGCCCTGATCCTCGGCGTGTCGGCCATGGGCCCCTACGAGCTGCGCAACCGGGTGCGCCACATGCTCGATCCCGACGAGGCAGGTGTGCTAGAGCGGCGCTACATGTGGCAGAGCGGCCTCGCCATGTGGCGGGAACGGCCACTCCTCGGCTGGGGTCCGGGCGGCGTCAAGCGCGAGTACTCGCGCTTCGCCCTGCCGGAGGCCTACAAGAAGCGCACGGGGCACGTCCACAACACGCCGCTCCAGATCCTCGTGGAGCGCGGGATCCCCGGGCTCGCGGCGTGGCTCGCCATCTGGATCGCCTTCTACGCGCGAGCGATCCGCATGCTGCGCGCGCTCGATCCCGAGGCGCGGCTCGAGCGGGCCCTCGTGGTGGGCAGCCTCGCCGCGGTGACCGGCTTCCTCGTGGGCGGCCTCTCCGAGTACAGCTTCGGCGACTCGGAGGTGGTGATGGTGGCATGGACGGTCATGGCGGTGCCGTGGGTTGTCAAGAAGGGCCTGGTCCCGCGAGTCCCCGGATGAGACAGGCCATCACCCTTTTCGTCAGCACCTCCGCCACGCTGCTTGCCATCGTCAACCCGCTGGAGATCCTGCCGATCTTCCTCAGGCTCCTGGAGGGAAGGGACGACCAGACGCACCGCGAGGTGGCGCGCCGCTCCTGTCTCTACGCCACCGTCCTCATGTTCTTCTTCCTGCTCTTCGGCACGATCATCCTGCGGACTAGCTGTCGGAGAGCTCGGTGGAGGAGCGGACCTTGATGAAGTAGTCCTTGAAGCGCCGGAGGTCGGCGTCGGAGACGAGGTCCGACACCATCACGCACATGAGGCCGGACTGCTTCCACACGATGAGAGCAAACCCGTCCTCCGTGCGCACGGCGGGGCGCCAACGCGCGATCTGCACGCGCTCCCGGTCGGGGATGGCCACGTTGGGCTCCCGCGCGATGATGTAGCTCACCGCGTGGCCGTCGCGATCCTGATAGGTGAGGGCGAGGGCGCGGCGACCTTCGAGATACGCGGGCTGGGCGTTGACCAGCTTGAGGTCGGCGTCGCCAGTGAAGACCCAGTTGAGGAGCACGCCGCTGTCCCGCATCACGCGGGGAAGCGAGCCCGGCACCAGGTCGGGGTTGATCTCCTCCGCGAACACCGCGCGCGCGTACTCGGACATGACCGCCCGCGACAGGCGCTGGATCGGATCCGGGGCGGAGCGCGGAAGGGCGGGGGCAAGCCAGAGCACCATCACCATGGCCGTGGCAAGGGCGGACAGGGCGGGGGACAGCCACAGCCACGGGCGCAGGCGCGGCTCGGGCCGGCCGACCGCTTCCGCCACCGAGGTGCGCAGATGACGGGGCGCTTGGTGCCGCGGCAGCCGCTCGCGCAGGAGCCGCGTGATCTCGTCCGGTTCGTTGCCGCCGATGTCGGTCGCCATGTCCTCCGGTCCTAGCCGCCGTAGTCCTTGAGGAGCGCCCGCAGCCGCTCCTTGGCCCGGAAGATCCTCGACTTCACCGTGCCCACTGGGCAGTCCATGATCCGGGCCACTTCCTCCAGAGACAGCCCTTCGACCTCGGCGAGCAGGAGCGGCGTCCGGAACTCTTCCGGGATCCGTCCGAGCGCCCGCTCGAGGTCCATGTGGGCGCCCGCGGTCTCGCCATCCTCGGCCGGGGCGTGGTGGAACATCGGGGCCTCGCCGTCCGGCACGCCCGCCTCGCTCAGCGCGGGCTCGCGCTCACGGAGGCGGTAGAAGGTCAAGAAGGTATTCCTCAGGATCTGAAACATCCAGGCGCGCATGTAGGTTCCCGGCTCGAAGCGATGCGAGAACCGGAGCGCGCGCGCGTACGTCTCCTGGACGAGATCCTCGGCCTCCGAGCCGTTGCGGGTCAGATAGACGGCGAGATTGTAGAGGGCGTCGACGTGCTTGAGAGCCTGCTGGCGAAACTCGTCGTCGGCCACGACAAACTCGACGCGCCTACTCGAACCAGCGGACCGGGAGGTCGGAGAGCCGCACCTCGTGCTCGTCGGCGAGGCTCTCGAGCAGCTCGCGGATGGTCTGGTAGAGCACGGGGTGTTCCAGCTCCGGAGCGAGGTCGGCGAGGGGGCGGAGGACGAAGGCGCGCTCGTGCATCAGGAGATGGGGGATGTGCAGGTGATCGTGTCCACTGATCACGCGGTCATCGTAGAGGAGGATGTCGATGTCCAGCGGACGCGGCTCGTAGCGCTGGTCCTCCGGGCGCCCCGTGCCGCGGGTGCGTCCGAGGGCCCGCTCCACGTCCTGCATCCGCTCCAGGAGGTGGGAGGGATCGAGGGTGGTCTCGATGGCCACCACGCAGTTGAAGAACCACGTGTCCCGGCTCTGCGAGCTCTCGCCGGGCCGGCGCTCCCAGGGCTCCGTCCAGTACACGGGCGAGGCGTCGACGAACTCGACCTCGGGGAGGCTCCGCAGGCGGGCCACCGCCTGGCGCAGGAGGGCGGCGCGGTCACCGAGATTCGATCCGACGGAGAGGAACACCTTCGCCATGCTGGATCCTCGCGGCCTCCCCTAGCAGGCCCGCTGAAAAAGCGGCCTGAGGGGTTGTCAGCACCTTGCTAGCGGCGCCGGGTGATCTCGACGCCGGGTATGCCCTGCAAGCCTTCCATGGGCGGGGTGAGCTTGCGCACGCGCACCCGGACCTCGGTGCAGGGGAACTCGCCGAGGAGCATGGCAGCGAGCCGGCCCGCCAGGCGCTCGAGGAGATTCACCCGCTCCTTGGTCGCTACCTCGACGATGCGCGTGGCCACCAGCCCGTAGTCCACCGTGCTCCGCAGATCGTCGGAGGCCGCCGCCGGCTCCAGGTCCACCGCGAGCGCCGCGTCGACGGAGAACCACGCCCCCACCGTCTGCTGGGCGCGCGTCACGCCGTGATGGCCGTAGAAGCGCACGTCCTCGAGGAAGATCGTGTCTCCGCTCAGAGCTTGAGCCCCTTGAGCCGCTGCATGGCCTCGGCGAGGCGCTTGGCGTCGATGGTGAGGGCGACACGGTAGAAGCCCTCCCCCGAGGGACCAAAGCCCACGCCCGGCGTGATCACGCAGCCGACCTCCTCGAGGAGCCGGGAGGCGAAGGTGCGCGAGTCGAGGCCCTTGGGCACGGGCGCCCACACGAAGAAGGCGGCCTTGGGCACGTCCACCTCCCAGCCCAGGCTCCTGAGCCCGCTCACCACGATGTCGCGGCGCTCCTGATAGATGCGCCGGTACTGCTCGGGGATGTCCTGGGGCCCGTTCAGCGCGGCGATGCCCGCCTCCTGCACGGCCTGGAAGACGCCCGAGTCCACGTTGGTCTTGATCTTGCCGAGCCCGGCGAGGTAGCGCGCGTTGCCCACGCAGAAGCCGAGGCGCCAGCCCGTCATGGAATAGGTCTTGGACAGCGAGTGGAACTCCACGCCCACCTCCATGGCCCCCGGCGTCTCCAGGAAGGACGGGGGCGTGTAGCCGTCGAAGCGGAGCTCCGAGTACATGGCGTCGTGGCAGACGATGATGCCGTGCCTGCGCGCAAAGGCGACCACGCGCGCGAAGAAGTCGCCGCTCGCCACCGCCGCGGTGGGATTGTTCGGATAGTTGAGGTACATGAGCTTGGCCCGGCGCGCCACCTCGGCGGGCACCGCGTCGAGGTTGGGGAGGAAGCCGTTCTTTCTCAGGAGGGGCATGAAGTGCACGTCGCCCCCCGCGAACCAGGTGCCCGCCGCGTACACGGGATAGCCGGGATCGGGCACGAGGACGACGTCGCCCGGATTCACCCAGGCCAGCGGCATGTGGGCGGTGCCTTCCTTGGAGCCGATCAGAGTGAGGGCTTCCGTCTCCGGGTTGAGGGTGACGCGGAAGCGGCGCTTGTACCACTCGGCCACCGCGGTGCGGAACGAGAGCAGCCCCTCGTAGTCGGGGTAGCGGTGATTGGCCGCGTTCTCCGCCGAGCGCTTCATGGCCTCGATGATGTGGGGCGGGGTAGGCAGGTCGGGATCGCCGATGCCCATGTCGATGAGGTCCACGCCGCGGGCGCGCGCCTCGCGCTTCTTCTTGTCGATCTCGGCGAAGAGATAGGGCGGGAGCTTGCGCAGCCGCTCGGCCATCTCGAGGGTCTTGGGAGAATCGGCCACGCTAGGCCTCCTGGAGCTTGATGACGGGGTTCTTGAGGCTGCCGATGCCGTCGATGCGCACCTCGACGTGATCGCCGGGTTGGAGCGGTCCCACGCCGGCCGGCGTTCCGGTGGCGATGACATCCCCCGCAAGCAGGGTCATGACCGCGGAGACGCGGGCGACCATGTCCTCGATGGGAAAGACGAAGCTCTTGGTGTTGCCCACCTGCCGCCGTTCCCCGTTGACCCACGTCTCCACCTCGGCGGCGTTGGGATCGACGTCGGTGGAGATGCAGGGACCGATGGGACAGAACGTGTCGAAGGCCTTGGCCCGCGTCCGCTGATGATCGCGCTGCTCGATATCGCGGGCGGTGAGGTCGTTGAGGCAGGTGTAGCCCAGCACGTACTCCCGCGCGCGCTCCGGC
>JBKOVG010000400.1:0-22449 GCA_046723845.1 Candidatus Methylomirabilota bacterium | reverse complement strand
GTGCTTGTCCTGCTCGGGGTCGTACACGACCATGTCCTTGAACAACGGTTTCACGTAGCCAGTGACCGCCCCGTCGTGCACCCCCAGCTCCGCGTAGAAGAAGAAGTGACCCGCCGTCACGTCGAACTTGCCGTACGCACGCAGCAGATCGTTCATGGCGGTCAACTCGACGTTCTCGATGCGCGCGGAGACGTCGAAGGCAGGCTCCGCCGTCTCCGCGCGGAAGCTCGCGTCCGCCACCGCGGTGCCCGTCCCCATGAACTTGCCGCTCAGGTGCGCCTTGGCCGTGCCCTCGGCCTTCTGGTTGCTGAAGTTCGAGAGGGCCACGTCGGTGTCGCTGAGGAAGATCCGATAGGTGGGCGACACGGCCTTGTTGACGAAGCCGAAGTTCCCGCGGCTGATGCGCAGATCGCGCACTCGATAGCGGACATCCGGCGCATTGCTGGTCTCGCGCACCTTCTGGGTCGCCGCGGCCCGCCGTTCCTGCTCCGTTCCCGCGGTCTGGGCGGTGTGGATGTAGTCGACCCGGATGCCCGTGAGGGTCGCCTTCCCGACGTCCACCTCCGTGAACTCCTTGGCCGACTCCACCGCGGCCTCCGCGGAGAGTGTCCCCTTGTCCACCTCCAGGTTGTAGCGATTGGTGATGGGCTTGAAGTAGTCCAGCTCGATGTTGTCGAGCTTCACGTTGCCGCGAAAGGTGGGGTTGGGCTCAGCCAGGAAGTCCGCCCGGCCACGGGCGGCGACGTGGCCCGACTCGAAGACCGAGGCGTCGAGCTCGACGTCCGAGGGGTATACGCGCTCCTTCGACTTCACGTTGCGGATATTGGTGGCGTCGATGTTGAGATGGCGCAGCCGGAGCGGCTTGAAGGGGCCGCGGTCGAGGTAGGTCACGTCCGCGTCCTTGACCCGGAAATGGTTGACCTTGAGCGGATAGATCGCCTCCAGCGCATCCTGCCAGCCGCGCTCCTTGACCGGGGTGGGGCTGGCGATCTCCTCCCGGGCCTGGGTCAGGTTCACGTGGAGCGTGGGGCGATCGAGCACGAAGTCGCCCACCAGCCGCCCGTGGAGTAGGGCCCGCCAGTGCACGCTGGCGCTCAGGAGAGGAATGCTCGCGATGGGGGGATCCGGGTGCGCGTCCTGCACCACGACCAGCTCGGCGACGTCGAGGGAGAGACCGATCGGGTGGAAGTTGAGCTTGCCGATGTGCGCGGTGTAGCCCTTCAGCGCCCGGTTCACCTTGGCCTCGGTGTAGCGCCGGAGTGGCTCGTCGATCAGGAAGGCGGCGCCGAAGACGATGGCGAGCACGAGGCCTACCACTGCGCCCACCACGAGCCACCGACGAGGGATCCGCCGAACGTCGCTCAGCCAGAGCCACTGCAGCGTCGACGCTTTCATGCACGGAGAAAAGAGCAAGAGATGTGCCCGGGATCGCTCTGTCGCGCGCGAAGATTCGTCTCGGTTCTTCTCGGTAAGACTTACCGGTACGGAAGATGGAGGCCTCTAGGGTCCACGCATCGGCGCGTGTCCCGCCGATTATGAGCGGTTCACTCCGGCATGTCCCTTGCGTCGTCACGGACGTGCAAGAGGGCTCGTGACCGAGCCGTCACGCACTCACACGAAGAGGAGATTCAACATGGGCAAGGGCCAGACCGACAAGAAGGGGAACCTCGCGCAGGAGCCCCGGAGTCCGAGACCGGCCAAGGAAGGTAATGACCGCGGCGGACAGCCCCCGCGACGGGATCAGCTCGACGATCAGGGTCGCCAGCGGCACATCGGGCACGGCGATGAGAAGACCGAACCGGGCCGCCGACGGTTCGAGGAAGGGGAAGATGAAGGGCTTGGACGCCCGGTCCGGGTCGACGAAGGCGATGAGCGCCCGAGCGACCGTCGCGAATGGGACGACAAGCAGGAAGGGACCTCGCGGCCCGCGGAGCCCGGTCGCTAGATCACGAGGACGCGAACACTAGCGCCGGCATACCGCGAATGCGGGCGCATCGGAGGGAGCTGGAGGCCATCACGCGTGGCGGCCTCCAGCTCTCATTGCCATGGGAGGGGAGCAGAGCATGAGAGGACCACTGACCATCATCGGCGTCGCGCTCCTGATCCTGGGCCTCATCTCCTTCGCCTACCAGGGGATCACCTACACGAAGCAGGAGAAGATACTCGAGGTCGGTCCGCTGACGGCGACCAAGGAGACGAAGAAGACCATTCCGATCTCCCCGGTGGTGGGAGGAGTGGCGGTGCTGGGAGGGATCGCGCTCCTGGCCGCGGGAGCGCGGGCGCGCTAGTTCAGGGGTCGGGCGGCGAGCAGCCGCTCCACGCTGTGCGCGTGCTTCACCCCGTCCTGGGCACAGGAGATCTGGGCGTCCTCGTCGGCCAGCACCGTCCATCCCTCGAGGAGAACGGGCAGTTCACCCTGCCTGAAGTAGTCGATCTCCTCGCCCTTCTCCCGGTAGATCATCCGGTCGGTGAAGACGATGTGGGCATGGAGACCGCCGGGCTCGGTGAGCAGCCGGAGTCGCCGGAAGAGGCGGGCACGGTCCCGCCGGGGAAGATGATGGACGGAGCCGCAGGAATAGACGAGATCGAAGCGACCCGCCACCGGGGCGTCGAGCATCGACCGGCAGAGCCACTGCACCTGGAGCTCCCGCTCCTCGGCCAGACGCCGTCCCTTGGCCAGCGCTTCCGGAGAGACGTCGAGCCCCGTCACCTCGAAGCCGCGGGAGGCAAAGTACACGCTGTCGCGTCCTTCCCCGCAGCCGAGATCCAGCACGCGGGCGCCGGGGCTCAAGCGATCGGCGATCTCCCTGGCGAATCCTGACGGCGCCTTCCCCCAGATGTATCGCTCCGGGGTGCGGGCGTACTCACGCGCCCAGGGATTTTGCATGCTCCGGGCTAAAGACCGGCAAGAGGACGATCCGGCGAAGGAAGACAAGCCGGGCGTGGCGAACCGCGTCTTCGTGCGCCTTCACGCCCTTGCTGAGTCGGGCCAGGGCCATGGCCAGATCGATCCGCGCTCGACGCGGTCGGAAAGGAATGACGACGGCTGCCTTGGACATCGGGAACCTCCCCTCTCGTGGTCGTTCACTGCCTCGCTCCGAAGGGGGAGCAAGGAGCATGCCGCGGAGCAACACGTGCTGAAACGCTGAAAATCAGGTTCATGAGGATTTGAACCGAGGAGAAAACTACACGATCGGAAGAAACGACCGGTCGAGACCGGACGGCTAGGCTCGCAGCTTCTTCAGGAGCGCTCTTGGAAGGCTCTGGCGGGTCTTGAAGAAGCCGGCCCACGGATCCTTCCTGAGCGAGTCGAGCCGCTTTTCGAGATTGGTGACGGTGAAGCGATCGGAGCGAAGACCTGCCCCGAGCTCCGACCAGCTCACGGGAGTCGACACGGGAGCGCCCCCGCGAGCGCGGGTCGAGTAGGCCGCGACGGCGGTGGCGCCCCGGGAGTTCCGCAGGTAGTCGACGAAGATCTTGTCCGCGCGCTGCGACTTGGACAGCGTGGCCGTGTATTCCCGCGGCGACTGGCGCACCAGCTCGAGGGCGAAGGCTCGAGAGAAGTCCTTCAGCATGGTCCAGTCCTGGCGCGGGACGAGGGGGACGACGACGTGGAGTCCCTTTCCCCCGGTGGTCTTGGTGAAGGACTCCAGGTCGAGCGCCTCGAGGAGCTCCCGGATCGCGCGGGCTCCCTCCACCACACGCGGCCAGGACACTCCCGGTCCTGGATCGAGATCGAAGATGAGACGATCGGGAGCGTCGACACTCCCCACGCGCGAGCCCCAGGGATGGATCTCGAGGACCCCCATCTGGGCGAGGCTGATGAGGCCCCGCTCGTCCTCCACGTAGAGGTACTCGCGGCGCGCCTTCTCTTCCTCGATCATCACCGGCCTGAGGTGCTCCGGCACGCCGGTGCCCGCGTGCTTCTGGAAGAAGCACGCCTTGCCCTGTCCCTCGGGGCAGCGGAGGAGGCTCAGCGGACGCTCCACGATGTGCGGGAGGATCCGGTCGCTGATCCGATGGTAGAACTCCGCGAGGTCACGCTTGGTGAGGCCTTGCTCGGGGTAGAGGACGCGGTCGGGATGGCTGAGCCGCACGCCCGCCACGGCATCGGGACCGCGCTCGGCCAGGCGTGTGGGTCCTCGCTTCGGCATGGTCTTCATCTGCATTCTCTGCACTGATGAAAGGCGGCGAGGGGCTTCGGCCCCTCGCCGCTCTTCTCTCCGCGTCGGGCTATCGCCGCGGCGCCGGTTCCTCGAGGTCGACGTGCTTCTTGTAGAAGCGCTCCAACTCTTCCTCGGCTCTCTCGCGAGTATAGCCGTAGCGCTCCCGGATGGCCCCGGTGAGCTTGTCGAACTTGCCTTCGGCCTGGGTCAGGTCGTCATCGGTCAGCTTGCCCCACTGCTCCTTCACCTTGCCGCGAAGCTGCTGCCACTTGCCCGCCATGATGTCACGATTCATTCGAGACTCTCCTTTCTGTTGGATGGTGCGTGCGAGGATCCTCACCTCGCCCAGCTTCTGTCAGGTGCAAGTCGTGCGCCTGCGGGCGATCCGGAGGGGCGCGCTCTTCTTTGTCTCATTCCAGCCGGTTGAACTTTCCGACCGAGAAGCAATTTCGCTCGGCGTCCGTCGCGGCGGCCTGCGGCGGTCGGTTCGGCACGTGGCGACAAATCCCGCGGATTTCCGCAGGTTGCGTAGCCCGTGGCCACCTCGAGGTTGACGTGGCACAGACGTTGCCTTTCTGTGGGGCAAGCACATTTACTGAAGCGACAGGCTTCGAGACCGAGGAGGGAGTGAAAGAACATGGGGATCGTCATCATCGTGTTGCTGGTGCTTCTCCTGGTCGGCGCCCTGCCGACGTGGCCCTACAGCGGCGGCTGGGGCTATTTCCCGAGCGGCGGCTTGGGTCTGGTGCTTCTGATCGTGTTGATCCTTGCTCTGACGGGACGACTGTAGACGTCTGACTCTCGACTACTAACGAGGAGGAACGTGATGCGCCAGAAGAACATCGTGGTGACCGGCTTCACCATCGCGGCCTTGGTGGCGGCGGGCGGAGCGCCGGTCTACGCCCAGAGCTCGACCACTCAGAAGATGGAGCAGAAGGCCGAGGAAGCGAAGGACAAGACGAAGAGCATGACCCACGACGCGAAGGAGGGGATGAGCGACTCGTGGATCACCTCCAAGACGAAGATTGCGCTCTTTGCCGATGACCGCGTCAAGGGCAGCCAGGTGCACGTGGAGACCAAGGACGGCACGGTGATGCTACGCGGCAAGGTCGACGACGCTGGCGCCAAGAGCGCGGCGGGCGAGATTGCCAAGGGCATCGAAGGCGTGAAGAGCGTGAAGAACGAGCTGCAGGTGGTCGCCCCCACCGATCGCAAGGCGGTGGACGCAGACGACAAGCAGATCAGCAAGAGCATCGAGAGCCGCTTCAAGCAGGATCCACAGCTGAAGAGCGCGAAGATCGACGCCAAGGTGAACGCCGGCGTGGTCACCCTCACGGGTGAGGTCAAGTCGATCGGGACGAGCGCCCGGGCCTCCGAGGTTGCCCGAAGCGTCGCGGGCGTGCGCTCCGTGAAGAACGACCTGAGCTACGCGTCGAGCAGTAGCCTGACGCCGTCCCGGGCCCGCAACTAGCGGCCGGCCCGAGCCGGCCCCCGCGGGTCGGGCGGTATCGGGTCGGGCGCGCCGGCGGCGGACGCCACACCGCCGCCGGCGCGTTCGCACTCTCGCGGGTGGTCCCTGGAATCATCCCTGAACAGAAACCGAGAGGAGAAGACTATGAAGCAACACGTCACGCGGACCCTGATCGCGGGGTCGCTGCTGGCCCTCACCGTGAGCGGATGAGCCCATCATGGCGACCACGCCCGCGAGCGTCGACAAGCATCCGCTGCACGCGATCCTCGTCGCCTTTCCCATCGGACTCTGGATGTTCTCCCTCGTATGCGACCTGATCTATCGCTTCGGCCCTCATGAGGAGACATGGCGCCTGATGGCCTGGTACGCGATGATCGCGGGTCTCCTCGGCGCGGTGGCGGCGGCCGTCCCGGGCCTGATCGATTTCTTCTCGATCACCGATCCGAGGGCCGGCCGCGTCGCTCTGCTGCACCTCGTGGTCAATGCGGGGCTCGTGGTCCTCTTCGCCGTCAACGCCTGGCTGCGCAGCGTGCTCGCTCCGGATTCGATGCTTCCCCTGCTGCTCTCCATCGTGGGGATCGCCGGCCTTGTCGTGGCAGGCTGGCTCGGGGGCGAGCTCGTCTACGTGCATCGGGTGGGGGTGGCCATGGGTGGCGCGGCGCTGCGCGAGATCAAGCGGGGGAAGCGAGCAGCCTGACCGAATCTTGCCGTAGCTCCCGGAACATGGCCTCGGCCCGCGCCGTGCGGCGACGTATCCTGCGAAAGAGCGCGCGAATCTCCTAATACTACCGTCGCAACAGCGTGGTCCCCGGGACCGACGGCGAGGGGCGTCGCTGCTCGGCCAGCGTCGGTGACGCCGGCGTCACTCGGCGGCGACCCGCGTAGGGGCCACCGTGCGCGCCGCCGCGCCGCTGCTCTGGATCACGGAGGCTCCCTGAGCGGGGAAGGGAGGCTCCCAGGTCTTGAACACCGACCACGCGAACATCAGGATGCTGAGGCCGACGATGTACGCCATGTAGGTCTTGAGCTGATCGGACATGACGATTCCTCCCCTGCGTGCTGCGAGACGTCCCCAGTCTGTTGCGCGGAGAACAGGGCATTTGCCATGCCATCGACGGAGAGCGAAGGCATCCAATGCAACCAGCGGTTTCTCCAGGCAATGATCGGCGGTAGAGGAGACGCGACCGGTCAGGCGTTCGGGAAGTCTTTCCTTTAAACCCGGTAGGGTCTTCTAGCGCTGCCCCGAGAGCGCGTCACTCCTCGCGCTCGGGCTCCCCGGTGAGGATGTGCGAGGCATGGTGGAGAACCATGCGCCAGCGCGTCCCCGTGCGCTCGAAGACGTTGGTGACGAGCACGGCGGTGACGGAGATGTTGCCCTGGAGCTGCGAGAGGATGTTCTCCGTACCCGTCACCCAGGCGAGACCGCCGTCGACCCGCACCTGGACGTCCGAGAGCGTGAACCGCAACTCCCGGCTGTCCTTGAAGATGGCCTCCCACGACTGCCGCACGCTCTCCCAGCCCGTGAGGAGTCCCCAGCCGGGATGGACGCAGCGCACGTAGTCTGCATGCCGCCAGATCTGATCCATGGCCTCGAGATCCCGGCCCTCGATGGCGCGGTAGAACCGATCGTTGGTCTCCTGGATCTCCGTCTGCTCCTCGTCGGGCGTCAGCTCGGCCATCTCACCACCAGGAGGCCGCGATCCACGTCGACCACGAGCGGTTCGAGGCGGGCGCCGGGGCAGGGTCCCTCGACGCAGATGCCGGTCGCCTGCTCGAAGATGGCGCCGTGGGTGGAGCAAACGAGGTAGCGGCCGTCCTCCGTCATGAACTCGTTGGGCCAGAGATCGAGCGCGGTGCCCGCGTGCGGACACCGGTTGACGTAGGCGTGAAAACCACCATTCACGTTGACGATGAACCCCTCGACGGGCTGGCCCCGCTGCATGAGCCGGAATTTGGCCGTCCGGCCGGCAGGGAGGGCATCCGCCTGAGAACGCCAGACCGCCCCGTCGTCTTCCTGCGCCTCCACGGGTCGGTTCTACCAGAAGCATGCAGGCTGTTCAAACTGCGCCGGCCCGCGCGCCGGGTTCGTTCGGCCCGCGTGTTAGGATGGGCAGGTTATGCTCGCCGTCGACGCGCGCGATCTATGGAAGACCTTCAAGAGCGGGTGGTGGGGACGGCGTCGCACGGAGGCGCTGCGGGGGGCGAGCCTGCAGGTGCCGCGGGGCGCCATCTACGGCCTCCTCGGCCCCAACGGCGCGGGGAAGACGACGCTGCTGTCCATCCTCGCCACCCTCCTCCTCCCCGACAGCGGCTCCGCGACCATCCTCGGCCACGACATCGGCCGCGAGGCCATGGCCATCCGGCGGCGCCTCAACATGGCGAGCGGGAATGCGTCGTTCGTGTGGAGCCTGCGCCCGGCCGAGGTGTTGACCTTCTACGGAGGGCTCTACGGTCTGCACGGCTCCGTCCTGCGGCAGCGCGTGGAGAGCCTCATCGAGCAGTGCGAGCTCGGGCCGCATCGCAAGACGGAGTACAACGCGCTCTCCACCGGGCTCAAGCAGCGGCTGGCTCTCGCCAAGGCGCTCATCAACGAGCCGGAGGTGCTCTTCCTCGACGAGCCCACCCTCGGCCTCGACCCCGACGTGTCGATCCGCCTGCGCGCTCAGATCGCCGCCCTGCGCCGCGAGCGCGGCACCACCATCATCCTCACCACGCACTACATGCGCGAGGCGGACGAGCTCTGCGATCGCATCGCCTTCATCAAGGGCGGGCAGATCCTGGCCGAGGGCACGCCCGAGGAGCTGAAGCGGCAGATCCGGATCGGCGACGTGGTCGCCCTTCGCCTCGAGCCGGCGGTGCCCGCGGCGCTCGGCGATCAGCCGGGCGTGCTCCAGGTCCACGTGCGCAGCGACCAGGTCGAGTGCGTGGTGGACTCTTCGGAGAAGCGGCTGCCCGAGCTGCTGCGCTGGCTCCACGAGCAGGGCGTGGTGGTCCGCGACTGCCAGGTGCACGAGCCCGAGCTGGAGGAGGTCTTCGTTGAATTCGCTCGCTGAGACGATCGCCCGCACCCCCCTGCCACGGGAGCCCTGGTCGGCCGAATTCGTGCGCACCTGGGCCTTCGCCTACCGCAACGTGATCATGGCGAGGCGCAACGTGTTCTTTGTCTTCGAGCTGACCTTTTGGCCGGGCGTGGCCATGCTCTCCCACGGCCTCCTCACGCGCTTCCTCCACCTCGACGCGCGGATGACGGCCTTCATCCTCGTCGGCACGGTCGCCCTGTCCTCCGTGCAGGTCTGCCAGCTCGACGTCGCCTACGCCGTGCTCTTCGACATCTGGTCGAAGTCCATGAAGCATCAGTTCCTCACCCCCATCGGGATCCGCCACATGGCACTGGGCTCGTGGCTGGTGGGGGTGGCGCGTGGGGTGGTGGTCTTCCTCCTCATGGCCGCCATCGGCTCCTGGTCCTTCGGCTTCGACTTCATCGGAGGCGGTCCGGGACCGCTTGCCCTCTTCCTCCTCGGCTGCTTCCTCACCTCGCTGGTGATCGGCCTCCTCGTGTGCAGTCTCATCGTGCTCTTCGGCACGCGGGCCGAGACCTCGGCGTGGGCCGCGGTGAACTTCGTGGTCATGCTCTCCGGCATCTACTATCCGATCTCCGTCCTGCCGGGCTGGGTGCAGGTGGTCTCGGCCTTCGTCCCCCTGAGCTATTTCCTCGATGCCTTCCGCCAGGGCTACGGGTTCGAGCCGCACTACTCCCACGCCTGGCTGCGGGGCTTCGCGCTGACCGCCTTCTACGTGGTGTTGGCGCACTGGGGGCTGGCCGCGGCCATCACGCGCTCGCGCCGGACCGGGCTTCTCCTCAAACTCTCGGAGTGATGCCATGACCAACAACTCCTCCGCCATCCGTCTCGACATCCCGCGTCCGACCCCGGAGGTCGTCAAGGGCTTCCAGGGGCTGGCCACCACCGCTATCGCGGATATCATCGACCTCTCGTGCGTGATGCGGTACGCCGTGCAGCCCCTGTGGTCCGACATCGGCCGCATCGCGGGGCCCGCCTTCACCGTGCGCACCCCTCGTCACGACAACCTCATGCTCCACGCCGCCATCTACCGCGCGGAGCCGGGAGACGTCATCGTCGTGGAGGCGGGAGACGACGCCATGGCGGTGGCGGGCGGCAACGTCTGCGCCATCGCGCAGAAGCGCGGGGTGGCGGGCTTCGTGGTCGACGGCGTGATCCGCGACATCGGCGAGAGCCGGGCCAATGGCTTTCCGCTCTTCGCCCGCGGGCGCTCGCCCATTCCCGCCGCCAAGGAGGGACCGGGCGAGATCAACCACACCATCCGCTGTGGGGGCGTGGTGGTGCACCCAGGCGACGTCGTGATCGCGGACGACGAGGGCATCGTGGTGGTGCCGCTCGCCAAAGCCGAGGAGGTCTTGAGAAAGGCGCAGGCCAAGTCGGAGACCGACGCCAAGACCACGCTCGAAGCCTGGGAGAAGAACCACCGCAGCAAGGTGGACGCGAGCCTCAAGGCCAAGGGCTACATCGCCTGAGCTGATGGCCGTGCAGGTCGGCGTCGACGGCCTCGTCCCGCGTCGCTGAGGAGCCAGTGGCCCGGCGGCCGGCTCCGCTCCTCGTCCTCGGCGCGGTCGCCCTGCTGGTGGCCGCCGGCGTCGGGTGGCTCTTCTATCAGGGCACGGCGAGCGGACTCTTCCACCGCAAGGGCCATCTCCAGCAGGTGACGCCGCAGGCCGTCGGCGCCGACGGCGTCTCAGAGCTGTTCGACCTCACCCTCAAGAGCTCCACGGGCAGCGTCGTCCACGCCATGCTGCGCGTGCCTCGCGGCGGCTCGCCGCCCTATCCCGGCGTGGTGCTCGTGGGCGGCATGGAGCTCGGCCGTCGCGTCGCCGCGCTGCGAGGGCTCGACGCCATCGCCCGCTCCGCCGTCATCGTCTCGCCGGACTATCCGATACAGGTCGACGGCCGCTCGCTCGAAGGGCTGGGGCTTCTCGCCGCCGGCCCGAAGCTACGCACGGCGGCCCTCGATCTCGTGGCGCAGGTGAGCCTGCAGGTCGACTATCTGCTCTCGCGTCGGGACGTGGCGCGCGACCGGGTCTTCCTGGTCGGCTCGAGCTTCGGAGCCCCCGCCGTGGTCATCGCGGGAGGCGTCGACTCGCGGCCCGCCGCCGTCATCGCCCTCTACGGGGGCGGCCACATCGGGAGCCTGGTGAGCCACGTGCTCCGTCTGGGGCGCGGCGGGATCTCGCCGTGGCAGGCGAGCCTGGCCGGCCACGGGCTCGCCCTCCTCCTCGTTCCCCTCGAGCCTACGCGCTATGCGGGCCGCATCTCGCCGCGCCCTCTCCTCATGGTCAACGGGGCGCGGGATTTCCTCATCCCGCGGGCGAATGCCGATGCCCTCTACGAGGCGGCGCGCGAGCCCAAGGACATCCTCTGGATGGCCAGCGAGCACGTGCATCCCGACGAGACGGAGCTGATCGGCGCCGTGTCGGGATGGATCGCGGCCTGGCTCGCCAAGCGCGGCCTCCTGCCTCCCGAGGCCGCGCTGGATGCTAGCGGTTGAGGAACCTCGTGACGCTGCGGGCGATCCCGTCGGGATCGAGCCCGTGTTTCCGGTAGAGCCCCGCCGGGTCGCCCGACTCGCCGAAGCCGCTGACGCCGAGCCGCTTGACGGGCGTCGGCATCACCTCGGCGAGCAGCTCGGCCACCGCGCCGCCCAATCCTCCATGGAGCGAATGGTCCTCCACCGTCACCACGCGCCCCGTCTTGCCCGCGGAGAGGAGGAGGGCATCCTCGTCGAGCGGCTTGATCGTGGCGACATTGATCACCTCAGCGTTGATGCCGCTCTCCGCGAGCTTCTTCGCGGCTTCGAGCGAGTTCCACACCGTGCCGCCGGTGGCGAGGACGGTGACGTCGTGGCCGGGACGCAGGACGTCGGCCTTGCCGAAGGCGAAACGGTAGGCGCCGTCGTGCACCGGCTCCAGGTTCTGCCGGGTGAGGCGGAGATAGAGGGGCCCGTCGTGCTCCACCGCGAAGACCACCGCCTGCTTCGTCTCGATCTCGTCGGCGGGCTGGACGATGGGGATGTTGGGCAGGGAGCGGATGCAGGCGATGTCTTCCAGGCCCATCTGCGTATAGCCGTCCTCGCCGATGGCCACGCCCACGTGGGTACCCACGAGCTTCACCGGCGCGTTCGTGTAGGCGATCGAGACGCGGATGGTCTCGAAGCGGCCCACCACGAAGCAGGCGAAGGAGCAGGCGAACGGGATGCGGCCGGCGAGGGCGAGACCGGCGGCGAGGCCGATCATGCCCGACTCCGCGATGCCCACGTTGAACGCGCGATCCGGATAGGTGTGGGCGAACTTCGCCGTCATGGTCGACTTCGACAGATCGGCGTCCACGGTGACGATGCGCTCGTTCTTGGCGCCGAGCTCGATCAGGGCCTCTCCGAAGGCGGCGCGCGAGGCCTTGGCCGGCATCACTTCTTCTCCATGGCTCGGAGCTCGGCCACGATGGGCTCGACCCAGGCGGGCAGGGGCTGGCCCGCGATCTCCTTGATGGCCTGCACCGCCTCGCCCGGCTTGGGCGCCTTGCCGTGCCACTCGGGCTGGTTCTCCATGAAGGAGACACCCTTGCCCTTCACGGTGTGCGCCACGATGAAGGTGGGCGCCCCGCGGGTCGCCTCCGCCTGGTCGAGGGCCTTGTCGATCTGGGCGATGTCGTGACCGTTGATGTCGAGCACGGGCCAGCCGTAGGCCTTGAGCTTCTCCACCACGGGCTCGAGGTCGAGGATCTTCTTCACGAAGTCGTCGAGCTGGATGCCGTTCCCGTCGAGGATGACGCAGAGATTGTCCAGGTGATGAGCGGGCGCGCCGAGCTTGGGCCCGGACATGAGCGACTCCCACACCTGGCCTTCCTGCATCTCTCCGTCGCCCAGCACGCAGTACACGCGGGCGGCCTTTCCCGCGAGCTTGAGGCCCAGGGCCATGCCGGTGGCGACGGACAGCCCCTGGCCGAGCGAGCCCGTGGCCGCCTCGATGCCGGGAAGGGCGACGCGATCCGGATGCCCCTGGAGCGGGCTGCCCAGCTTGCGCAGGGTGAGGAGCTGGCTTTCGGGGAAGAAGCCGGCCTTGGCCATGCAGAAGTACTGGGCGGGGACGCAGTGGCCTTTGGACAGGACGAAGCGATCGCGGTCCTCCCACGTCGGTCGCCGGGGATCGTAGCGCATGCGGTTGAAGTAGAGGTCGACGAGGATGTCGATCACGGACAGGGAGCCGCCGGGATGCCCGGACCCCGCATGGGTGAGCATGCGGATGATCTGGACGCGCCCCTCCCGGGCGATGGCGTCGAGCTTGGCGAGATCGGGATTGGCCATCAGGCGAGTGCCTCCATGAAGCCGCCGATGGCGTCGACGTGGACGCCGGTGACGGCGATCTCGGGGGTGTAGACGACTTCCTCGGCGGCCCAGACGAGGGTGCCCTTGGTGTCCTTGGTGACACCCACGACGTGCTCGAGCACGCGGGTGATGTTGTCGTTGATCCGCACCGTGTTCGCCTTGAGGGGGGCGACGATGCGACCGTCACGGATGATGAACGAGTCGCCCACCACCGTGCACGTGAAGTCGCCCGCGCGCATGCCGTTGATCGGATACGTGTACCAGATGCGGCCCACGTAGAGCCCGTCGCGCACCGTGCGGATCAGCTCGTCGATGGAGACGGGGTCGGACCCGGCGATCACGATGTTGCTGGCGGAGGTCTCGGGCTGCGTGTCGAAGGCCCGGCCGCCGGAGCCGGTGCGGAAGCCGCTCCGGGCGACCAGGGCGGGGGCGGCCTCGCTGGCGTCCACGCCGAGCTTCTCCTTGAGGGCTGGATCGTGAAGCAGGCGCTGCGCCTCGTACCAGGAGGCCAGGGTACCCACGAGGACGCCGTCCTTGATCAGGTTGGTCCGCCCCGTGGGCAGCCCCTCGCAGGTGATGCCCTTGGAGCCCATGAGCCCGGGCATGGCCCCCTCGTCGTAGATGGACAGGCGCGGCGAGGCGACACGCTTGCCGAGCTTGCCGAGGAACGGCGTGCTCGAGGCGTAGAAGGTCCCCGCCTGGCAGGACGGCACCACGAGGTTGTTCATCAGGTCGGTGATGGGCTGGCGGCCGAAGATGATCGTGTAGTCGCCGGTGGGCACGCGCTCGCCGCCGATGGCCTCCACCGCGCGGCGGGCCGCGTCCGCTCCCGCCTCGTCGGTGAGGTCCGCGAGCCGCGTGCCCGTAGACCAGCCGGAGCCCTTGGCGTCGCGCGACTCGACCATGCCCGTGACGAAGCTCATGATGAGCGTGGTCACGTCGGTTTGCGGCTCGGGCATGGCGGTGGAAGCAATGGCGATGGACTCCTGGACGATGGTGACGTCGCCGCCCAGGATGAGGCCGAGCTTGCGCAGCGCCTCGTCGCTGCTCGCGAGCTCGCCGAGGCGGGAGGCGGAGAGGAAGCCGTTGAGCCCGCCCTGCAGGACCTTCCACCCGCACTCGACGAGCTGGGCGTCGTCGATGGCGAGGAGGGCGGGATCGTGATAGTCGACGAGGACGCGGCGGGCCGCGCCGGGCCTGGGCAGCGAGCGGAACTCGGGATCCCGAACCGCACCCCGCCGCGCCTTGTCGAGGGCGCGGGCGACGCCGGCCGGGGAGAGATCACTCGGCTCCGAGCCGAAGCCCAGGAGCGCGCCGTCAGGCGACTCGAAGCTCGCCTGGATGCCGAGACCGTAGGTCTCCGTGCTCTTGGGCTCCTCCACGCCGTTGCAAGGGATGTGCGAGGTGTAGTTGAGGCGGGTGAGGAGCGAGCGGTTGTCGGCCACGAACACCTCGGCCTCGATCACGCCGGGCTGGGCGCTCACGAAGGCGAGGCCCTCGCGAGCCGCGCGGGCGAGACGCGCCGCCTCGGGCACTACGGCTTCCCCGTCTCGGCCGTGGGGTAGCCCTTCTCGTACCAGCCGGGAATGCCCTCGTTGAGGATCAGCATGTTCCGGTAGCCGGCGACGTACAGCACCTCGTTGGCCCCCCGGGCCAGCGTATGGGGGCACGCTCAGTAGAGGACGACACGGCTCGTGCGCGGGACCTCGGAGAGCCGCGACGGGAGCACGCCCAGGGGGATGTTGATGGCGCCCTTGATGTGGAGATCGTCGTACTGCGACTTCTCCCGCACGTCGATGAAGGTGACGGGCTCGCGCTTGTCGAGGAGCGCCTTGGCCTGATCGACGGAGATGTACTTCTCGGGCACTTCGGGATTGCCGGCGGGCGCGGGCGCGGCCCCCGCCAGGACGGCGGCGAGGAGCACGATGACGGTGAGGCGGGGGATCATCCCTGGCCCCCCGTGATGATGGCGCGGCTTCGCATGGTCGGCCCCCCGTTGCCCAGCTTGCGGCTCTGCATCGGCTGGCCCTTGCCGCAGTTCGGGATGGGATAGAGGCGGAAGTCGCGACCGACCGCGTCCACCTTGGTCAGGTAGTCGCGGCTGTCCGCCATGATGCCGCCGTCGCGATAGAGGCGGCCGAGGCGGCCGTTCACGATCTCGTAGACCTTGCGGGCGGAGATGCGGAAATTCTCCCGGCTCTCCGCGATCGACGGCGTCTTGTGCCCGACCAGGTAGTAGCCGCGATCCACCTCGCGGATGATGTCCGCGGGATCGCGGTCGCCCCCCGCGAACACGGTGGTGGACATGCGCACCAGCGGGATGAGGGGCGCCTCGGTCGCCTTCCAGTGCCCGTTGGGCTCGCCTCCGAAGATGGCGGCGGTCTGGCGGCTGTTCATGAAACCGCGGAAGATGCCGCCGTCGATGTGGGTCACCCGCCGGGCCGGCGTGCCCTCGTGGTCGTAGGCGTAGTGACCGTAGCCGGGCAGGGCAGGGTCGGAGAAGGCAGTGACGAGGGGCGAGGCGATCTGGCGTCCGAGCTGGGTGTCATCAAGGCCGCGGAGGAGCCAGGAGCGTCCCGCGTACGCCGTCTCCATCTTGAGCCCGCGGTCGAGCTCGACCGGATGCCCCACGATCTCGTGGGAGACCAGCGTGTTGTAGTGGGGATCGGTGACCACCGTGACCTCGCGCTCCGAGGTCGGCAGGGAGGGCGCCGCCGCGAGCTCCACCGCGTCGTGCGTGACGGCCAGCGAGAACTCCTCGAAGGGTGGGAAGGCGATCATCGGCTCGTCCACGCCCCGGAGGAGGATCTCCCAGCCCCGCTGGTGCCCGAGCACGTCGTAGATCTCCTGGCTGTTACCTTCGCCGTTGGCGACCACGTAGCAGAGCCCCTGGGTCAGGGCGAAGGCCTGGTCGATGAGCGCGCCCTCGGACGAGGCGAAGAGCTCGCGGCTGAGCTGGCTCATGGTCGACACGTAGTTGTAGCCGATGCTCGCGTGGGCGCTCCGGACCTGCCGCGAGATCTCGCGAGTGAAGCGCGTCATCTCGCCCAGCTCCAGCGTGCGCGGGTCGATCTCGTACACCGCGGGCACGGTGTCCCGGCACACGCGCACGGGATGCAGGCGGGTGTCCGCGAGGGCCGCCCCCAGGGGGCCGAACTTGCCGCGCGCCTGGATCTTCCATTCCGCGTTGGCGAGGGCACGGCGATACGCCGCCTCGAGGCCGTCGGCGAGGACGCGCTCGAGGTCGGGCAGGTCGGCCTCGCCGAGCCCGCGTCCGAAGTAGCCCGGGGCGACCATGGCATCGCCCGCGAGGACGCGGACGCCGAAGCCCATCGTCGCGTCTTCTCCCGCGCCCTTGGCGTCGCCGTTCTCCGCCGCCGCATACTTGCCTTCGACGATCTCGAGGCGGATGTCGGCGTAGCGGAGATGGGGGCGGGTGCGGGAGGCGACGAGGTCGCGCACCATGGGCGTGACGCGCTCGATGAGATCGGTGTTGATGGCGGTGGCCATGGGCGCTAGAGCGGCTGGAAAGGCTCGACCCAGACGGTCTCGCCCCTCCGGACGTCGCCCCGCTCCTCCTCGATCACGATGAAGCAGTTCGCCGCCGTCATCGACGTGAGAATGCCCGAGCCCTGGGGTCCGGTGGTGCGCACCTCCCAGCGATCTTTCGCCCAGGTCAGGATGCCGCGCTTGAACTCGCGCCGGCCGACTTTCTTGCTCAGGGGCTCCGCGGCGATGGCGTGAAAGGGCTGGCCGAAGAGCTCGCGCCGGCCCGCGAGCTTCCACAGGGCGGGGCGGACGAAGAGGTGGAAGGTGAGCATGGAGGCGACGGGATTGCCGGGCAGCCCGAAGAAATGCGCGCGGCCGATACTGCCCGCGGCCAGCGGCCGCCCCGGCTGCATCGCCACCTGCCAGAAATGGATACCCCCCGCCTGCTGCAGCACGGACTTGACGAGATCGTAGTCGCCCACGGACACGCCGCCCGAGGTGAGGACGACGTCGGCGTGCTCGGCGGCGCGCAGGAGCCGCGCGTGCAGCTCGTCGAACTGATCCGGCACGATACCGTCGTCCACCGCCTCCGCGCCCGCCGCCTCCACCAGTCCGCGCAGCGAGAAGCGATTCGAGTCGAAGATCTGGCCGGGCTTGCGCGCAGTTCCGGGCTCAGCGACCTCGTCTCCCGTGGAGAGAATGGCCACGCGCGGCTTCTGGCGCACGAGGAGCTGGGCCAGTCCAAGGGAGGCGGCGACGCCGATCTCCTGGGGACGGAGAACGCTGCCCGCGGCGAGCACCACCGCGCCCGCCCGCACGTCCTCGCCCCGATGCCGGACGTTGACGCCGCCCGCCATGGGGCCCACGATCACGCGGTCGCCTTCGCGCTCGACCTGCTCCTGTAGATACACCGTGTCCGCTCCCGCGGGCATGGGGGCGCCCGTCATGATGCGCAGCGCCTGGCCTCGCTGGAGCACGCCGGAGTACACCGAGCCCGCGGCGAGCTCGCCCACCACGTCAAGCGCGCGGGTGCCCGCGGCGGGAATATCCACCGCCGCTACCGCGTAGCCGTCCACCGCGGAGTTGGTGGTGGGCGGCACGTCCATCTCGGAGCGGATGTCTTCGGCGAGCACGCGGCCGAGGGAGGCGGCGAGGGGGAGGAGCTCGGGCGACGCGAGAGCGGTGACGCGATCCAGGATGTGCGTCTGCGCGTCCCGCACCGAGATCATGCGCGCATTATAGCGCCGCCGTCCTGAGAGGGCGGGGAGCAGTTGTGCTAGGATGACGCCGCCATGCTGGTCACGTGTCAGCGCTGCGGATGGCAGGGCGAGAACGCTCGCTACTGCTCGCGATGCGGCGCTGATCTCGGCGCCTCGTCCACCACCGTCACGGGCGTGTTGCCGTCGCCGCCGGTCGCGAGAGCCGCGCCCCCGCCCAGCTACGCGCCCATCACCACCGCGCGCCGGCCCGCGGGCTTCTGGATCCGCTTCGTGGCCGTGGTCATTGACTGGGTCGTGATGCTCGTGGTGCAGGGTGTTCTCTTCGGCGTGGGTTGGATGGTCTCCGGCGGCACCATGAACGGCGGGATGGCAGTGAAGGGCGCGGTCAATTTCTTTGCCACGTTCATCTGGGCTGCCTACTACATCTTCTTCCACTGGCTCTGGGGGCAGACGCTTGGGAAGATGGCGCTGCAGATCAAGGTAGTGAGCATGGACGGCGGTCCCCTGTCCTTCGGGCAAGCCGCTGGCCGATACTTCGCCAGCATCCTCTCCGCAATCATTCTCTGCATCGGCTTCATCATGGCCGGCATTCGCTCGGACAAGCGCGCGCTCCACGATCTCCTGGCCGGCACGCGCGTCGAGCGGCTCTAGGTCGTGGCCCGTCCATGGCCCTCCCGCTCCCGCTCCGAAATCGCCTGGCCGAGCTGATCCTCGACGCGCTCCACGACGCCAACGCCCGCGAGGCCCTCGCGGCGGTGGTCAAGGTCTGCGGCAATCCGCACGCCCTGGAGAGCTCGGGGCCGTTGCCGCAGGCCTTCCCCGAGGACATCTTCGAGCGGCGGGACGGTGGCTGGCACATCAAGAGCGGCTTCCGGCAGCACGCGGGCGAGTTGCTCGAGCGGGCCGAGCGCGCGCGGCGCATCCTCCACGTGCGCCCTTTCGACCCGCCCGATCCGCCGCTCGCCACCGCCCTCGTCTCGGCGGCGCTCCTCTTCCACGCGCATCTCTACTTCGAGGTGCACGAGCTGCTCGAGCCGTACTGGCTCCGCGCCGAGGGCGGCGACCGCGAGGCGCTCCAGGGGCTGATCCAGGTGGCGGTGGGCTTCGCCCACCTCGCCAACGGCAACGTGAGCGGTGCGCGCTCCCTCCTCCACGACGGCTGCGCGCGCGTGCTGGAGCGGAGCCTGGAGGGCGTGCCTCTCGACCCGTTCGGCCGCGCGCTCCAGCGGAGCCTGGATCGCCTCCTCGCCCTGGGCGACGACGCGCCCCGAGGCTTCGACTGGAACGAGGTGCCGCGCTTCCCCGTGAAGACGGCTGATGACTGACGCCGGCCCGGCCGCGCCTCGTGGGTAGACACTACCTGATCGCGGAGGGAGGCGAAATCGCTCGCCGCCGCCCACTGCTGCCCCCCGGTCTGCTCATCGAGGTCTGGCCCGATCTCCACGCGCCCGGAGAATTCTGGGTCGGGGAGAGCGCCAAGGCGCTCCTGGACGAGGCGGGCGCACCGCTGGCCGCCCGGCTCACCCTCGACGCGGCGCCGGTGCCCATCTACTACGGACCGCGGCTCTGGGATGCCGAGTCGCTCCCCACCGAAGAGTCGCTCCAGACGCGCGTGCTCTCCGCTCACGGGATCGCCGCCGCGTGGATCACCCTGGACCGCTTCGGCGTGCGGACGCGGCACGAGCCCCGGTCGCCTGCCGATCCCGCGTTCTATCTGCGGCGCGCGGGCGGCCGCGCCGCGCATCTGTGGCGGCTCTTCCAGTCACGACGTGAGGCCACGGTGTATATGGCGGAGTACTACGCCGACGACACGCAGGCACGCGCGTGGGCGGAGGGACTGGCCGTGGACACCTGGGACGACCTGATGGAGCGCCACGCCACGCGCACCTGAATCCACACGGAGAGGAGTCACCATGGAGCTTGGACTCGCGGGCAAGACCGTTCTCATCACGGGAGGCAGCAAGGGCATCGGCAGGGCCACGGCCCAGGCCATGGCGGCGGAGGGTGCCCGCGTGCTGATCTGCTCGCGGAACCAGGCGGCCCTGGACGACGCGGTCTCCGCGATCCGGAAGGGCACCGGCAGGAGCGTGGAGGCGATCTCCGCCGATCTCAGTACCCTCGAGGGCGTACAGTGGACGGCGGCGGAGGCCGTGCGCCGCCTGGGACGGCTCGACGTCCTCGTCAACAACGCGGGCGCGATCAAGGGCGGAGACTTCCTCACCATGCCCGACGAAGAGTGGACGTCGGGCTGGAGCCTGAAGCTCCTCGGCTACATCCGCATGGCGCGCGCCGTGTTCCCGCGCATGCGCGAGCAGGGCGGGGGACGCATCGTGAACGTGGTGGGCATGGCCGCGCGCAATCCCGCTACCACCTACATGACGGGGGGAGCCGCCAACGCCGCGCTGATCAACTTCACCAAGGCGCTCGCCGACCTCGGCGCGCCCTCGAACATCCTGGTCACCGCTGTCTCGCCGGGCCCGGTCCAGACGGAGCGCTGGGACACCCTGCAGCGTCAACAGGCGGAGGCGGCGGGGCAGGACCTCCAGACCTATATAAAGGAGCAGAGCCGGAGCCTGCCCTTGGGCCGCATCGCCTTGCCGGAGGAGGTGGCAGATCTCGTCTGCTTCCTGGCTTCGGCCCGGGCGTCCTTCCTCACGGGGATCGCAATCACCCTGGACGGAGGGGTCAGCCGGGGGGTCTATCTCTGAGCCTCTCAGGCGCCTGTCGGACCCGTCCGCCTGGCCGCCTCCCGTAACACTTCGTGAAATAAAGAACGCCCGCTGTTCGACTATGCGAACTTGTCCCTTGACACTCGATGGGCGCCTCAGTATGGTACGCGCACGCAAAACGGGTCTTCTCCTATAGGCCCGTCGAGCGGACGCGCTTTTACGGGGGGTCTTCCCCAATGCGCCGCCGGTGAGCCGGGGAGTAGAACCTTCGGTCCTGATCGCGGCAGGAGGCTAGCGATGCCCGCAAAGTTGTTCGTCGGTAATCTCTCCTTCCAGGCCACGGAGGAAGATCTCCGTGAGCTGTTCCAGCAGGCCGGCACGGTCGAATCCGTTCGCATCGTGACCGATCAGTTCACCGGGCGTCCGCGAGGCTTCGGGTTCGTCGAGATGGCGACGAAGGAAGAATCTGCCAAAGCCATCGAGATGCTCAACGGGCGCCTCTTCCGCGACCGCAATCTCGTGGTCGACGTGGCGCGGCCCCAGCCCCAGCGCGGGGCGGGTGGCGGTGGGCCGCGTGGAGGCGGCGGTGGTGGTGGGCCGCGCGGCGGCGGGCCAGGAGGCGGTGGAGGCAACTGGCGCCGCTAGGAGACTCGAGGCCCCGGGGCAAGTGTTCCGGGGCCTTCTTTCGGTGTTGTGATACTCGTCACATGGTGAGGGCCATGAACAAACCAGGAGTACCTGCGCCAGGATTCGTGAAGCGCATTGGTCCTGTTGTCGACGAGCGGCGGCGCGTGGAATTTCGCCCGCTTGAAAGCTCCGAGCTCGTAAACCGGCTCAGCGATCCGCGCTTCCCCTTTGGCTGGACCGTCAACCCCTTCCGTGGCTGCGAGTTCGGCTGCCGCTACTGCTATGCGAGGCCGACGCACGGCTACCTGGGTCACACGGATCCCGTCGAGTTCGAGAGGCGGATCTACGTGAAGCAGGCCGACGAGGCGAAGCTTCTCTCCAGGCTCAGGCGGGCGCGGGAGAGCGGCGAGGAAGTAGCCATAGGCGCGGCGACGGATCCTTACCAGCCGGCCGAGTCGCGCTTTCGGGTCACGCGGCGGGTGCTCGAGAGCGTCGAGCGAGTACCCGGCCTGCGGGTCGGGATCACCACCAAGTCTCCCGCCGTCACCCGCGACATCGACCTGCTCCGACTGATCGCCGCCGCAGGGGAGCTCATCGTCAATGTCTCGCTCACGTCGCTCGACGCGGCGCTCCTCCGGCGGATCGAGCCGCGAGCCCCGCGCCCCGACCTCCGTCTCGGGGCCATGCGGGAGCTGTCAGCGGCCGGCGTTCCCGCCCGGCTCTTCGCCATGCCGGTGCTGCCCTTCCTGACCGACCGCGAGCCCGCGCTGCGCGCGCTGTTCGTGGCGGCGCGCGCGGCCGGAGCGCGGGAGGCCATCTGGAACGTGCTCTTCCTCCGGGGGGAGACGCACGGGTTCTTCCTCGACTTCATCGCCACCGAGTTTCCCCGGCTCCTGCCGCGCTACCGCGCCCTCTACGCGGGGGGTGCCACCGCGGAGAATGCCTACCGCGAGCGCGTGGAGGCGGTGGCCGAGCGCGCGGCGCTCGAGGCCGGCTTCCCGGCCCGGAGCCGGGCGGAGCGAATCAACGCAGAGCGACCGGCCCGGCCCCGCCAGCTGCTACTCGAGTGGTAGCTGCGCGGGGCCTTCGGACTCTGGATCGGCCGGGGGGGCGAGGCCGTCCTGCTCGATGAGCGGGCGGAATTTCTCGTAGAGATCCTCGAGCTTGGCCAGGTAGTAGGCGGTGTTCTCGTCCGGGGCGGCCGGATCCCATTCGGTGGCGAGCTTGGCCGCCTCGTTGACCTTCACGCGCGTTTTGTCGCCGGCGACGTAATAGGAGACCTGGTCGCCCGCCTGGTAGGGCCGCTCCGAGCGGAGCGCCAGCTCGTAGGCGGCCGATGCGTTCCGCCGGCCGTCCCGGAGCTTGTCCTCGTATCCGGCGGCCGACTCCTGGAG
>JBKOVG010000362.1:0-3898 GCA_046723845.1 Candidatus Methylomirabilota bacterium | reverse complement strand
GCATGCACGCTGGCCGATCAGGTGCTCCGGGCGCGGGGCGAGCGGGCCCGTTATCTCGGTCGGGGCGAAGGGGATGTCCATCTCGCCAGCGATGTCGTGGCACGCGCGTACAGCACGGAGGACGCGGGCCGACGCAGCTTCGAGGCGGCACCGCCCGAGATGCGAGCGATGGTCGTCGGCTATGCAGGCGGCTACAACCGCTATCTCGCTGAGACGCCCGTCGACCGAATCCCTGGCTGGTGTAGAGGGCAACCCTGGGTGCGGCCGATCAGCGCGCTCGATCTGGCCCGACGCGGAAGGTTTCCTGCCGCGTTCGTGATGGAGATCGCCACCGCGGTGCCGCCCGGCGCCGGGCCACTCGCCGCCGCCTCCTCGTTCAATCCAGACGGTGAGGGCCTCACGACCGCGAGCAATGCCTGGGCGATCGGCGCGGAACGCTCGGAGCGGGGTCGCGGCATGCTCTTTGCCAACCCACACTGGTTCTGGACGGGCGGACAGCGCTTCTGGGAGAAGCACCTCACCGTACCTGG
Organism: Candidatus Methylomirabilota bacterium; assembly: GCA_046723845.1. Classification (GTDB taxonomy): domain Bacteria; phylum Methylomirabilota; class Methylomirabilia; order Rokubacteriales; family CSP1-6; genus AR37. Next base: position 3,368 of record JBKOVG010000362.1, on the reverse strand, counting down.
TGACCTCGACGTCTACGGCATCAGCACGCTCGGGAGCCCCGGCGTCGCGATCGGGTTCAACCGCCACGTGGCCTGGACGCACACCGTCTCCGCGAGTCGCCGTGTCACCTTTTACTCCTTGAAACTCGCGCCCGGCGATCCCACGGCGTACCTTTACGATGGCGCGCCCCGGCCGATGCACAAGCACGTGGTCACCGTGGATGTTCGGCAGCCCGATGGATCGCTCACTCCGGTGACGCGCACGCTGTACGGCACCCATTACGGTCCGGTCATCAACCTGCCTGGTTTGCCCTGGACGGCGGAGCGCGCCGTCGCCTACAGAGACGCCAACGCCGCAAACTTCCGGGTTGGGGCCCTGTACCTAGCCATGCAGCGAGCGCACAGCCTCGAGGCCTTCCAGCAAGCACATGCCGAGCACGGTGGCCCGTCGTTCGTCAACACCATCGCTGCCAGCGCCGATGGCCGGGCCTGGTACGCCGACGCCACCCCTGTCCCTGATCTGGCGCCGGATGTGCTCGCCGACTGGCTACGACGCCGCCAAACCGACGCCACCACTCAGGTGGCCGATCGTCGCGGAGGGATCCTCCTCGACGGCAGCGATTCACGCTCGGAGTGGTCCAGTGAGTCCACTCCGCGAGGGCCCGGCCTCGTGCTGTACGCCCGTTCACCGCGCCTCGAGCGCCGCGATTACGTGTTCAACGCCAACGACAGCGCCTGGGTGCCGCACGCCACGGTACGCCTGAGCGGCTACTCGGCCGCGTTCGGGCCGGAGCGCACGCCGCGCAGCCTGCGCACGCGTATGAACGCTCGCTTCCTCGCCGATATGAGCCCGACGGGGCCGGCCGGCGGCGACGGAAAGTTCTCCCTCGACGAGCTGGCGACAGTGGCGTTCGACAATCGCGGGCTGGCCAGCGAGCTGCTCCGTGCGCCGCTGGTCGAGCGGTGCGCCCGCCGATCCCAGGTGACCGTCGAGTCCGTCACCGTCAATCTCGGCCCGGCCTGCCACGCTCTGGCGGAGTGGAACGGGCGACTCGACTTGGACAGCCGGGGCGCCGTGCTCTGGCGCGAGTTCATCACTCGCTTCGAGGCGGGCGACCAGTTCCGGGCTGGGCCGCTCTTCGCCGAGGACTTCGATCCAGATCGCCCGATTGACACCCCCGGCGGGCTGGCTCCGCCTCGTGACGGGCGTGACCAGATTCTCGAGGCGCTGGCCCAGGCCGTGCGCGTGCTAGAGCGCGCCGGCCTGTCCGTCGACGTTGCGCTGGGCCAGGTCCAGCGAGCCGATCGCGGCGGACGCAAGGTGCCGGTCCACGGCGGTCACGGCTTCTGGGAAGGCGTCCCGAACTTTGTTCACTTCCGTCCGCACACAACGACGCTCGAGCCACAGCCGCCGGCAGGACAGCCCGTGCCCGGCAGTCGTCTACTCACCAGCGAGGGCTATCCGATCACGGGCGGGACGAGCTTTGTCATGGTGCTCGAATTCACCGACCGGGGTCCGCGGGCCAGGGCGCTGCTCGTGTCGGGCCAGACCGGCGATCCGACCTCGCCGAGGTTCTGGGAGCAGACCGAGCTCTACGCCTCCAAGCGCTGGCGGGAAGTCCGCTTCACCGACGAGGAGATCCGCGCCGATCCCGCCGTCACCGTCAGTCGACTGCGCGGTCCGCGCACACAATAGCCAATCAATCCGATCGGCGTGCGTGGGCGTCAAGTTACGCTTCGGCCCTCCGACAAGAAGTCCTCGTCCCATAAACAATCAACTCAGCGCATTGGGATCGAGAACATGAACGTCGAGCCCACACCTATCTGGCTTTTCACCCAGATCTTCGCGCCGTGGAGTTCGATGAACTTCCGGCACAAGGTGAGCCCCAGCCCTGTGCCTTCCACTTTCTTTGCCGCCGTCCCCAACCGGCCGGAATTCCTTGAACACCGCCTCCTGATCCTCCGGGACGATAGGCGATGCCAACGCCCGGAGGCCCCGACGGACCCGTCCATCGGCCACTCGCCCGAATTGGTCCTGAGCTATGCGGCGTTGACCGGGCCGTGGTTTGCCCTCCTGTGCCGCCCGAGATGCATCGGAAGGGCGAAGGTGCAATTGCACTCTGGACAAGAGAGAGCGCCAGTGCCCTCACCCAGGCGCTCACGCATCTGAGGCTCAGGGTCGACGAGTCCTAACATGCGCCGGATCGTGACGATTCGATCGTGGGGGATGCGCTTCCTGGAAATGCGCGCTAGGCGCGCCTCCTCGCTTTCCTGGCGAGCGAACTTCGCTGAGAGCTTAATGCCCATCGGTCTGATGTCTCCCGATCCAGTTGACGAGAAGCTCGTGATGTGGTGGGCGACTGAATTCTCGCGAAAGGTGGTCCGTCTTTCAACCGTAACTGATTTTAAGCACGGATGCCGTTTTTTCGGGCGGCACCCATCGCCACGACACGCAGGGGAACGAAACCGACCCGATAGACTCTCTCGACTTGCTCAGCCTCGGTGACCAGCGTCACAAGAGCGGGACTGAGTGCGAAAACGAGCCCGATCAGCGGCATCGGCACACCTCGGTGGAGGATGGCCGGCCGGGAGTCTAGCGGACCGCAGAGCGTAGCAGCGTCCATGGTGAGGGGCGACAGCGTTACGTCAACCGGTTACAATTCTTCTCGCAGCAGGTCGTGGGCTTCACAGTGCGGAAAGCGTGGAGTGAAGTAGTGGGCTACCGGACGACCGTCGCCATCATCGGGCTGCTGCTGCTCGCGTCCGACGCGGCGCCCCAGCCGCCGACCGTACCGGAACCGCCGCTGGTCATCGAAGGCCGGGTCCTTTGGATTGACTTTGGCAGCCAGGCGATGGCGCTGGCACCTGCCAACAACACCCCGACCGTTACGATCGACCTTCACCGCATTCGTCAGAGCGACTATCACGGGTTTCGCGGGAACGAGTACGTGCGGGTCGTCGGCTTCATTCTCCGGCCAAGCCGTCGCATACAGGCATTCCAAATCTACCTGGTGACCCCGTGGTTTCCGACGGAGCCACCTTGAAGCCGAATGTGACTGCTGCACGCCAGCTATTGGATGATCTCGTCGGCTCGTACCAGCAGCGACTGAGGAATGGTCAAGCCGAGCGCCTTGGCGGTCTTGAGGTTGATGACTAGCTCGAACTTCGTGGGCTGCTCCACAGGGAGATCGGCTGGCTTGGCGCCTTTGAGGATCTTGTCCACATAGACGGCCGCGCGACGAAGGAGTTCGGGGTAGGAAGGCATGTACGACATGAGACCGCCCTCGTCTACCGAGTTCCTCTCCAGGTACAGCGCAGGCAGCCGGTGCCGAGCCGCGAGATCTACGACCTGTTTCCGGTAGGGTGCCAATCCCGGTCCAACGTATAGC
>JBKOVG010000044.1:0-6651 GCA_046723845.1 Candidatus Methylomirabilota bacterium | reverse complement strand
CCTTTGGCGCGGCTATGACCTCGATCCGTCCGTCTTCCGGCGTGAACTTGATCGCGTTCGACAACAGGTTCAGCACCACCTGCCGGACCTTCCGTTCATCAGCCCGCACCTGACCGAGCCGAGGGTCCACGGCCGTGTGTAAGGAGATGCTGCGGCGCTCAGCCCTTTCACGAACCAGCATGAGGGCATTGTCGATGGCGGTGGGGAGATCGAAATCGCTCAGCTCCAGCTCCATCCGCCCGGCCTCGATCTTCGAGAGGTCGAGGATGTCGTTGATCAGGGACAGCAGATGGGTGCCCGACGCATAGATGTCCCTCAGATACTCCTCTTGCTTCTCGTTGAGCTCCCCGAACATGCGGTCCGTCAGGACCTCGGAGAAGCCGATGATCGCGTTGAGCGGCGTCCGCAGCTCATGGGACATGTTGGCCAGGAACTCGGACTTGTGCTGGCTGGCGACTTCGAGCTCCTTGCTCTTCACCTCGATCTCGCGAAACAGCCGGGCGTTCTGAATGGCCAGGACCGACTGCGTCGCGAAGGTCTGCAGCAGCTCGACGATTTCCTGGGGGAACCCTCCGGCCTCGCGCCCCCAGACGACGAGGGAGCCGACGATCTGGGTCTCGAAGAGCAACGGCACGGCGAGGAGAGACCGATAGCCGTGCCGCTCGAAGACCGCGCGGACCCGATCGACGTCGTAGCTTCCTCCGCTCAGCACGTCGGCGACCTGAACGGGAGCCCGCTGCGCAACTGCCTTCCCTGACGCGCCCTCTCCGAACCGCATGGGTGCCGCACTGAGCACGTCGCGGAGGTCGTCGTCCAGACCGTACGCGCCGATGATGTGACTGAACTCCCGCGTGGCCTCCTCGTAGTCGTAGATGACGCCCCCGCTGGCGCCGGACAACCCGACCGCTCGCGCTGCAATGGTGTTGAGCACCGTCTGGAGATCGAGGGTCGAGTTGACGGCTTGGGCAACTTCGCGCAGTGCCTTCAACTGTTCCAGCGCTTCGTTCAGCTCGGCGTTGGCGTCGGCCAGCTCGCGCGTGCGTGCCTCCACTTTCTGCTCGAGGTTCGCGTACGACTCCTCGAGCCGCGCCGCGGTCCGGTTGAATTCCTCGCCAAGGGTTTCCAGCTCGTCTCCGGTCCGAACGTCGATCCGATGCCCGAGCTCGCCCGCTCCGATACGCGCCGCTCCTTCCTGGAGCACACGAATCGGCGCGACCATTCGACGCGCCAACACGACACTCGCCAGCACCGAGAGGCCGAGGCCGACGACGAAAAAGATCCCGCTCAGCACGACGGCTCCCTGCAGGGGCGCGAACGCCTCCGCGAGCGGCTGCTCGGCGAACACGAGCCAGCCCAGCGGCTCGATGGCCGCATGACTGGTCAGCACTCGGCCTCCCCGAAGACCGGTTGTCTCGGTCACGACGTCGCGCGCTGTGGGCGCCCCGCGCGCGGCGCGGATCTGGGGCAGGCCTGAGAGGTCGCGCTGTTGAAGGACGAGACTCATGTCGGGATGCGCGACGAGCACTCCACGCTGGTCGACGACGTACACGTATCCGGTGGCGCCCACGCGGATTTGCGAGATGACCGGCAAGATCGCCCTGAGGTCAACTTCCGCAGCCGCGACTTCCGGAGCGCCTTCACCCCAGGGCACCGCAACAGTGGTGTACGGCATCGACTCGTTGCGAAACGAGACAGGCCCGAAGTACGCGCGGCCAATGCGCGTCTTCATGAAGCTAGGATCCCGGGAACGGTCTCGCTGACTCCCGATCTCGTTCGACGCGAAACGCGACACCAGTAATTGCTCCTTGCCGACCGTGTCGAGCTGGAAGATCTCGGTGATGGCGGGCGCGTCGCGGAGGAGACGGAGGAAGTCGATCTCGCGTTGCGCGCGCGCCGCGGCAGCGTCAGTAAACGGCACCTCCATTGCCGCCCTCACCTGACGCTCGATCCCGGCGACGAACTGTTCGATGCGACTCGCCGCCGCCAAAACTTGCTGGCGCTGAACGCGAACGAGGGCCGCCTTGGTCTCGCCGTACGAAAAGACCAGGTTGACGGCGCTGCTGACGAGCAGCACGCCCCCGACCAGGAGAATGATGACCACCGCGTACTTGCGGAATAGCCGGCCACGCCTCGGCACGCGGCTCATCGACGGATCACATCCGCGCGGAACAGCACCTGGCGTGGGGCCGAGAGACCGAACGAGGCGGCCGTCTTGAGATTGACGGCGAGGACGATACGGTCGGCGCCTTCGACCGGAATGTCTGGTGGCCGCGCGCCGCGGAGGATCTTCGCGACGAGTCGCGCGGCCTGAGTTCCCTGCGCTCGGTAGTCGGCGCCATAGGAGACGAGCCCGCCGTGGCTCACCCGGAGCTCGGAAGAAAACACCGCGGGGATGCGCCTTGCGAGTGACGTCTCGAGCAGAACGGCCGACAGCTCAAGCGCCGCGACGTCCGGCACCAGCATCGCGTCGCCCGAACGCACGCCTTCGATAAAATGATCGAGCTCGCCCTGTGTGAGTACGGTCCTCGGCACGACCTCTATGCCGAAGCGCGCAGAACCGTCGATGGCCTTCTTGATGACGACGCCGGACGACGGGTCGGCGCCATGCGACACGGCCCAGACACGACGCAGCCCCGGCACGAGCGTCTTGAGCATCTCCAGACGCTTGACGACGAGCTCGGTCGTGAGGCTCGAAACCCCGGTGAGGTTTCCCGTCGGGTGCGCGAGTGACGTCACGATACCCGCAGCGACGGGATCACCGACGAGCGCGAACACGATGGGAATCGTCGACGTCGACGCTTTCGCCGCGAGCGTCGCGGCCTCACCGCTCGTGAAAATCACGTCCACCCGCGCCTGCACCAGCGCACGCGCGGCGCCCGCCATCCGATCTGGATCCCCGTCGATCGCTGGGATGTCGTAGACGACGTCGCGTCCTTCCTCGAGTCCGAGGTCACGGAGACCAGCCTTGAGGCCGTGCACGGTCGGATGGTTGGCGGCCCGGGCATCGTTCACGACGCCGACGCGGTACGGCGTGCGGCCACGCTGCGCATTCGCAGGAGCTGGACCTTGCACGACCAGCGCGAGGATCGTCGACCCGAGCACGAGCGCGATAAGGCGCGTCCCGCGCATTCGCTACTTCTTCACCATTGGGCAGCCACCTCGGTCGATCGGTCGGAACGCTTCTGCCGCCGGAATGGTCGCACGCAGCTTGTAGAGGTCCCACGGCCCGTTGGACTCCGATGGCTTCTTCACCTCGAAGAGGTACATGGGGTGGATCTTCCGGCCGTCCTCCCGGATGGTTCCGTGGCCGAAGAGCGGATCGTCGGTGGGCAGCGCCTTCATCTTCGCGATCACTTTCGTTCCGTCGTCGCTCTTCAGCGCATCCACCGCCTTGAGGTAGTGGAGGACCGCCGAGTACACGCCCGCCTGGATCATCGTCGGCATGGCGCCCCAGTGACGCCGGGCGAAGCGGGTAGACCAGGCCCGGGTCTGGTCGTTCAGATCCCAGTAGAAGGGCTCGCCGAGCATGAGCCCCTGCGCCTTGTCCAATCCCAGCCGATGGACGTCAGTGATGAGCATGAGCAAGGTGGCGAAGTGCTGGCCACGCTGCACGATCCCCATCCGGGTGCCCTGTTCGATCGCGTTAGTCAGGTCAGTCCCAGTATTGGCGAGCCCGATGACACTGGCTTGAGAGGCCTGCGCCTGCAGCAAGAACGAAGAAAAGTCCGCTGTCGAGAGTGGATGGCGGAGCTTGCCGAGCACCTTCCCGCCGCTCTCCACCACGACGCCCTCGATCTCGCGCTCGATATTGCGGCCGAAGGCGTCGTCCACGGCAACGAGGAACCACGTCTTCGCACCTGACTTGACGAGCGCTTTGCCGGTGCTGTTGGCCATAGCCCAATTATCGTACGTCCAGTGAATGGTGTTGGGCGAGCAGGCCGTCCCCGTGAGGTCTGACGTCCCTCCCGAGGAGACCAGGAGCGCTTTCCCTTTTTCTCGCGCGATCTGACTGATCGCCAGCGTGATCGGCGAGGTGGGGACGTCGACGATCACGTCCACCTTTTCGTCGCCGAACCATCGCCGGGCGATCGCCGTGCCGACGTCCACGCTGTATTGATGGTCGGCGAACACGATCTCGACCTTCAGACCCTTGCGTTCCGCGGCGAAGTCCTCGACGGCCATGAACGCCGCTACTCTGGAACCCGGCCCGCAACAGGCGGCGTACGGCCCCAAGTCGCTATTGAGAACGCCGATCTTGACGACGCCATCAGAGATCTGAGCGCGAGCCGTCGTTGCCGTAGCAGTCAGCGTGAGCAGCGTGATCACTGCCCGCAACGTCGTCGTGACCAGCCGGTATGACAGACTCTCCATTTCAACCTCGCCAGCGTGGCAGCCTATCACCGGGCGCTGATCTCAACACACCTTCGTTGGGTCTGACTCGCGGTTCGGTTTACTGACGCCACGCGGACGGTTTTCGAAGGACCAATCAGGCCAAGACGGGTCATTAGATCATAGGCGGTATAAAGGCCCAGTTGACGGAACGGCCGTTCTCAGCGCCGCTACCCCCGCCCCCCTGCCGCCGCTCCTGGCCCCCGGCACAGCGCGCACAACCAGAGTGTCACGGGATTTTCCGCCAGAACAGGGCGCCGGTCCAGAGGGATGCCGCCCCCCAAGACGCCTAGGCGAAGGCGTTCGTGAGAGCAAGAAATGAGGTGTGCGCCGACCTCCTCGTGGCTTGTGTCTGCAGGGCCTCCGTGCTGACACTAGAGAAAGCTCACCTCAACACGTCCAACTCCGCCTCCGCCTTCTCTAGCCAGTACACCATTCCCATCTCGCGATACATGTTCGTCGCGGCCGCAAGATGCTCCTGCGCCTGCTCACGCTGGCCTGTGCGCCGGTAGAGCTTGCCGAGGCCGAGGTGGCAGTGGGCGATCAGGGGGCGCATGCCGAGGTCGTGGGCAATGGCGAGCGCCTCCTGGTAAGAGCGTTCGGCGGAGTTGTCCGCATCGACGGTCGACGCGACGTCACCGGCGAGGCAGAGTGCGTGGGCCTCGCCAACGAGCGACGAAAGCGTGAGGCTGACAGCGAGGACGACCGCTACTTCGATCCGCCGCATGGGCACCTCGGCTAGGAACGGCTGGCGGGAGTCTAACAGAGGGCGGCTGATCGCAGGAGTCGGCCGCGTTGGTCGAGCACGGGCTATTCGATTACCTCATTGGCCTGGAGTGGGAGCGTCTGGGGAATCGTCAGGCCTAGTGTCTTGGCCGTCTTGAGGTTGACGATCAGCTCGAACTTCGTTGGTTGTTCGACGGGGAGATCGGCCGGTTTTGCACCTTTCAAGATCTTGTCCACATAAGTGGCGGCACGGCGAGCCAAGTCATTCAGGTCGCTAGCATAGGCCATGAGACCACCCGCCTCCGCGCTCCAGCGCGTGTGCAGCATCGCGCGCAGCACGCGGTTGATGCGGAGCCAGAGATGCCAGAGGCGGCCGTCGGTCATCTTCCCTTCGGCCCGCACCGGTCCACGGTGTCGGGGGGGGGGAAGCCTGATCTGGCGCGCCCGCAGATCCCCGTCCGCATGTCAGGAGTCGCGGTCAAGGATGGCCGTGTTCATCGCCTTCGCCGCCCGGGTCGGATCGAAGTACTCGCGCAGGAACGCGATCTTGCCCTCAACTGCACGCAGGAACACGACGTACTCCTGACGGTAGGATCGCCCGGTTGCCTTGATCCGGCCCTCGCCCTTGACCTCCGCGACGGCCGCCTCCGGGTCGGCGAAGGCCTGGACCCTCACATCGAAAAAGCAGAAGTTCTCGACGGCTCCCACGAACCAAGCCGCGAACTGCACGACCTCAGTGCGTCCCGACACGCGCGCCGGGTGCCCGAGGGCCGGCGCGAACGGCAGTTCCCACACGACGTCATCGGCGAGCATCGTCTGCCAGCGCGCGTTGTTGGCGACGAGCGTCTCGATGTGCCGATGCAACAGGTCTTCGGCGACAGTCATGCTGACCCCTTGACGCATTCTGGCGCATCACTCTCCACCCCGCCCGCTGCGTCGCGTGCCAGCGCGTCGGCTCCCAGCCGGTGCCCGTCGCGCTCGTCGGCGAGTGCTCCATCCCGCCCGTGTCAGAAGATTCGATAGAGCGACATCGGGTTTACCGACCGGGATGCGCGGCGGCGAGCAAGGCCGGAAGCGTGCGCATGTCGTCGAAGACCACGGTACGGGGACCTTCCAGCGACCTGCGCGGCACGAGTCCTCCGGCGTAGCCGAACGCGCGCATGCCGGCGGCTCGCGCGGCGTGCACGCCGTATGGGCTATCCTCGACGACCGCGCAGGCCGCCGGCGCCACGCCCATCCGTGCCGCCGCGTGGAGAAACAGATCGGGCGCCGGCTTGCCGCGGGCGACCTCGCTGACGCTAAAGATCCGGCCCGCGAACCGGTCGTAGAGCCCGGTGAGTCCAAGCGTGAAGCGAATCTTCTCGTGAGTGCCGCTCGAGGCGACGCACGTCGGTATCGTAATCGCGTCCAGCGCCTCCACGATCCCGGACACCGGCTTGAGCTCCGCAGCAAAGGCCTCGCGGTAGAGATGTCGAAATGGCTCTTCCCAGCTCGCGCCCAGTGAACGGCCCAGGCGCGCCTCGATCTGCGCGGTCA